>NZ_JNIV01000034.1 GCF_000701405.1 Deinococcus marmoris DSM 12784
CGCTCCATTGGAGCGTATTCCACGGGAGGGCCTTTTGAAACCATCGGCGGAAGGTACGTTCGTGGAGTCCGCTGTAACGGCTGAGATTCAGGGCATTGATTCGGCCAGGAATGGCCTGCCACACCGGCATCAGGTGGAGGAAAAAACGCTGTTGGGCAGCGGGGAGATTGAGCAGGGTGAGCAGCACAGGTAAAATAGTCATTGGGTCTCCTTGGGTGTGGGCTTGAGAACCTCACCCTACCGGAGACCCGTTTTTTGGGCCACCCCTACTTTTCGTCAAAACTGTCCGAACCATTGATGACTAGGGCTTAGGGCGACGCAAGACTTGGAACCGAGACCTGCGCTAAGGACATGAGCAATCTGGATTCTTGCGGCTGGGAGAGTAGTTCCCGAAAGATTCAACTGAACCTTTCTCCGCGCCGATTGACTCCAGTCGGGCATTCGATGATTGGAGCTGAATCTCTCGGGAAACCTGTCCAGCACGCCTTCAATATAGTTTTGAGTGATTCGCCGGATCATTAATAGACACAAGGTTTTGCCCTTAGCGCAGGTTTCTGGAGGAAGTCTCAGCTCACCCCGTTTGGGGGGAATCTAAGGAGGCTGTCACCAAGCGCAAAGTGAAGCGATTTCACAGGCAGTGGGGAGAAAAGTACCGCTTCTAGACAGTGGCGGCACTTCCGATAGCCTTCCGCTTCCAAAACTGGCGTGGGGAAGGGGTAGAAATCTACCTCCTCCCAAAGTGCGAATGCCGTTTGCGTTATCGGTACTCTCGGAAAAATCTTTTTCACAGAGGAAATATGGCTGAGAGGGCAGAATTTCCACTTTGCGTTTTGTAGCAGCTTCCTTAAACCACCCCTAGTTCGTCTGGGATGTCCATTCCTTCTGCTCTCAACACAGATACCGCCTGCCCCAGATACACCGTGTTCCAGGTGGCGATGATCGCCACCAGCAGAGTGATGTCGCTGTTGCAGTGGTCCTTGGCCCGAGTTCTGCTCAGGCAAACACTTGCCGGATCTCACATTGCCCCTTACACGTACGCTATCGACGAAGCCTTCCTGCCCAAGCTATTCCACCATTCGAATTAGCTCCTCATTTGGACTCCAAGCCGCTGGAGACTCCCTTGCCAGTTTTGCCTCAGCGCCGATTCTGCCGCAGCCATCTGGCCTGCCTGCAACGCCTCAACCAAAGCGGCATGTTCGTGGATTGACGCCTGCGCTGAGGCCTGATGATCGAAATACGCCAGTTCGATCCGTTGCAATTTGCGTTTCAGTGTATGCAGCGTTCCCTGCAGCTCGGTATTGTCAGCCCGGGTGATCCAGACGGCATGGAAGTCGGTATCGGCCTGTACGGCTGAGCGGGCATCGCCCGCCAGGAGCGCCTGCCCCAGCCGCCCATTGATGGCTCCAAGCGTTTCAAATGCTTCTGGGCCAAGGTGGGGCAGTGCCAGATGCAGCGCCAGCGTTTCCAGGACCTCAATGACTGGATACAGCTCGGCGGCACGGGCGGGGTCCAGGGGCGAGATGCGCGTCCAGCGGTTCAGAGCCGTTTCCACCAGACCCTCGTCTTCCAGACGGCGCAGCGCCTCCCGAACTGGCGTGCGGCTCACGCCCATGCGCTCGGCGATGTCCTGATCGCGGAGCGGCTCGGCGGGCTGCAACACCCCCTCGATAATCCAGCGGCTGAGCTGGTCATACACGTCCTCACGGGCGAGTCGCCGGATCGGTCTGAGGGGCGCATCTGGAAGGGGCATACCAGATGCTACCAACTCCGCCGAGTAATATGTAATATATCAGTTATGACGGAATCTGTGGCTGAGCTCCTGGCCCAACTTATTCGGATCGACTCAGTGAATCCCTCCCTGGTGCCGGGCGCGGCAGGCGAGGCTGAACTGGCGCAATTTGTCCTCTCCTGGTTGCACGAGCGTGGGATCGAAGCAAAGCTGGATGAGGCTGCGCCCGGACGCCTCAGCGTGATTGCCCGTGTGCCCGGCAGTGGGGGTGGACGCTCACTGCTCCTCAACGCCCATCTCGACACTGTCGGCACTGACAACATGGCAACCCCCCTGGAACCAGTCATCCGGGAAGGCACAATGTCTGGCCGGGGCAGCTATGACATGAAGGGTGGTCTGGCCGCCTGTCTACTGGCGCTGCTTGATGCCAGCCGGGCCAAGCTGCGGGGCGACGTTATTCTGACCGCTGTGGCCGACGAGGAACATGCCAGCCTGGGTATGCAGTCCGTGCTGAGGCAGGTCCGTGCCGACGCCGCCATCGTCACCGAACCCACCAGCCTGCACCTGTGCGTGGCGCACAAGGGCTTTACCTGGCACGAGGTCACCACCCATGGACGGGCCGCACACGGGTCACGGCCAGACCTCGGCAACGACGCCATCGTGCAGATGGGCCGGGTGCTGGGCGGTCTGGAAGCCCTGCAACGCAACCTGGAATCCAGACCGGGCCACCCGCTGCTGGGCCAGGCCTCAGTGCATGCCTCGCTGATCCAGGGTGGTCAGGAACTGTCGAGCTACCCGGAGCGCTGCACCCTGCACGTCGAGCGCCGCACCCTGCCGGGCGAAACCCTGGCAGACATCGAGGCCGAGTGGCAGGCGCTGTTCTCACCCCTGCGCCACGACAGCAATTTTCAAGCTGAGCAGCGCGTTCTGATGGTGCGTGATGCGTTTGGAGTGTCCGCTGACGCCCCCATCGTGCAGACCATTTTGCAGCAGGCAAAGCAGGTTCTGGGACAGCCCCCCGCGCAGATTGGCCTGAGCTTCTGGATGGACTCGGCGCTGCTGGCCGGGGCAGGTATTCCCACCGTGGTCTTCGGGCCGCACGGCGCGGGCGCACACGCCGCCGAAGAATGGGTGGATCTCGCGTCTGTGCAGCAGTGCCGTGAGGTTCTGACGGCCACCCTGACCGCTTTCTGCGCCTGATCCGCCTTTCGCCCCTGCTGTTACCTCCGGAGCCATCATGACCCAGCAGTTTGAAATCAGCCCCCTGTACCTGAATCCTTCTGTGGAAACCTTTGCACCAAAGGACATGCCCGGACTGCTGGCATTCCACCGCTCCCTGCCTAGCTACGCGCCAACCCCACTGGTGCGCGCTCCCGCCCTGGCCGCCACACTGGGGGTCCAGATCGCCTGGGTCAAGGACGAATCCTCCCGCCTGGGCCTGCCCGCCTACAAGATTCTGGGGGCTTCCTGGGCCACCTTTCGTGAGTTGGAGACCCGTTACGGCCCATTTGCGCCGTGGAGGACGCTGGATGAACTGGCCGCGCAGCTCGCGGGCCACGGACCGATCACGCTGGTGGCCGCCACCGACGGCAACCACGGACGGGCCGTTGCGCGCATGGCCCGCTGGCTGAATCTGAACGCCCGGATTCTGGTGCCGCAGGATATGGTGGCCGCGCGCATCGACGCGATCCGTCAGGAAGGGGCAGCGGTGCAAGTTATCTCCGGCACTTACGACGAGGCTGTGGCGGCTGCCGCCCAGCTCGCCGACCGCGCCCACATCGTGATCAGCGACACCGCCTGGGACGGTTATACTCGCGTTCCTGGCTGGGTCATCGACGGCTACAGCACCATTTTTGAGGAAGTTGAGACGCAACTGACGGCCCAGAACGCCGCGCAACCGGACCTGGTTGCGGCGCAGATGGGCGTGGGTTCGCTGGCCGCCGCCGTTGTCCAGCACTACCGCAGTCCGCAGCGTCAGGCGCAGGTGGTCGGAGTGGAACCGCTGAGGGCGGCCTGCGTGCTGAGGTCGCTTCAGGCGGGCCACCTGACTGAAGTGCCTGGGCCACACGTCTCGATCATGGCGGGCCTGAACTGCGGCCAGACTTCGCCGCTGGCCTGGCCGCTGCTCCAGGGTGGCCTGAGTGCGTCTGTTGCCATTTCTGACGGGCGGGCGAAACAGGCGATGCGTTTGCTGGCCCAGGACGGCGTGGTTTCAGGCGAGAGCGGGGCTGCCGGGGCTGGGGGCCTGCTCGAACTGTTCGGCGATGATCATGTTACCCGGCAGGCACTGGGGGTTCATTCCGGCAGTAGCGTTCTCGTGATCTCTACTGAGGGGGCCACCGATCCCGGCGCGTATGACCGCATTGTTCAGGTAGGGAGCTGAGTGACTGGAGGCGAGAGAATCAAGGCTCTCAGCATTTCGCACATGAGGCATTCTGCGAACTTGCCAGATCACGCTTGCGGCCTTAACGGGGGTTTTCGGGCGATTGAGGCTACAACGCGCAGAATCTGCGTTTCTGGTACTGGCTGATCTGGCAAACGTTGCGTGCTCACGATCAGGGTCAGGACTGGAGTGACGATGTGGCGCACCTGATGGCCCGCGTGCTGCACGACATCAGACAGGACGAGCAGATCGGCAACCACAAGCAAAGCTGCCCTGCCCCGCTGGTAGTGAACGGGCTAAGAAACTGCGGGTTGCTGGACGCGTTGCGGCAGATCGCGCCGACACGGGTGGGAAAACGGCCTCGGGCGGTCTGAGTGATCCCATCACCGTGACGCAAGATGCAACGCCTGGGGACAGACCACCTGGTACGGTGAGGTGATGCCTTTCCAGCCGCTCGACCGGGACCAGCCAGACGTGATCATGATGTGCCGGAACTGTCAGGCAGAGTGGCTCATCTATGAACAGCAGATCGGGCTTTCCATGCCCTGTCCGGCCTGTCATCGCGTGGTCTACCCCCAATACCAAGGCAGGACGAAGGGGGAAGGGGATGGGTGTCAGTTGTCGTTCAGCACCTTTAAGCGACTGCTCAACACCCCGGACACTTCAGCAGATTTCATCCGGCTGGTCGAACACCTCCTTGACCTCCGGCATGAAGGTGACCTCCACTTCGTGGACGTCTCGGGCCATAAGCTGGGGGCAGAGGAAGTGCATTACCGCATCCAGAGCCAGGAGAAGGCGCAGGGCGCAATGTACAACCGGGCCATGAACATTATTCGCTGACACTGTCATGGCTGACAGTCTTCCCGTCGACAGCCAGAACGTCTTCATCTTTCTTGGCGTACAAAAATGTCGCCGCCGGATCTCCACTCCGAGTGGAGCCGTGAGAAGAGACCAAGCTGCGCTTCGGGACACCGTGGGTACCTTCGCGGGATGACACACTTCAGGAGATGCCCAAGTCGCCTGCCTCCCTGCCCACCAGCCTGCGGGATGTGCCGCCCGCCAAGCTGTTCCCGGACGTCTTCGCCCGTGATCCACAGCACCAGGGATTCGCGCGTGGCGGGCGGGACGCAGCACTCCAGGCATTGGCTGTCATTGACCCGGTGACCTATGGACGAGACCGCTCCCAATTGGACGGCCATGTCAGCCGCCTCTCACCCTACCTGCGCCACGGCGTCCTGACCCTGGCCGAGGTTCGGGACGCCGCCCTGACTCACGCGCCGGACACCGCCCCAAGCCGCGTGTGGAAATACGTCAACGAGTTGAGCTGGCGGGACTACTCCGTGCGCGTCTACGCCGAGGTGGGTGACCTGATCTGGCAGGATTTCGAGCCGTACAAGACGGGGCTACCTGCCTCTGATTACAGCCGTGAGTTTCCCGTTGATATCGCGAACGGCACGACCGGGGCGGTTTGCATCGATAGCTGGTCCCAGGATCTGCGCGAGACGGGCTACCTGCACAACCACATCCGGATGTGGTTGGCCAGTTACGTCGTTCACCACCGCCGGGTGTGGTGGCAGGGCGGGGCGTCGTGGTTCATCACCCACCTCCTAGACGGCGATCCGTCGTCAAACAATCTGGGCTGGCAGTGGGTCGCCAGCACCTGGCGTTCGTACCCGTACCTGTGGAACCGGGGGAACCTCATCAAATACGCCGGGGACCGTTACTGCGCCGCCTGTCCCCTGGCAGACGCGGGCTGTCCCTTTGATGCCACCTACGCCGCTCTTTCAGAGCGGCTGTTCGAGGGTAAAGAAGCTGCCCCCAGTGAGAGCGGTCAACTGGACCCTGCGAGGTTAAAGGCCGTTCCCTGGGAGCCGCCGCCCACCCCCAAGACCATCTCTGGTGCGGTGGTGTGGGTGCATGGTGATCGCCTCTCGCCGACAAATGAGGCGCTGGCCGCCTACCCCGAGGGACCTGCCGTGTTCGTCTGGGACGATCAACTCCTGGAGGATTGGACCATCAGCGCCAAACGCCAGACCTTTATTCACGAATGCGTCGAGGCTCTGCCTGTCCACGTTCTGCGTGGTGATGTGGCCGCCGAGGTGATCCGCTTCGCCCAAGCGCACGGGGCCGACACCGTGGCCACCACACCCAGTCCCAGCCCGCGTTTTGGGGCCATCGTCACAGCACTGGAGGCGGCGGGCTTGACGGTACAACTGTGGGCAGAACCTGTGTTTGGGGAGAGCCTGACGCCACTGGACCTACGCGTCCACGGCGACTACTGGCGGCAGATCAGTGCCAGCGCCTTCGGGAAAGACCCCGCGCCGCCTAAACCCAAGCGGCCCCGCGCAAAGAAAGCCAAGTCGGCCAAGGGTGAGAAGTAAAGCCAGCTCAACGTCGCATTGACGGGCCTTCCCCTAACCCCAATACTGGGTCATGAAAAAAGCTGCGTGGTGGCTGGGTCCGGTCCTGCTCGCGTCGTGTGCTCCAATGCAGTCCATGCAGACTCAGGCCCGCTGGGTGCCCATCGATCCGCAGAACCTGTTGGTGTTCGACACCACCAAAGGACGCATGATTGTCGAAATGCGCCCGGACCTGGCCCCCAAGGCCGTCGAGCGCATCAAGCTCCTGGCCCGCGAGAAGGTGTACGACGGCCTGCAGTTCCACCGGGTCATTGATCTCTTTGTCGTCCAGACAGGCAATCCCGACAACAAAGATGGGGGAACGTCCACCTATCCGAATCTCGAACCCGAGTTCTCAGCCAGGTTGCCTGCCAAAACAGTCTGGCGACAGGTCACCCAGACCAGCGACGGCAATGCCGGTTTCCTGGGGACCATGCCGATCTTGACCGTATCGGATGCCGAAACCCGGCGGCGCAACGTACCGGACTTTCAGGCGTGGGGCGCGTACTGCCCCGGCACGGCGGGGATGGGCCGGGGCGAGGCCCAGGACAGCGCCAACAGCGAGATCTTCTTTATGCGTGGGGCGTCTTCATTCCGGCTGGGCCTGCAGTACACCGCGTGGGGCAACGCAGTCATCGGGCGTGAGGTGGTGACCTCAGTGATCGCTGGGGAACCCCCCACGAACCCGGACATCATGCAGCGCGTTCAGGTGGCTGCCGATCTGCCGGAAGGCGAGCGGCCTGTCGTCGAGATGATGGACACGCAGGGTCCAGCTTTCGCGCAACTGGTGGATCGGGTGCGGCGAGAGAAGGGAGCAGATTTCAGCATCTGCGACATCCAGGTGCCCACGCGGTTGAAATAAGACTGCTGGGCTCATGCCGCGAGTGCAGATCAATTGCGTTCAGGACACCAAACGCCGTTCCGATTGAGACCTTCCATCTGAGGAAGCACTGAGATTCAGCATCAATACGCCGTCACCCAGTAACTTTTCCCGGGTCTCCGAACTTCACACCCCCTTTCTGGGATCGAAGACGTCGCGCAGGCCGTCGCCGAGCAGATTAAAGGCCAGGACCGTCACCAGGATGGCGAGCGCCGGGGCGCTGGAAGCCCACGGGGCCTGCGCGATGTAATTGCGGGTTTCAGAGACCATTGCGCCCCACTCCGGCGTGGGTGGTTGTGCGCCGAAGCCGATGAATCCCAGTCCTGCGGCGGTCAGAATAGCGTTGCCCACGTCGAAACTGCCCTGCACCAGCAGCGGGGCCAGTGAATTGGGCAGCAGATGCCGGAAGGCCACCCGACTTTGTGAACTGCCCAGCGCGCGGGCCGCCTCCACAAACTCGCGCTCACGCAGCGCCAGCACCTGGGCACGGATCAGGCGGGCGTAGGTGGGCCACGACACCACCGCCACGGCGATCATGACGTTGGTCAGGCTTGGCCCCAGTGCCGCCGAGATGGCCATGGCCAGGATTAGGCCTGGAAAAGCCAGAAAGATATCGGTGACGCGCATGATCACCTCGTCCCACCAGCCGCCCAGCAGTCCGGCAATCAGGCCCGCTGCCGAACCCACCAGCAGTGAGGCCAGCATGACGCTGACGCCGATGCCCAGCGAGATGCGCGCGCCGCTGAGAACCCGCGTCAGTACGTCGCGGCCCAGTTGGTCGGTCCCCAGCAGGTGTGCCGCAGACGGCGGGGCCAGTCGCACGGCCAGATCCTGCGTGCTGGGACTCCCCACCAGCAGCGGTCCCAGCACGGCCAACAGCACCAGCAAGACCAGCAGCATCAGCCCGATCATGGCTCCACTGTTGCGCCGGAAACGCCGCCAGACCGCGCTGCCCGTGCCCCTCTCTGCAACGAGGGCAGCCGTCACGAGAAGCTGATCCGGGGGTCGAAGAAGCCGTAGGCCAGATCCACCAGCAGGTTGACCACCGAGTACGCCAGTCCCGCGATCAGCGTGACGCCCATGACTGCCGGAAAGTCCAGACTGATGGCGGAGGTGGTGGCGTAGCCGCCGATGCCCGGCCATGAAAAGATCGTTTCAGTGAGAACTGCGCCTGTCAGTAGGCTGCCGAACAGGCTGCCCAGCACCGTCAGGACAGGCAAAGCAGCGTTGCGAACTGCGTGCTTGCCAATCACCCGTGCTGGGGTGAGTCCCTTGGAGCGTGCCGTGCGGATGTAGTCCTGAGACAGCACCTCCAGCAGCGCGCTGCGGGTCATGCGGGTGAGGAGCGCAGCCGAGTACGCCCCCAGCACCAGTGCGGGCAGGATCAGGTGCCGCAGTCCGTCCCAGAACACTGCCGGATCGCGGGCCAGCAGGCTGTCGATCAGGACCAGGCCAGTGTGGGTGGGCGGAGCCAGGCTGTAGACGTCCAGGCGGCCTGGTCCCGGGAGCCAGCCCAGGCGTTCATGGAACAGCGTCAGGGCCAGAATGGCCAGCCAGTACACCGGAGTCGCTCCCCCCAGCAGCGCGAAGGTCCGCGCCAGCAGGTCGGGTGGCCGCCCCTGATACAAAGCGGCGATCACCCCCAGCGGCAGACCGATCAGCACTGCAAAAACGACGGCCACCAGTGTCAGTTCCAGTGTCGCTGGGAAGAAAGCGCGCAGATCATTGACGATTCCGTTCTGGGTTCGCAGTGAGGTTCCCATGTCGCCGCGCAGCAACTGGCCCATGTAGATCACGTACTGCGTCGCCAGCGGTTTGTTCAAGCCATTGCGCTCGCGGAAGTCGGCCAGTTGTTCTTCGCGGGCGTTGTTGCCCATCGCCGCCGCCGCTGGATCGGAGGGCAGCGCGTGCGAGATCAGGAATGCGCCCAGCGTCACGCCCCACAGCACCAGAACCATCAGGGCGAGTCGGCGCAGAATGTAGGTCAACAATGGAGCCTCCTGAATGGGGAGGGGCGGCACGCCACCCTTTCGCGCGCCGCCTCCCGCAGTTGATGGGCTACTTCTTGCTGATTTTCTCGAACTGCACGTCGCCGTTGGCATTGCGGCTGAAGCCGGAGACACCTGCCTGAATCACCACGGGTTTGTAGGGCTGATACAGGATGGCGAAGGGGCCATCCTTGGCGAGCAGCGCCGTGAGTTGCCCGTACTGTGCCAGTCGTTTGGCCGCGTTGGTCTCGATGGCCGCCGTCTGCGCGAGTTTGCTGGCCTGCGGGTTGTTCCAACCGTTGCGCCAGGCCAGCGATTTGGCAGCGTAATCGCTCAGCGGGGTGCCGTTGCCGTCGGCGTCGGGATAATCGGGACTCCAGTCTGCCTGGATCAGCGGAGCTTTCTGGGCGCGGTAGGTGGTGTACAGCTCGGAGTTGACCATCTGCTTGATGTTGGCCTTGATGCCGATCTTGGCAAGGTCCGCCTGAATCTTGGCGGCTAGATCCTGGCACGGCACCCCGCCTGAGCACGAGCCAGTACTCACCAGGAAGTCCACACTGAAGCCGTCCGCCTTGCCTGCCGCTTTCATCAATTCCTTGGCCTTGGCGATGTTGCTGGGGTAGTAGATCTTGGGGTCCGATCCAGTCAGGCCAATCGGGACGATGGTCTGCGTCTTGCGGCCCAGGCCCTGAAGCAGGCTATCGATTATGCCGTCCTGATCGACGGCGTACCGGACCGCCTCGCGCACGCGGGCGTCTTCAAAGGGCATGCCCTTTGCTGAATTCATGCCCAGGTACGACAGCATGAAGGTGTCAGTCTTAAGCGCCTTGAATTTAGGGTTGCTCTGCGCGGCCTTGAAGGCGTCAGGCGTGTAATTCCAGGCCACGTCGATCTCGCCGGAATTCAGAGAGCTTTGCTGCGCGGCGGACTCGGTCATGTAGCGCAGGATTACGCGCTTGATGTTGGGCGACTTGCGAAAGGCATTGGGGTTGACATCCAGCGCCACCTGCGCGCTGCGGTCCCAGCGGTTGAGCACGAATGGCCCGCTGCCTGCCGAATGGTCCTTGAGCCAGGCCGTGCCAAAATCCCCCTTGACCTCATGCGCTTTGGCCTCGGTTGCATCTACCACGCCCGCCACGTTGAAAGTCAGCAGCGCCAGTACGATATTTGGGTTGGCGGTCTTGGGAATGTCCATGACCACCGTCTTGGCGTCGGGCGCGCTCAGTGACTTGGCAGTGATGTTCGCCACGTCGGTCAGGAGGAAGCTGGACGGCGTTTTCAACGCGATGACGCGGGTCAGGGAGTAAATCACGTCGGCGGCGGTGACAGGACGCCCGGTGCTGAATTTGGCGTCGCGCAGCTTGAAGGTGATCCGCGAGCCAGTAGCCGTGGGCGTGACCGTCCAACTCGATGCCAGGCGGGGCTTCAGGGTCTTGAGATCGTTGCCCTCATAAATGACCAGTGTGTCGTACAGGTTGCCCGCCACCAGAGAGCCACTGAACTCGTAGGACACGCCAGGATCGAGGGTGATCAGATCGGAAAAGTCTCCGCCGATGACCAGGGTGCTTTGCCGTGCGTTCTGGGCGCTGGCCAGGGACAGGCCCAGGGAGAGCGCCAGCGCGAGACCCCGAGAGAAGCTATGAATTTTCTGAGCGGACGCAGTCTGCTGGGACATAAGGTTCTCCATTTGAAACACGGTCGAGTTGTACGGAACAGCGTCTAGGCCACGCTTCCTAAACCAGTTTCCAGAGAGAAATCGGTGGCTGAACTGAACGTGAAGTGGTTGGCATCAACATACTCCTTATCTGCTAGCCATGAGGTCAGCACTGAGGGTCAGGCAAGCGATGCCGTGTCGAGGCAGTCGTGGCACCAGCCTTGACGGATTACCGTTTCAAATTCATGCCACCGTCTGCCGAGCGGTCTGCACGCTCCAGACGTGGCGCTTCAGAGCCACCTCCAGGCTCTGCTGGGTGTGTCGTTCCTCGGTCCGCAGCCGCAGCAAGGGCAGTCCGGCGCTGCGGAAGGCGGTGTCCTTCACCGCGTCCCGGTACTGTTGGGTGGCGTTGTCGTGGCTCGCGCCGTCCAGTTCGCTGGCAAAGGCTGGGCGGTGGTCCGGCAGCGACACCACCAGGAAATCCACATGCTTGTCCCGCAGCCGGGTGTAGGTCCCCTGCCGCTAGTGTGGGGCCGCCGTGATCAGGAACAGATCGTTCAGGCGCACGTTGGGAAACACGCGGTAGCCCGGCGGCAGCGCCTCTTCCAGCACCCGGAAGAACGCCTGCTCGCTGCGGCTGAAGAAGTAGCCCTTGACCTTGATGGGCAGGTGATCGGGGATCTCTGAGCGGACAGGGGGTGTGGGCTGATGCAGGCGAGTGGTGGCTGTCTGTTTCTGTGCCTTTGCCCAGGTGGACACTCCTCTGCCCTGTGTATCTGCCTGACGTACTGCAGCAGGGGTTGGCCGGGGAGATGACGCCTGCTGTGCCCGGACCCTAGCGAAGACCTCGCGGTCCAGATCGTCCACTGGGCGTGGCGGAGTGGGGGCGGTGTGGTGCGGTGGGCGAATGCCCAGAGGCAGTTTGCTGACGCGCTGAAACCAGCGGACAAACATGGCCAGCCCGTACACCGAACCGCCAGCGACAAGCAGGGCAAAGACCAGGGCGATCCACTCTCCTAGATTCATCCCCATCAGCTTGCCCGCTAGCGTCTGACACGGTTATTTCAAGACTTGATCATCACCACAACGTAAGCCCATAGCTTGAAGGAGGCTAGAATGGTGGCTACCATTCTAGCCAGAGGTAATGCCATGCGGAACGTTGGGATCAAGGAACTCAAGGACCAGGCCAGCGCCATTGTCGGTGCGGGCGAGGCCGTCATGATCGAGAAGTACGGGCGTCCCGTGGGCATGTACGTGCCGCTGCACGGCGGTCAGGGGAGCGACAAGGGCCAGGTGTACCAGTTGGCCGAGAATGTTCAGCGCCTGATGACCGAGTTGGCGACTCAAAACGGTCTGACCCCGGACGCCCTGGCTGACGAAATCGAGCGCCTGGCCACCGAGGACCAGAGGCCCCGTTAAAACCGATCAAGGACTGCGCCTCTCGGAGGCGCAACGGGAGTTGCCCTCTGCCGCCCGTCCCCGCCTTTAGCTCTTCAACACCTCTGTGCCCAATTTGCTCAGGTCACGGTCAAAGGTCACCACTGGAAAGGACAGACTCAGGCTCAGGGCATGCAGGTAGGCGTCGGCAAAATCGACATTCCTGGCCCCGAACACCCGCAGGGCCTCGCCCAGCACCCGGCCTTCCAGCGCCTCGACACCAGGGAGTGCCAGCACGTCCAGCAGGCCTGCCGCCAGGGCGGCCCGGTCCAGCTTGTAAAACGACTTCAGGGTGTAGACGCACTCTGCGAGAATGGCCGCCGGGATCAGCAACCGGATCTCCCCGGCGGCGGCCCGTTCAAACACGGCGGCGGCGCGGGGGGAGTGTTGCGGGTGGTCATCGAGCAAAAAGCGCAGGATCACGTTGGCGTCGGTCAGTACCTTCAAGGCGTGTGTTTCCCGGCCACCGCTCCCTCAAACGCATCCCGCTCTTGGGCGCGGGTGGTGCCGGGGCGGGCCGCATGCCGGAACCGTCCCCGCACCTCCGAGACTTTCGGCGCGCGTTCCACCACGGCGGTGAAGCCGTCTGCATTGACCTCCAGTCGCAGTCGATCCCCGGCTTGGAGATCCAGAGCGGTGCGGATTTCGGCGGGAATGGTGACTTGCCCTTTGCTACTCAAGGTGGTGTGCCGCATAGAGCCTCCTGCCTTACACTATATACTTGCCTTACTTATTTAAAAGTAAGTCGAAGAGTATCGCTATCCCCGTCAAGCACAGGTATAGTCGAAAATCATCTTCAGCGAAGGGCCGCGCCGTCAAGGCGCATTGATGGTCCGCAATGCCCGTGCCAGTGAATCGCAGATGGTGCCCTTAATCTATGCCACATAGCCCCCGACTTCCGGCACCTCGCGCACCTGGCCAACCCCTTCCATCAAGCCCAGAATATCTTCGATGCGACTCTCGCCCACGCCCGTGAAGCTCCCAGCGATCTGCCCTGGCGTCAGTGGGCGAGCGCTGTCTTTGAGCAACTGGCGCACCACCTGGGACTGTTCCCTGGTCTTCTTGGGAAAGGCTGGGAGCCGAGTTGCGGCAGCGCTGGTCTCCACGGCCTCCACCAGCAGTCCCTGTACAGAGCGGTCTGGATTCTGGTACTCGGGGCGCAGGTACTGCACGATGTCCTGGCGCTCCTCGGCGGCGCGCCGGGCGTTCAGGGCGGCCAGCTTTTCCAGCAGCTCCAGCGCACCCAGGTCAGCGGACCAGCCGTAAGCATCGGCCACCAGCGTATCCAGCTCGTCATGCAGGTCTTTCAGGGTTTTCACCAGACCGCGCGTGTTCACATCGCGCTCGGCGTCGGTCAGCGCCTCGCCTGCGCGCAACTTTTCCAGCACGTTGTAGAGGCCCGTCAGGGTCAGGTCTGGGTGTAGGTTCAGGCGCTGTTTGCGGTGGGCGTCCAGTTCCTCGGCTTTCTCGCGGATGGCCCCCTGCTGGGCAGGCGTGGCGGCGGGAAAGGGGAAGGTCTCAAAGCAGCGTGTCTTGTTGTAGCGCGGGCGATCTTCCAACGTACCGCCCTGAGCCAATGCCCAAACCACATGAATGCGGCTGCTCAGCACGCCCAGCACGTAGGCGTCGTCGTGTGCGACGGCCACGATCATGTTGTCCGGCAGGATGGCCGCGTCCAGAAATTGAAAGGTGCGGTGCTTGCTGGTTTCCACGGTGGCGATGTAGCGCGTTAAACCGTTAAGGGCCTTCCGCAACTCTGGGCGAGGCTTGCCGAACAGCCACCAGAGCTTCGCGTATCCTGCCCCATCTACGGACTGTGCCTTCGCGTCCCTTTCAGGCTTGACCGACTCTTTGAGATATTGATAGACCTCTGGGAACCTTGTCCGCACATCATTTTCAGTCAAACCGAACAGATCAATGACCATCACGCCACGCGAGGTCTGGTTCAGATCGCGCCCGTTGCGGTACTGGCGTATATGCTTCTCCAGACCCGGTATGCGGCCCAATCCCAGATCGGCGGCGTCGGTCCCCCTGAGTCCTGTCTTCGGATCAGGTTTGGACTGGCGAGGCACGATAAAGCCGTTTCCATGCAGCTTCACACCGGGATTGCTCAGGTCGCGCATTGCTTCTAACGCACCTGCCGCCGTCACGTCTGCCCCCACCGTCAAGTCCGGGTGAATCAGCCCCCTCCCTTCCTCCATCTCCACCTCGTACTCCCCGTTCTCACCCGCCGTTTCCTTCACCACGCGCTCGATCACGCCCTCACGCACGCCCCGGCCCACCACCGTCATGGCAATGCGGACCGCCGCGCCATCGGCCTCGTCCACCCACGGATGGTCCGGCACGGCGTACAGCAGGCTCAGGGGCCGGGTGGGGCTGTCCAGCGCGGCCTCGATCACGCGGCGGTTGAAGGTCTGTTTGATGCTGTTGGTGGTCACGAACCCGA
The DNA here is from genome assembly GCF_000701405.1 of Deinococcus marmoris DSM 12784. GTDB lineage: Bacteria > Deinococcota > Deinococci > Deinococcales > Deinococcaceae > Deinococcus > Deinococcus marmoris. The sequence continues at coordinate 14,917 of NZ_JNIV01000034.1, forward strand.
AGCGGCGTAGGGTGCTGGCGTCCATCAGTTGTGCGGCCTTGAACCACCAGTACATCACGAAATCGGCGCTGTCCGGCACGCCGGGGTGGTGTTTGCCGATCTTGTAGACCGTTCGCAGCGCCTTGACGTAGCCGTCGCCCAATGTCTCGCGCATGGGGCCAGCGCCGATAAAGGGCGGGTTGCCCACGATGAAGTCCGCGATGGGCCAGGAGGGCGCGGTGGGCGAGAGGTACTGCACGTCTGGCACGCGGGCGTCGGGGTCTGGCACCATTTGCCCAGTCTGATTTTTCACCCGGCTCACGCCGTCCCAGCGGGTGGCCTCTGGGTTCACCTCCGTTTTCCGGTACTTCAGCACGGCGTCGGTCTGTCGGATGTTCTTGAACGCCTTCAGCACGGGTTCGGGGGGCGCAGGCCGCGCGTGTTTTCCACGGGCGTAGATCTGGAGGTAGCCGATCCACAGCACCAGACTGGCCACGCTGGCGGCGCGCGGGTTCAACTCTAGGCCCAGGAAGTTCTCGGGGCTGACCTCCAGCAGAGGCGCTTGCCCGCCCAGGCCCGTCAGGTAATCCAGGACCTCGGCCTCCAGCCCCTTGATCAGCTCCATGCTGACGTAGAGAAAATTCCCCGTGCCGCAGGCCGGGTCCAGCACCCGCAGCCCGCGCAAATCGGCCAGAAACGCCTCCACCTGGGCCACAGCTTTCTGCCGCGCTTTGCCCTGTTTCTCGGCGCTGCTCTCGGCGGTGACCTCGCTCAGATCCTTTTCCACGGCCACCAGCACGCCGCCCCAGTCCTGGCGCAGCGGCTCGATCACCACGCGCTACCAGCCGTTCTACATAGGCGCGCGGCGTGTAGTGCGCGCCCAGGCGGTGGCGCTCGGCGGGGTTCAGCGCCCGCTCCACCAGCGTCCCGAAGATGCTGGGTTCCACCTGACTCCAGTTGCACTCGGCGGCCTCGATTAGCAGTTGCAGTTGCTGGGCATTGACGGGCAGTACCTCCACACTCTCAAAGAGTCCGCCGTTGAAATGCAGGATGTTGGCCCGCAGGAAGGTGCTGTAGCCGCCCCTGGCCATGTGGCCCCACAGTTCCCCGATCAGCGGCACGAATCCGGCCAGATCGGGACCGCCCTCGGCGTCCCGCAACGAGCGCAGGCCCTGAGTGAATTTGCCCCTGGGGATCAGGTCCATGTCCTCGGCGAACATAGTGAAGATCATCCGCATCAGAAAGGCGCTGATCTGCCCGGCGTTAAAGGTGGGTTTGCCCTTCTCGTTACTCTCCCGGCGGTTGTGTTGCCTTAACTTGACCCACGGCAGACAGAGGGCAGGGGTGGCCTGAACTTCAGGCCACCCCTGCCGCGACGGTGAACCACGTCTGGAACGCTTGTTTCTGATTGCTTCTTCTCACTGCGGCGCAAACACTGGTGCGGGAATGATGGTGGAGATTGGTGATCCGGGCGTGCAAACTCAGGAATACTTGAGCGCGTTTCCGTCGTCTGAACCCCTGCTGACTCCGCTCCTGTCGTCGTGTGAAGCGATGTTCCTGCTCAATAACGTTGTTGCAGCGGGCCGTGGAGATCACCTCCTGGTGGTTGACGTCAGCCAGGCTCGGGATCTCTCGGATCGCGGCTCCATAACTCCAGAGCTGATCGGTGTGAATGACCTCTGGAACGTCGTATTCACCGAGCAGTCTGGTCAGGAAGGTCTTCGCGGCCTCGGTGTTGCGGTGGCGCTGAAGGAGAACATCGAGCACGAAACCGTGCTCGTCCACCGCGCGCCACAACCAATGGCGGACACCATCCACCGTCGTGCAGACCTCATCCAAGTACCACCGGGAACCCCGGCGGGGTTCCCGGTGACGCAACGCCTCAGCAAACAACGAGCCAAATTTCATACACCATTCGCGGAGGGTCTCGTGGCTGACTTGGATGCCGCGCTGGTGGAGTAATTCCTGAACGTCCCGGTAGCTCAGCGGAAAGCGGTGATAGAGCCAAATTGCATGCTGGATTATGGTCATCGGGAAACGGTGGCGGTAGGGCTTGGCGTCGGTCACGGACGGTCAGCCTATCCCACCTCGGTTAAGGCAACACAACCCTCAGCATCGGCGTCTGTCATGCCGTGCGGAGCGGCGGCCAACTCCACCACCTGAATATGGGGCCAATGCCTACTCACCTGGCGCAACGCACTCACACGCACCACCGGATCGCGAGCACCGCCGAGTAACAGCACCGGGCGTGGGACAAGCGCCAGATCCGGGAGCGCGCTCCGGTGTTCAATCGAGCGGGCAAGCTGATAGAAGCGCCAGATCCCGGTCCGGACGTACGCACTCAGGCAAAGCGGCCAGAAGCCCAGTCGTTCCCGGGGGATGTCCCGCAGCAACCGCCACACTTGCCTGGGTAGGCTGGGATTCTCGGGAAGACCCGTCGGTGCCACCGCGATCAATGGTCCGGTGAGCTGGGGATAACGCCCGGCAAGCTGAAGGACCACTTCTCCTCCGAGCGAGTGACCCACGAGGACCGGACGGCTGATCTGCTGCGTCTCCAACCACAGGGCCAGGTGATCGGTCAACTGCGCCACGCTGACCGCATCGTTCCAGCGCCCCTGAGAGAGACCCTGGCCTGGCGGGTCATAAAGCCAGACGGTGTAATGCTGGGCCAGCAGGTGGGCCAGCCGGAGGTACATCCATGAAGCGCAGCCCAGTCCTGGAACGATCACTGCCGTGATCGGGTGACCGCGCCCGTACACCCGGGCGTGGGTGCGCAGACCGCGCACCTCGCAGTACACCGCCTGGCCCCTTGGTTCTGCCTGAGTGCGCTTAGCCACGCAGCGGCCCTTGCCCGGCTTCAAGCGGAATGAGCTTCTGGACCCAAGAGCTGGAAGCAGGGCTTCCTGTATCCAAAAATCCTGCACGCGAAGATTTTTTCAAGCGAGAAGACTCCACCCAGCAGCTTCTGAACCCTTCATTCGATCACGATTTTCGTGGGATCGAAATCTATCTCAGGAAACTGCGGGTTCATGTCGTTCAGGGTCTCCAGCAGGATCTGCGTGATCAGGTCATTTCTGAACCACTTGTGGTCGGCGGGAATCATGTACCAGGGGGCCGTAGGCGTACTGGTGGCGCTGAGCGTGTCCTCGTAGGCCTTGGTGTAGTCGTCCCACAGGGCACGCTCACTCAGGTCATTTTCACTGAACTTCCACTGCTTTCTTGGCTTGTCCAGCCGGTCCTGGAAGCGGCGCTTTTGCTCGTCCTTGCTGATGCTCAGGTGGAATTTCAGAATCCGGGTGCCACGGTTTTGCAGGGAGACCTCAAAGGCACGAATCTCGTCGTACCGGCGTTGGATCTCCTGTTTGTCCACTTCACCGTGGACCCGTGTGACCAGCACATCTTCATAGTACGAACGGTTAAAGACCCCGATCATTCCAGCCGCTGGCGTATGCGCGTGAACCCGCCAGAGAAAGTCATGGCTCAGCTCCAGAGGAGTGGGTTCTTTGAACGCGGTCACGTTGACGCCCTGTGGGTTCAGGCCAGTGAACACGTGCTTGATGGTTCCGTCCTTGCCGCCAGCGTCCCGGGTCTGCAACACGACGAGCAGACTCTGCTGTTCTTCGGCATACAGCCGTTCCTGAAGCTTGACCAACTGAAGCTTCAGTTGAGGTCTGCGGACTTTGACTTCCTCCTTGCTGACGCCCTTGGTTCCGTCGGTGGTGTGGTCCTTGAGACTTAACTTCTTCCCTTCACGAACCTGATAGGCCTCAATCTTCATCGGCGCAGGGTAACACCAGCACTGGTCCAGCCTCCTAGCGGAAAAGTTCACGAAACGGCGGGATAGGGAGCCGGATGACGCCCTCGATACCGCTCCCTCCCTGGCCGCTCTCAGGGTTGTCGATGATCAGGGCGCTCTTGAAAGGGATTGACGGTTCAGAGGTCATGAAAATCGGTACAGCACAAGGTTTTGGCTTGATCCTTGGGGAACAGTTCAGGTCCAGGGGTCTCCTCATTGCGTTCCTGAACCAGAGAAGCTGAGAAGGGGGCTCCAGTCATTTTTTAGGCTGAGTCCGTATCTCTTCTTCGCTCTACGACGCAGCGTTGCAAGTCCACTTAGATTGAAAACCCCGTCTCACCAAATCAGCACTTCTGGTCACCTCACACGTTCAATGACCAGGGCCGTCGCATTGTCTGGTGCGCCCGACGCCAGACTCAGTTCGATCAGTCGGTCTACCACCCCTTGGAGCGAAGGTTCGTGGAGCAAAAGATCGTGCAGCACATCTGGCAGCACCTCACCCCACACCCCATCTGAAATCAAGAGGACACGGCTGCCCACAGGCACCTCCAGCGGCTCTGGAAAAACCTGAACATAATTGTCCTGTGCGGCCCGCAAACTGCCCAGTGAACGCAGCACCTTGTTGCGTTCCGGGCTGACCTGGGCTTCTTCCGGCGTCATCTGACCGCTAGCAACCATGGCCGCCACATAAGAATGATCTTTGCTGAGCTGCTGCACTGCGCCGCCCTGAGCCAGGTACGCACGGGTATCTCCTACATGCCCCAGTTGCAACTGCGTCCCGCAGATTTCTATCCCGGTGAGCGTACAGCCTCCGTCGCGGCCTTGCATATCTGCCAGGACCGCAGCATTGGCTTCCCAGACCTGGGCTTCCAACGTGGGTGCCTCTGAACCCAGAAAAGCGCGGACTGCTGCCTGACTGGCCACTTCACCTGCCGCCATGCCGCCCATCCCGTCGGAGACGACGGCCCGCAACGTCACTGCTCCGCCGCCGTGTTGCCCGGTCTGATGCCACACGAACCCGTAAGCATCCTCGTTGGTGGGCCGTTCGGGGTTCAGGCCGATGTCGGTGGCCGCTGCCAGTTGATAGACCGGCAGTCTGGCTGACGCCGCCCTGAGGGCGGCCAGCAATTCAGTGGGCGTCAGGCGCTGCGGCAAGGGAGCCAGCATCCCACTCAGGAGTTGCGGCACGCCCGAAGCATTGACGCCCGCCAGCACAATGGACGACGGCCCGTCGGTGGGCAGGGGACGCCCAGTCAGCCACTGGAAAAACAGTGCTCCCAGCAAATACACCCCGCTTTTTGCGTCTGCGAGTTGCCCCTCCTGGACCTCAGGCGGCGTAAAGTTGTCGCGCAAAGTGGGTTGAGCCGCTTCGCCCAGCCGGGCCACTTGCGGCGGCAGCCTCAATTTCACTCCCTCGCGGGTTAATTGAACGCTGAGCGGATCAAGGTCAATGACGGCGTAACCCTGTTTTTCCAGCGCAAAGAGCAAACGGGCCAGGTCAGTCAGGTACGCCCGCGCTGTGGCGGAATCAAGCGGCAGTGTCAGGGGCGTCCCCTCGGTGGGGGCCAGCACCCACAGATCGCCCACCTGGGTGACCCTGGGCAGTAGCCTGTGGGGACGCAACTCTGCCCACAGCGGCTGGGGGCGCACATAGACATCTACGCTGGGACCAGCGCCCAAGGCGTTGGCGCTAAACCAGCCACGTCCCAGGTCCTGATTGAGCTGATAGCCGCTGACCACCTCACCTGCCTGCGGACCTTGCAGGGCGACGGTTGGCGCGTAGGTTTCTTCTTCCAGCTCACCAGTCACAAAGCTGGAACGGTCCGAGAGACCATCTGTAGGCGCGACTTCGAACCCACGTTCCAGCCCACTGAGCGGTTCTGTAACGGCTGATTGTGCTTCGTCAATCAGGCTGTCTGTGGTGGATACAGGTGCTGTACCCACATCGCGGTCTAAAGACACTGAGCTGTTTGAAGGGGTTGAACTCTCTGGAGCCGCTGGCCCATCTTCACCGAGAGGATTTTCCAACCCGGCTGCGCTGTCTGAATCATCAGCGTCCGGGATATCAACTGGACCCTCCCCAGCGTCTGGGCTTTCCAGAACTTCGCTAGTGGTGGCCTCGAACGCCGCGCTGTCCACACCGCCTATATCCGGTGGAGAGGGAAAGGCGTAGTCCACATCCAGCAGATCGTCCGCGTGCTGCTTGTCAGTGAGATCATCCAGCGTTTTCGTTTCAAGCGGCAGTGCCGACTCTATGGGCGGCAGCAGTGCAACAAGCGGTTCGGGCGGCTGGGTTTCAGGCTGCCGAACCTGCTCGGCGGCGGCCAGATCGTGTGGCGCATCATCAGGCTGGGTCATGTCAACTCTGGTGGAAAATCAGCATCAGGTTGCCGAAGGCCAATTCGTCGCCGTCAGTCAGCGGAGTCGGTTCTTGCAGGCGCGGCGAGAATCCCGTTTCGCCTTTGTGCTTGATATACACGCCGTTGGTGGACCCAAGGTCACGCACGGTCCACCGGCCTTGTTCTCGGTACAGCTCGGCGTGGCGGCGCGAGATATGCTCCTGCCCACCCAGGCCGCTCAAGTCGATGTCCACGGGGCCGCTGGAGGCGTCGAAGCGCCCCACAACCAGACGCTCCCCTTGCAGCGGAATAAATTCGCCAGTCGGCGCACCAAATTTCTTGATGCCGAGTTTGGCTTCTCCAGTGGGGGCGTCCGGGGACGCTTCGGCCACAGGCGTGTCGGGGCCTGTGGCAGAGGCCCCAGAGATGGGGAAGGACTCCTCGGGGTTGGGGACTTCAGGCGCAGGCCCTTCAGACGCGGTTTCAACGGGTAACTCTGCTCCAGGCGCGGCTTCTTCAACTTCAGACTCCGTTGATGGGGCCGTCTCGGCGCCCGACTCTGCGTTGGACGGGGTGGCTACAACTTGCGACGTTGCGTCAACCACCTCAGAAACAGCTCCATCTTCACTTGTGGTGGAGGCTCCCTGGGACAAAATTTCTTCAGGAAGCGCTTCTTCGGGCAGGGCCTCTTGAACGAAGGTTTCAGGCGTCGCGGTGGAGGTGGGTACAGTGGCGGCGGACAACTCCACGCCGCACCCTTCACAGTAGGTGGTGCCTTCGAGATTGACGGTGCCGCAGACGGGGCAAAGAATGGTCATGGTGGTTCCTCCGGGGAATTAGAGAGAGATACGGCGAATGAGGATCAGAAAGATGATGGCGAGAACGGCCGACGCCACACTGGCGCTGACGACGGTGGGCCAGTGAAAGCCAGCCCCCTGGGTGTAGAGATACGCCGCCGCCCCCGCCCCCACAGGAAGAGCCAGCGGCAGGGCAAACCACAACAGCCCCCCTGCAAGCGCGCCTGCTCCTGCCCCCGCTGCGGCGGCCAGGACGTATTCGGTGGTCTGAATCGGCGCAGCCACGTATTCCCCCAGTGACCAGGCGGCAACCCCCGCACCCAGCACACTGCTCCATACGATGAAGACGATGCGCGTCACCGGAGCGGGAGATTTGGGAGCGGGTAAGTTCGGGGGGGGCGCAGGCGGAGCAGCCGTGGGCGCGGAAGGTGGAACAGGCGGCGTGGGAACAGGTTTCGGCATGGCCCGGGGCGGCGCTGGAACGGGGGTGGGCGCAGGTGCCGAGGGAAGGGGGGTGGGCGACGGAGGCGCGGCTCTGGGCGCAGATTTCGGTGGAATCACCACGGGCGGCACCGGAACGGGTCCCGGCCTGGGTGCAGTGGGCCGGGATGGTGGCGGCTGAGGGACTGGCGACCGGGGCGTGGAAGGTCTAGGCACAGGTATGGGGGGAACGGGTGAAGAGGGTGCAGCAGTCCTTGGCGTTGAAGTCGGCATTGCCAGGATCGCCAGCAGCGCTTGCGCGCTCTGCGGACGGTCTTCCACGCGCAGCGCCATCGCCTGAGTCACGGCGCGGCGCAGTCCCGGCAAGGTTGCCTCAGGCATCGGCGGTAAAGGCGTACCCAGCATCAGGTCTGTGGCAGGTGGCGGCATCTGCCCGGTCAGGGCATGCAACAACGTGGCTCCCAGCGCGTAAATATCGGTGTAGGGTCCGAATCGCCCCGAATTCCCGTACTGCTCCAGCGGCGCGTAACCGGGCGTGACCAGCCGGGTATGGCTCAGCGTTTTGCCCGTGACGAAGGCCCGCACCGAACCAAAGTCGATCAGCACGATGCGTCCGGTCTGATTGAAAAAGATGTTGTCGGGCTTGATGTCGCGGTGCAGCAGCCCACGCTGATGAATCAGCTCGAGCGTTTTCGCTACTGAACGGGCCACCTCGAACACCACGCCCGGGGGCATGGGGCCGCGTTTTTCGATCAAACCGCCCAGGGTGCTGCCCTCCAGGAATTCCATCACCAGGTAAGCGGTGCTGTTCTCCTCGAAATAGTTCATGACTTTCACGATGCCGGGATCGTTAAAGCTGGCCAGCACTTTTGCCTCGTCCAGGAAGCCTGTCTTGGTGGCCTGATACTGGACGCTGCTGATGTTACCCGGTGCAACCACCGTTTTGCTGCGCCGCGAAGACCCGTCCAGGAACAGCTCTTTGATGGCGACTTTGAGGCCCAGCCGGGTGTCTTGCCCGGCATAGGTAATCCCGAAGCCACCCTGTCCCAGCACCCGGCTCAGGGTGTACTGACCGTCCACCAGGGCGGTGCCAACGGGCAAGGCCACCAGTCCTGAGGAGGTCAGCGGCGCGCCGCAAGTGCGGCAGACCGTTTCGCCGGACTGAACAGCAGCGCCGCAGACGGGGCAGTTCACCGTCCTAAGCTCCGGTCAGCCTGCGAATTTCCTCATCGGTGGGCAGCCCGCTTGCACCGCTGTCCGCTTTGAGGGTCTGTGTTTTTGCGCCCAGCCGCATGGTCTTGGCAGTGCCGAGACTGATGGTCTTGCTGCTGCCCAGCTCACCGATGGCCCGGTCGAGCACCTGGGTCATTGCGCCGTTCCCGAGGCGCTGGGTCATGCTCCGGGCCTGCTCCAGGGTCCTGGCCGCCTGTTCAGGGTTGCTCTGCGCTTCCCGACTTGCCTGTGCGACCAGACCTTCAATGTTGCGCTGCTGAACCCACTGCATCACGTCCCCGTCCACCCGCGCCGCCATCGTTTCGTCACCAGTAAATTCCACGACCACGTCCAGCGGCGGCAACTCGCCCCGGTAATTCGCGCCGGGAACCTCGTAGGTCAGGCCCATCTGGGCCAGCCGCATTCGGGCGGTGGGGCGCTCGGGCAGTGTGAATTCCAGAATGTAGCTCGCGCCTGCTCCGGCTTCCACGTTGCCGAGGAGCAGTGGCCCACCCGTGTTGGTCACTTCGGTCTGGGTGGGCTGCACACGGGTCACCCGCTCCAGGACCACGTCTTTGACGGCGCGTACGGTCAGGGCCACATTGGTCACCACTTCGTTGGCCGCCTGCTGGAGATCGCCGAGCAGTGCGGCAGGCAGATCGGACGCCCGCACGGCAGGAGGCTGGGGGTTTTGGGTGTCAGGGACCACGTCGATGGGCTGGCCCTGCGTGCGGTCCGTGATCTCGGTGAGCAGCTCTGTGTTCACGTCGTCGCCCACGCCGATGGTGGTCACGGACACCTGCATTCCAGCGAGGACGCCCGCCTGCTCCTGCACCACGGCGGCGTCAAAGGCCTGCCCATCGGTGAGAAGGACCATCCGGCGGCTGCCCGATTCGGTTTCCAGGACTTTTGCTCCCGCTTTCATGCCTGCGCCCATCTGGGTCCCGCCCGAATACCAGTCCAGTTGATCGGTGGCCCCCAGCAGGGCGGCCCGGTTGCTCGCGTCAGTGAAGGGAACGAGGATTTCGGCCAGATCATCGAACTTGACCAGGGCCAGGCGGTCTTGCGGCTCAATCAGATCCGAGGTGATGATGCCGCGCAGCGCCTCGGTGACCAGTTGCAACTTATTTTTGCCGCCGCGCACGACCTCGTACCGCTGCCCATCGACCATGGTGGTCTGCCCAGTGTGTTCAGTCGGCTCAGTCACAACCTCGCGCATGGAGCCGGACGTATCAACCACGAACACCACCGATAGATTGGGCCTCGCCTGCGTGGCCTGTTGATTTGGCAAGAGACCGAGGAGCACAAACAACTTCTGACCTGCGGTGTGGGCCAGCAGAAATTCTCGGTGGGGCCGCATTGTGGCGTCAAGCATGAATTGCCTCCTGTCGTGATTTTGCCCGTTGTGGCAGTGCATGATAAGCAAGTTCAAACGTTGAGAACGTCATTGTTCGTTGGGAGTTCTGTTTGGCGTGGACTCCACTTGACCCGCAGCAAATGCACAGGCCAGATCAAGCGTTTCAGAGACTGTCTGGAAAGTTAACGATCACGCGGCGACCGCGATCTGGGCAGCAAAAGCGGCGAGTTGGCGAATCATACGACGGATGAACCTGACCCTGAGATACCAAGTTGGCAGAAGCGCATTCATGCCCCCTCAAGCCACTCTTAAAGTCGGCTGCTTGTCACGTCACCAGCGCATATCCCAGAGCCCGCTGGACAAGTGCCGCTCGGCTCAAATGATGGTTTTTCCGGCGTCGCGCATCTCCAGCAGCACCAGCTCGGCAAACAGCCCATTGGCCCAGCCGAACCACTCGCGCGTGAACATCTGCGGATCGTCGGGGTGAAAGCTCTCGTGCATCAGGCCCGTGCCTGCCGTGGTGCAGAGCAGCATGTCCAGCAGTTCCCGGCGCTCTGCTGCCGTCTCCGCCGTCAGTCCTGCCACCGCCAGACCGATGGGCCAGACGTGGCCGGGCGGCGTGTGCGGACTGCCCACCCCTCGCGCGAACGCCCCGCTCGCGTAGTACGGATTGGCCGCGCTCAGGACGAAGCGCCGGGTACTGACGTACGTGGGATCATCGGCGGCCACATAGCCCAGGTACGGTGCGGCCAGCAGGCTCGGCACGTTGGCATCGTCCATCAGAACGTGCTGGCCCAGCCCATCAGTCTCGTAGGCGTACATGCGCCCAAATTCGGGATGCTCCACGGTGCCGTAGCGCTCGATGCCAGTCCGGATCTCAGCTCGCAGGGCCAGCGCTTCCACGGCCAGTTCCGGCTCATCCAGCATGCCCGCCAGTTCGGCCAGGTGACCGAGTTCCACCACCGCCATCATGTTGCCCGGAATGTGGTAATTAAGCGCGCAGCCATCGTCGCTGGGCCGGAAGGCGCTCCAGACCATGCCCGTCACGGCCACTGGATAGCCGCGTCCCTGATTGGGCAAGTTGTCGGTGATGGGCACCGGGCCAGGGCGGTGAAACCCGTAGGCGCTGAGTTCGGCATGGCGCTGCTCGGTCCGCATTACCTGCACGGTGCGGTGCAGGGCGGCCCGGAAGTCGCCCCTGAACGGTTCAAGGTCGGCGGTCTGTTGCCAGTAGCCGTAGGCCAGCCGCAGCGGGTAACACAGAGAATCCAGTTCAAACTTGCGTTCCCAGACCAGTGGGTGGCGCTCTGGGAAGTCTCCAGCATGCCCGGCCCCACTGGGCAGGGCGTTGAAGGCATTGGCGTAGGGGTCGGTCAGCAGTTGGCGGGCCTGCACCCGGATCACCCCGGCGACGAGCGCCCGCACCCCAGCGTCCTCCCGGCACAGTGGCAGATACGGCCACAGTTGCGCGGCAGCGTCGCGCAGCCACATGGCGGGGATGTCGCCGGTCAGCACGAAGGGGAGGCCGTCCGATTCCCACTGAATAGCGGTTTCAAGGGTGTTGGGATAACAGCGGGCAAAGGTGTCAACCAGTAGCGGCTCGTCAGCAAATGCCTGGGCCACCTGCTGTACCACGGCGCGGACGGCTTCGCTTTTCATCTGTTTCCCCTGGAGGACAACCCCATGAAAGACAACAGGGAAACCTGGGCGGGCACCTGGCAACCAGAAGCAGGGCGAGAGGGAAAAACCTGATGGTCCATCTGGAGGGTGGGCATATGGACAGTATTAAAGAAGATCAGGGGGACCGATGCAGGAGCAGTTCGTCTGAAAAAATTGTCCGGCGCGGACGAGGGCGGTCAACGCTGACGCAACCTGATGTGACACGTCACTGAACGCTTTGGTAAACGGCATTTGTTCATCTCCACTTGACATTCGTACCCCAGCCGCTTAAGTTGGATCTGTCCACAATGTAACGTTTTCAGTTGCCAACGCCTGGTAAAGCCTAAAGACCGTTTTAACGTCTGGCACAGCGTTTCTGGCTTGTCACCATTCATACCGCACGTCGTTGACCGCAGGTCCAGAGGACCCATGCCTGAAGCCACGCACAATCCAGTCATCCCACTGCCGCGCGGCTCGGGTATCCGTGAAGTCGCGCGGATGGCAGGCGTGTCGATAGCGACGGTGTCCCGGGTCTTCAACGACGCCGCCTCGGTCAATCCAGACACCCGGCAGCGGGTGCTGGAGCGCGCTGCGGCACTGGGCTACGAGCCGAGTTCGCTGGGGCGCAACCTGGTGCGAGGCCGCAGTGAACTGCTGGGGCTGATCGTGCCCAACGTGTCTTTTCCACTGTATGGCCAGATGATCGGCGGCATCGAGGACGTGCTGGGCCACCGGGGCATGAGCATTCTGCTGGCGTCCAGTCACGACGACGCGGCCAGCGAACTCAAGGCGGCGCAGCACCTGCTCCGGCACACGGTGGACGGCGGTATCGTCATCAACTCGCAACTGAACGTGGCCCTGCCTGCGCCGCGCGGGATGAACTGGGTTCATATGTCTCCAGAGCACTCTGGACTGCCCTGCTGCGTGGAACTGGACAACGAGGCGGGAGGCCGTCTGGCCGCCCTTGAACTGCTGCGCGTGGAGCGGCGACACCTGGCTTACATCGGTGCTTCGGGCCGGGAAAGCGGTGAGCGCGAACGCGGTTTCGCGGGCGAGCTGCGCCGGGCGGGCCTGGATTACCGCCGCTCCCAGGGTGACTATTCCGAACTGTCGGGGACGCGGGCTGCCGACGAGTTGCTGGAGGAACTTCCTCTGCTGGACGCTGTTTTTGTGGCGGGCGACCTGATGGCGGCGGGGGTCCTGCGCACCCTGCATCTGCGCGGTCTGCGGGTGCCGGAAGACGTGGCCGTGATCGGCTTCGACGACGCCGCGCTCGCCTCGCTGCTGTACCCGCGCCTGACCAGCATCCGGCAGCCCGCCTACGCGATGGGCGCGGCGGCGGCTGAACTGTCCCTGCGGTTGATCGGAGGCCACAGCGCCGGGGCGGTCATCTTCCCGCCCGAACTGGTGCGGCGTGAATCCACTGGACCGCCCTGAGATCGCCCCTCTTCCCTGCCTTCCCCCGCTCCCCCTGTTCCAGATCACCTGCGTAGCCCTTCTCTGAAGCCGCCCGTTTTTCGCGCGCCCCCTCGTGTCCCTGGAGGAATTCCATGAACAACCCCATGACGAACAAGGTCAAGGCACTCGTTTCCCTCTCCCTGATCCTCACCGCCGCCCTGGGCAGCGCCGCACACGCGCAAAATCCCAAGTCCACCTTTACCATTGTGCGTTCGACGCAGTGGGGCGCGCAGAACTACAACCCCTACGTGCCCGGCGATCAGCACCTGCTGCCCACCAACTCGGCCATCTACGAAAGTCTGTTCTTCGTCAACTCGATCAACGGCAAGGTGACGCCCGTGTTGGGCACCAAGTACGCCTGGAGCAAGGACAACAAGACCCTGACGGTGACCACCAGAGGCGGGGTGAAGTGGACCGACGGCCAGGGCTTTGACGCGGGTGACGCGGCCTTCAGCTTCAATTACCTCAAGTCCTACCCGGCGCTGGACACCAGCGGGCTGTGGAAGAGCGGTCTGAGCGCCGTCAAGGCCACCAATGCCAGCACGCTGGTCTTTAGCTTCGCCACCCCGAATACCCCGATCTTTCAGTACATCGCGGCCACGCCCATCGTGCCGCAGCACCTGTGGAAGGACGTGAAAGACCCCAGCACCTTTACCAACGCAAAGCCGGTGGGCACCGGGCCGTTCGTGGCCGACAGTTACAGCCAGCAGGCGCTGCGGGTGCTGAAAAACCCCAATTACTGGATGGAGGGCAAGCCGTCCGTGGACGCGCTGGTGTGGATCGCCACCAGCACCAACGACGCGGCCCAGCTCAAGCTGCTGAGCGGCGAGGCCGATTTCGGCTACGTGGGCATCTCCGATCCCAAGACCTACGCGGCCAAGAGTCCCAATGCCAGCTACTGGTGGCCCACCAACAACATCAATTTCCTGTATTTCAACACCGTCAAAGCGCCATTCAATGACGCGGGCTTCCGCAAGGGTGTGGCCGCCGCCATCAACACCAAGGAGGTGGCCGACAAAGCCTACGCGGGCGCGGTGGCCGCTGCCAGTCCCGCCGCCGTGTTCCCCGGCCAGCAGAAGGAATGGCTGGCGAACGCCGCCAAGTCCACCTTCGACGTGACGGCAGCCGACAAGGCGCTGACCGCCGCCGGGTACAAGAAAGACGGCAGCGGCAACCGCCTGGGCAAGGACGGCAAGGCGCTGCCCAGCTTCAAGATCCTGGTGGGCGCGGGCTGGACCGACTTCATCACGATGGCGCAGGTGATCGGCAACAATCTCAAGAAGGTGGGCATCAACACCAGCATCGACCAGCAGGCGTGGGGCAGCTATTCCGGCGGCCTCCAGACCGGTAGCTACGATATGGGCATCAGTTGGGGCTGGGGCAACGGCTCGACGCCGTACTACACCTTCAACGCCGCCTTCAACCCGGACTTCTCCGCCCCGGTGGGCAAGACGGCCCCCAGCAACCTGTCGCGCTACACCAACCCGGCCATCACCAAGGCGCTGGACACCTTCAGCACCACCAGCAACGCGGCCACGCAGCAAAAGGCCATGACCACCATCGTCAGCACCGTGATGAAGGAACAGCCCTGGGTGCCGCTGACGGACCGCGTGAACTTCGGCCTGTTCAACACCAGCAAGTTCACCGGCTTTCCCAGCGCCGCAGATCCCTACAACGATTCCTCGCCCGACGACACCAACGGCGCGCGGCTGCTGTATCTGAACGTCAAGCCCAAGTAGGCAGCGTGGGGGTGGGTGGTGGGCTGCGGGGAATCATCCTGCCCGCGCCCGCTTCCCACCCTCTTTGTTGAACTTCAGACTGGCGTTCTGCCCGCCGCCCTTGACTACAGCTCGACTCTTGGAGGTCTTCTGTGTCCTATCTGCTCAGAAAGCTGGGCATCTTCGTGTTCACGCTGTGGGTGGCGGCCACCCTGAACTTCGTTCTGCCGCGCCTGGTGCCGGGCGATCCGGTGAGCGTGATGCTCGCCAAGTACCAGGGCCGACTGGATCCGGCGGCGGTGGACGCGCTGAAGATCGCCTACGGCCTGAACGATCTGGGCAGCCCGGTCTCGCAGTATTTCAGCTACCTGGGCAACCTGCTGCGCGGCGATTTCGGGCGCTCGATCAGCCTGTTTCCCACGCCCGTGATCGACGTGGTCCGCATGGCGCTGCCGTACACGCTGGGCTTGATCGGTGTGACCACCATCATCTCCTTCGTGCTGGGGAGTGCGCTGGGCCTGTACAGCGGCTGGCGGCGTGGGGGGGTGGTGGCGGACGGCCTGACCCCGGTGGCACTGTTCCTGAACGCCATGCCGTATTTCTGGTTCGGGCTGATCTTGCTGTACGTCTTCGCCTTTCAGCTCAAGTGGTTTCCGCTGAGCGGGGCGCTCGATCCCTTTCCCGGCGACACCTACAGCGCGGGGTGGTGGAGTTCGCTGCTGCGGCACGCGGCGCTGCCCGTGTTCACCATTCTGGTCACGTCGGTGGGCGGCTGGCTGATTACCATGC
Organism: Deinococcus marmoris DSM 12784; assembly: GCF_000701405.1. GTDB lineage: Bacteria > Deinococcota > Deinococci > Deinococcales > Deinococcaceae > Deinococcus > Deinococcus marmoris. The sequence goes on from NZ_JNIV01000034.1 coordinate 30,462, forward strand.
GCAACAACGTGATCAACGTGGCCGGGGAGGATTATCTGGCCTTTGCGCGGGCCAAGGGCCTGACCGAGCGCCGCATCATCAGCCGCTATGTGCTGCGCAACGCCCTGCTGCCCAGCTTCACCGCCTTCGGCATGGCGCTGGGCTTCGTGGTGGGCGGCTCGATCCTCACCGAGATCGTCTTCTCGTATCCAGGACTGGGCTTCTACCTGTACCAGTCGGTCACCAACCTGGATTACCCGCTGATGCAGGCCATCTTCTTCTTTATCGCGCTGGCCGTGCTGCTGGCGAACCTGCTGGTGGACTTCGTGAACGTGCTGCTCGATCCGCGCATCCGGGAGGGACAGGCGTGAGCGGCCTGCGGCAGTTCTTCGGGCAGCCACGCAGCCTCGTTGGTGCAGGCTTTCTGCTGATCTTGCTGGTGGCCAGTTTATGCGCGCCGCTGATCACACCTTACGATCCCAACTCGCTGGAATTTGGTCCCTTCATGCCCCTCTCGGCGCAGCACTGGCTGGGAACCACGGCGCTGGGACAGGACATCTTCGCGCAGTTCATCTACGGCGCTCGGCTGACCCTGCTGGTGGGTGCGGTGGCCGGGCTGATCGCCACGCTGCTGAGCGTCACTTTCGGTCTGGCCGCCGCCTATCTGGGCGGGCGGGTGGACGAGGCCATCAACACGCTGATCAACGTCTTCCTGGTCCTGCCGGGGCTGCCGCTGGTCATTGTCGCCAGCGCCTTTCTGCGCGGCGGGGGCGTGTGGCCGGTGATCCTGGTGATCAGTTTCACGGGCTGGGCCTTCGGGGCGCGGGTGCTGCGTGCCCAGGCGCTGGCACTGCGCGAGCGCGACTTCGTGCAGGCAGCGGTGGTGGCGGGCGAGGGGCCGGGCCGCATCATCTTCCGCGAGATGCTGCCCAACATGGCGGGATTGATCGCCGCCAACTTCTTCGGCGCGGCGCTGTACGCCGTGCTGAGCGAGGCCGCCCTGTCGTTTATAGGCGTGGGCGACGTGTCGCTGGTGACCTGGGGCACCATGCTGTACTGGGCGCAGGCCAAGGGTGCGCTGCTTCAGGGCGCGTGGTGGTGGGTGGCGCTGCCGGGGCTGGGAATCGCGCTGCTGGGCACATCCTTCGCGCTCCTGAACTTCGCCATTGACGAGATCAGCAACCCCAAGCTGGGGCGCAGCAACGTCAAGCTGCCCGCCCGCAAGAAGCCAGCTCCAGGCGCGGGAGTGGGCAACCCCGACGCCCTGCTGAGCATCCGCGATCTCAACGTGGGTTACCTGACCCCCGGTCCGACGGTGCGCGCGGTGCGGGACGTGTCGCTGGACGTGCAGCCGGGCGAGTTGCTGGGTCTGGCCGGGGAATCGGGCTGCGGCAAGAGTACGCTGGCCTTCGCCGTCACGCGTCTGCTCGATCCCCCTGGCGCAGTGCTGGGCGGCTCGGTGCGGCTGGCCGAACATGACCTGCTAAACCTGTCGCCCGAGGAGCTGCGGCGGGTGCGTTGGAAGGAATTCAGCATGGTGTTCCAGGCCTCCATGAACGTGCTGAATCCGGTGTTGAAAATCCGTGAACAGGTTTACGACGCGATGCAGGCGCACGGGGTCACCGACAAGCAGAAACTGGACGCCCGCGCCCGTGAACTCTTCGATCTGGTGGGCATTCAGGCTTCCTATCTGGACGCCTACCCGCACCAGCTCTCCGGCGGGATGAAACAGCGCGTGGTCATCGCCATCGCGCTGGCCCTGGAACCCAAATTGATCGTGATGGACGAGCCGACAACGGCGCTGGATGTGGTGGTGCAGCGGCAGATCTTGCAGGAAATCAACGACGTGCGCCGCCGCCTGGGCATCAGCATCATCTTCATCACGCATGACCTGTCGCTGCTGGTGGAGATGAGTGACCGCGTGGCGATCATGTATGCGGGCGAGGTGGTGGAGCTGGCTCCCGCGCACCAGCTTTACGCCCACCCGGCGCACCCCTACACCCAGCAACTGATGAATTCGTTTCCGCCGATGACCGGCCCCCGCACGCGCCGCAGCGGCATTCCTGGCAAGCCGCCGTCCCTGAGCGCAGAGATCGTCGGTTGTCCCTTCTTCGAGCGCTGCAATAAACGTATGCCCGGCGTGTGCGACGTGAAGCCTCTTCAGACTTTCCCTGTCGCGGAGGAGCAGACGGCGGCCTGCTTTCTGTACGATCCCACCGTCTCCCCCGCCCTCAAGGAAAATGCCATCCGAGACAGCCAGCATGTACAGATGGAGGTGAGCCGTGAGTCAGCCCACAGCGCCAATCTCAACTAACGCTTCCACGCCAACGAACACCATTCCCAACACGCTGGAAATCGTCAACCTCCGTAAAGTCTTCGGCACGCGCGGCAAGGCAGGCGGCGTGGTAGCGGTCAACGACGTGTCGTTCGCAATTGCGCGCGGCGAGGTGCTGGGGCTGGTGGGCGAATCGGGCAGCGGCAAAAGCACCATCGCCCGCCTGATTGCCCGTCTCTACACCCCCACCTCGGGCGAGATTCGCCTGAATGGGCAGCCAGTCCCGAGCAGGCTGGGCGGGCGGGCGCTGAGACATCTACGGAAGAACGTCCAGATGATCTTTCAAGACCCGTATGCCAGCCTGAACCCGGTGCATCCGGTGAGCTACACGCTGAAGCGGCCCCTCCAGATTCATGGTCTGGCACGCGGCGACACCGAGGAACAGGTCAATTCGCTGCTGGAACGGGTAGGCCTGTCGCCCGCCAGTACCTACGCGTCCAAGCGTCCTTTCGAGCTGTCGGGCGGCCAGCGCCAGCGCGTCGGCATTGCCCGCGCCCTGGCCGTCCGACCCGAACTGATCTTGGCCGACGAGCCGACTTCCGCGCTGGACGTGTCCATCCGCCTGGACGTGATGAACCTGATGCTGGACCTGAAAGACCAGGAAGGACTGAGCATGCTGTTCATCACGCATGATCTGGCCGGGGCACGTTATATGTCGGACCGCGTGGCCGTGCTGTACGCCGGAACGCTGGTGGAAATCGGCCCCGCCGTGGAAGTGATTGACCGCCCACAGCACCCGTACACCCAACTGCTGAAAAGCGCGGCCCCCAAACCTGACGCGGGACTGGTCCCGGAAACCATCGAGGCGCGCGGCGAGGTGCCCGATCTCAAAACCCTGCCGCCCGGCTGCCCCTTCGAGCCGCGCTGCCCCCACGCCCTGCCCGAATGCAAGGCTGGCCTGCCGAGGATGTACGACGTGGGGGAAGGCCATACGGCGCGCTGCATCCTGCACGACCCCGCCGTTCAGGCGCGGCGCGGTCAGGAGGTGGGTGTGAGCAGGTGAATGCCCGTCGCCTGCTCCCGTTTTGCTGTCTCTCCACCCCAAAAGGACGTCCATATGGCCCAGGTTAAACTCGCGTATATCGGCGGCGGCAGCACGCGTGCGCCCGGCACCATCGCCTCGTTCATTCGTCAGGCCGCCAATTTCGCGGGTTCGGAAATCGTCTTGCAGGATCTGGACGAAGACAGACTTGATCTGGTCTGCCGTCTGTCGCGCAAGATGGCCGCAGCCCAGGGCGCAGAGCTCAAGATCACCGCCACCACCGACAGAAAAGCCGCGCTGGACGGCTGCGACGGCGTGCTGTCCAGCTACCGTCCCGGCGGATTCGAGGCGCGGTACCAGGACGAGCGCATTCCCCTCAGTCACGGCGCAATCGGGCAGGAAACGCAGGGCGCGGGCGGCTTTTTCATGGCGCTGCGGGCGGTCCATGTGGCGCGCGGCCTGGTGGAAGATATGCAAGCGGTCTGTCCCGACGCCATCCTCTTCAATTACACCAATCCCGTCAATATCGTGGCGCAGGCGGTGGCCGATCACTCGCCCATTCGCGTGGTGTCCCTGTGCGAGGGGCCGATTGTTTTTCCGGGCGAGATTGCCGAACTGGTGGGCCTCGATCCCAGCAAGGTGCGCGCCGTGATGCTGGGCCTCAACCATGCCTGCTGGAGTGCGGAGGCCGAATACGGCGGCCAGCCGATGATCCCAGTGCTGGCGCAGAAGCTGGAAGAAGGAATTCGGGACGACTGGACGCGGCGCTGGGTAGATCTGGCCGTGACGATGGCCAGCCTCCCAGCCTCGTACATGAAGTATTACTACTTCGAGCAGGAGATGCTGGCCGAATTGACTGCAAAACCCACCACCCGCGCCCAGGACATCCTGGCCGACGTGCCGAGCTACTGGCAGCATTACCGCGAACAACTGGACGCGCCGAACCCCACGCTGGAGCCGGAGCTGTCACGCGGCGGCATCTTTGAGCTGGAGGTGGCGGTGGACGTGATGGACGCCGTGTTCAATGACAAAGGTGAAATCTGGCCGACGAACGTGGTGAATCACGGTGCGATTGCCGATTTCCCCGACTCACAGGTGGTGGAGGTGCCGTGTCTGGTCAACCGTCAGGGCGTGCGGCCCATTTCGGGCTACCGGGTGCCGCCGCCCGTACGTGGCCTGCTCTCGGCGCTGGGTGAATATCAGCAGCTCGCCGCCGACGCCGCCTGGGACGGCACACGCAGACAGGCCGTGCAGGCGCTGACCAGCAACCCTCTGGTGCGAACCCTGCCGCTGGCGCAGATACTGTATGAGGAACTGGCCCGCGCCCACTACAAGCATCTGCCGGAGCGGCTGTGGTAGGCGAGGGCACGCTCAGGATTCAGCCAGACCCTGCACAGCTCGCCCAGGCAGCCGCCGACTTCATTGCGGCACAGGCCAGAGCAAAACCCAATTTGAGCATCCTGGTGGCGACGGGCAATACACCGATGCCCACGTATATCGAACTGGCGCGGCGGGCAGAGGCTGGCGCGGTAGATTTCACCCGCGTGACTGCTGTGCAACTGGACGAATACCTGGGCGTGTCTGACGCTGATCCGCGCAGCTTATGGGGCTGGATGCGTCGCTCGTTCGTGGAACCGCTGGGCATCACACGCACGGTCCGGCTGGAAAATCCGGAGCAATTCAAGGTGGCCCTCGCTGAACTCGGTGGTCTCGATCTGGCCATTTTGGGGCTGGGGCCAAACGGCCATCTGGGCTTCAACGAGCCGCCGAGTCAGCCGGACGCGCCGACGCGTACGCTCACGCTGACGCCCGCAAGTCTGGCAAGCAACGCGGCTTACTGGGGCAAACTCGACGTGCCGACGGGGGCCATCACGGCAGGTATGGACGTCATTCTCGCCGCCCGTGCCTGCCTCCTGCTGGTCAGTGGGACGCACAAGCGGGACATCCTGCGCGCCGCCCTGGAGGGGCCAGAAACGCCCGCCGTCCCCGCCTCCTTCCTGAGACGCACGGCATTGACCGTGATCGCGGACGAGGCCGCCTGGGGATGAGCGAGCTGGTGTTGGGCATCGACGCCGGGAACACCAAGACCATCGCCCTGATCGCCGATCTGTCGGGTCAGGTGCTGGGCTGGGGGCGGGCCGGGCGCAGCAATATCTACGTGCAGCCTGCCCGCGCGCTGGCGGCATTGGCAACCGCTGTCGCGCGGGCCAGAGCGAGTGCGGGACTGAGAGACGCTCCTCTAAAAGCCCTGACCCTCAGTGCCGCCGGAGCAGACTGGCCCGAAGATTTTGGGGTACTGGAAGCTGAATTAAAGCGCTGGAACTGGGCCGAACAGGCGGCGGTGGTCAACGACGCGGTGGGGGCGCTGCGGGCCGGTTCGCTGGACGGGCAGGGCGTGACCGTGGTCTGCGGCACCAGCGCGGGCATCGCAGCCCGTCACCCCGGCGGCGCGGTCTGGCACACCAGTTACTGGCAGGAGCCGGAGGGGGCAGATGAACTGGCGGCCAGGACCCTGCGCGCCGTCTACCGGGCCGATCTGGGTCTTGACCCGCCCACGGGCCTGACTCTCCCTGTCCTGTCCCACTTCGGCTGCCTGGATGTGGAGGCGCTGCTGCACGCGTTGACCCGGCGCAACCGCCGCCCACCGAAGCGGATAGGCCGCCTGGCACGCATTTTACTCGATCAGGCCGCCGCTGGAGACACCACCAGCCTCCGCATCGTGCGGGCGCACGGCGTGTCCCTGGGCGACTACGCACTGACTGCCGCCCGAAAAGTCGGTCTGGACGATGATTATCTGCTTACCACTTCCGGCGGGGTGATGCGTCACCCGTCCCCCATCCTGCGTGACGCCCTGCTGGCACGGGTGCGTGAGGTGCATCCGCAGGTCCGGTGGCAGGCCAGCCACCACGAGCCGGTCTTCGGGGCGCTGCTGCTGGCGCTGGAGCGCGCAGGCGTGACCGCCGATGAAACCGTGTTCCGGCGGCTGGAAGAGACCTGCCCGGACGAGTCGCTGTTCCTGACCTGACCCGCTCCCGAATCCAACCCCCCCAAATCCAGAAAGGAGCCTATGCCTACCCCCGATCCCCTGCCCAGCACCCCCATCCTCAGCGCCCTCTACATCTACCCGATCAAATCTGCGGGCGGTGTCCCGCTCCAGCAGTCCGGGATCGGGCCACGCGGCCTGACGCATGACCGCCGCTGGATGGTCATTGACGCGGCGGGAAAGCCTGTGACCCAGCGCGAGTTCTCAAAGATGCGGCTGATTGAGCCAGCGCTTGCAGAGGACGGTCTGCGGGTCACGGCTCCCGGAATGCCCGCCCTGAAGGTGCCGTGGCAGCCGCAAGGCACCCGGCGCGCGGTGGACATGTGGGGCGATCCCCTGAGCAGTGTCACGGTATCGGTGGAGGCGACAGAGTGGATCAGTACCTGCCTGGGCGGCGACTTCGATCTGGTCTACCTGCCGGACGACGCGGAGCGCTGGCAACCCGCTGACAAGCCTTTCGGCTCCCTGCTGAGCTTCGTGGACGGCAATCCCTTCCACCTGATCGGCGAGGCGTCGCTGGCTGACTTTAACCGGCAACTGACCCGTCCGGTGGGCCACGCCGAGTTCCGCCCGAATCTGGTCATCAGCGGCGGCGAGGCGTATGCGGAGGACTTCTGGCGGCGCGTCGTGATCGGCCCGGTGGGATCAGATGGGGTGGCTTTCGAAGTCGTCGAGAGTTGCGCCCGTTGCGTCATCCTGAATGTGCTGCCCGACGGCACGCGCGGGGCCGAGACGCTGCGGACGCTGGCGCGCGTGCGCCGTCACGGGCAGGCCGCCGTCTTCGGGCAGCACCTGGTCCAAGACGCGCCGTATGACCAGCGAATGGGACAGCTCCGCGTGGGCGACGCCGTGCAGGTCAAAGTTCTGGCCGAAACGGTCAATCCGGTCTACCCATGAGCGCCGTGCCCATCCTGGGTGTCATCGAGGGCTTTTATGGCCGCCCCTGGACCCCGGCGCAGCGCGGGCGGCTGTTTGCGCGAATGGCCGCCTGGGGCATGAATACCTTCCTCTATGCCCCCAAGGATGACCGCTGGCACCGTCAGCTCTGGCGTGATCCCTACCCGGAGGCGGAAGCCGAAGCGCTGCGGGGTTTGGTTGAAGACGCCTGCCAGCACGGTCTCCAGTTCGTGTACGCGCTGGCTCCCGGTCTGGACCTCGACTGGGCCGATGACGGGGACCGCCGCGCCCTGGCAGAGAAGTTCGTGCATGTGCAGCGGCTGGGTGTGGAGCATTTTTCCCTGCTGTTCGACGATATCCCGTATGCCGTAGACCGCGCCGCACAGGCCCGTGAGCAGGTGTCAGCCACCCATCACGTCATGGATACCCTCTGGCCGGACGGGCAGGCGGGACTGCTGCTGCTCTGCCCCACCGAATACTGCGGCGAGCGGGCAGCGCCCAGCGTGGCGACGTCGCCTTACCTGAAAGCACTGGGGGAGGGCCTGCGCCCCGGCGTGGAGATTCTGTGGACTGGGCCGCAGGTGGTGTCCACTGAGATCAGCGTCCAGAGCGTGCGGGAAGTCAATGAAATTCTGCGCCGTCCGGTGATGATCTGGGACAACCTGCACGCCAATGACTTCACCCTGCACCGCGTCAACCTGGGACCCTACGCGGGCCGCCCGCTGGAGCTGCGCGGGCTGGTGGCGGGCCTGCTCAGCAATCCCAACAATCAACTGGAACTGAATACGCCGGGCCTGTTCAGTCTGACCGATTATGCGAGTGGCAAATCCGACTGGACACCGGAGGCTTCTCTGGACCGCGCCCTGGAAGTCTGGCTGCCCGCGTTCAATACCAGCTCCATCCACCGGGTTTCACTGGACGACCTGCGGCTGGTGTCCCATCTGCTGTATTTGCCCGGCGGTCTGGGACCACAGGCTGTCCGGGTGCTGGACGTGGCGCGGGCACTGGTCAACCCGCAGACGGGCGCGGAGGAGCGGGAAGCGCTGGTGCGTGAACTTCGCACGGTCCGCCATCGGGTCATAACGGTTCTGCGCGCACTGGAAGCCGGACCCAACCGCGACCTGCTGTTCGATCTGCACCCGTATCTGGTGGACGTGGCCGAGGAACTGCAGCGCCTGATCGTGTGGGCCAGCCACCGGGGCGAAGACGACCCGGAGGTCTTCAGTTATCGGGGCAGTCTCGCCGATCGTCTCATGACCCTGGGCTGGAAGACCTGAACAGTGGCAGCATCCAGAGGGTCAAAAACTAAAACCAACTCCACTCAAATTTCCAGGAGTTTCCAACACCCTTCAATCGGAGTCCGTATGACTCAGGCTGAATGGGCAGAAGAACTGCAACAGTGGGGGAGGCCCACGCTGACGGGGTGTTTTGGTAGCGTGGACGCATGACACAAGATGAGACCCGCCCTGATCCCGCAACCACTGCTGACGCGAACCAGGAGCCGACCAATGTGGAATTGCAGTTCATGGGCCGCGTTGACGCGCGCTCGGAACTGGCCGCCCGGGTCGAGGCCGAGAGCAGTAAAGCTGGAGCCTACAAGAAGCGCGGCATGGACGAGCACGATGTAGCCCTGAAAGGCACGATGGACGCCAGCGATCCCCCCAGCACCAACATGGGGGCGACGCCGACGGGGACCTGACGCCCTGAGCTGATCTATTCAGCAGCATGGATCGGTTCTGCGAACCCGGCACATCCACACCCTATTCACGGCATCACCTTGCCGCGGTTCAGGCCAATTCGGCGTCCATCCAGTCGGCCACCTGCAAGCCGGCCAATCGGCGGTACTCCCGGCCATTGGGGGTCACCAGGGTCAGCCCGTACGAGAATGCCATGCCCACGTTCAGTAGGTCATACGGCCCAATCGGCTGCCCCTGCGCCAGGAGCGTCGCCTGAATGCTGGCCATCACCCGCGCGTCGCCTTGGCTGCCGTGCGGACCATCACAACCCCAGCACGGCCCGGGCAATCAGGAAATAGATCACCAGTCCGGTGCCGTCCACCAGCGTCGTGATAAAGGGCGCGGACACCACCGTCGGGTCCAGGCGCAGCGCCCGCAGTCCCAGCGGCAGCAGCGCCGCCACCACCGATGACCAGACACTGATGGCGGCGATGGTCAGGGCCACCACCGTCCCCACGTCCGGGCCGACGCCCAGCAAGAAAGCCCGTCCGAAGGCGATGGCGGCCATCACCGCGCCGATCAGCAGTCCCACCGTAAGCTCCTTGCCGAGAATCCAGCGCAGGTCCCGCAGGCTCAGGTCGTCCACCGCCATCGCGCGGACCAATGTGGTGGTGATCTGGCTGCCAATGTTGCCCCCGGTCCCCAGCAGCAGGGGGATAAAGAAGGCCAGGGCCACAACCTGTTCCAGCGTGTCCTCGAAATACCGCATCACGTTGCCGGTGTAAGCCTCCGCGACGAACAGGGCCAGCAGCCACGGCAGGCGCTTGCGCAGCAGCAGCCCGGTGCTGGCGCGGCGGTATGGCGTTTCCAGCGGTTGCGAGCCGCCCAGACGCTCGAAGTCCTCGGTGGCCTCTTCTTCCAGCACGTCAGCCACGTCGTCCTCGGTCAGAATGCCGACCAGGCGGCCCCCCGCGTCCAGCACCGGCAGGGCCAGCAGATTGCCACCGGTGAGAAGTCTCGCCGCTTCCTCCTGATCGGTATCTACCCGGACACAGACCGGGCGCGGCAACATCAGCTCCCGCACAGGCGTTCCGGGCGGGGCCAGCACCAGGTCACGCAGGGAAAGGATGCCGAGAAACGCCCCGGCCCCGTCCACGACGAACACGGAATAGACCGTCTCCGCCTCGCGGGCCGCCCGCCGGATGGCTTCAATGGCCTGATCGGCGCTCAGGTCAGGGGACAGGGCCACGAACTGAGGCGTCATGCGCCCGCCAGCGGTGTCCGGCGGGTAGGTCAGGAGCTGCTGGAGGCGCTCGGTCAGCGCTGTGGGCAGCAGGCCAAGCAGCTTCTGGAGGGTTCCGGCATCCAGATAGGCCAGGAGGTCCGCCGCGTCGTCCGGGTCCAGCGTCCGCAGGAGGGCGGCCCCTTCTGGCAGCGGCAATTGTGCGATGAGGTCCGCTGCCGTGTCTGGCGGCAGCTCGGCCACCGTCTGGGCCAACTGCTCAGGGGGCAGACGCTGGGCGGCCCCCAGCAGCTCGCGGGGCGGCAAGCGCGTCAGCAGCCAGGCCCACTCGTCAGAACCCAGCGGGCCAGTCACTGTGACCAGGGAAGTGGCCTCCTCCCGCAGCGCCCGGCGCACCTCGTCCAGCCGCCTCTCCCGCGCGGTCATCCCCTCTCCATGATCCCACTATCACATGGGCGACGCGGGGCTAAGACAACCGGCTCAGCCCTGCTGCGGCAAAGCCGATAAGCAGCGGAACTGGGCGGCTTCAGGGCGGCGTCCCTTCTGCACTTTCTGGCCGGGGTCTACAGGCGGCCAGCGCCGCAGTCAGGCACGGCGACGCTCTTTGCTTCAGTCCGCCTTGCAGCCGGTCAGCAGCGCCTGGGTCTTCGTCGTATCGCCGTTCACGAACGTGCTGAGCGTCGCCTCGCCCTGGTGTTTCCACCACTCCAGACCGCCGCGTGCGTTGGCTGGACCATTCGGGCCCGCGTAACGTGCGCCGCTGGCGCTGATCGCCTCGGCCAGTCTGTACTGTGCGCCGTCCCACTTCAGGACTGCGAAGGTAGGGCCGTCTTTGCTGGCAGCGAGATACGTCACGCTGACCTTTTTCCCTGCATCGCAGGTGTAGGAAAAGTTTCGCTCGGTGGCGATGGGGGGCGCACCGGCTCCACCGGCGTTGGCGGAAACCAGGGAGGCTGCGGCGAGGCTGGCGGTCAGGGTCAGGAGGACGGCAGGACGGAAATGGCTTTTCATGCCCCCATGTTAGGCCAGGCATCTGTTGCACTTCTAATTGTGCAGGGCGACAAAAATTCCCCATCAGACCGTGAGAGGGTAACCACCATGCTCTCCCTGCTCCTGGCCGCCCTCGCCCCACACCACGGGCACCTGATCGCCGTTATCAGCAGAACGGGTATGGGGGGCGTGCTGTGCCACACTGCCCATCAGGGCGCGGCTCAGACCGCTGAGTCCCAGGGCGGTCATCACGATCATTCGTGAGCAGTGATACGCCGAAGACCCAGGGGCTGCTCACCGACTGCAAGGCGGACTGAGAATGAAGTGAAATTCAGAGCCGTCGCCGCACCTCATGAACCTTCTTTCGCCTGTTGTCTGCCTGAACCGGGTTAAACGCCCTCTTGAAAAATTCACCCCCCATGATCTCCCTCTGAAGAGTCTCGCAAGTTGCCCGTCCCACCACCAGAATCTTAAAAACGGAAACCATGCTGCAATGGGGCATGCGTAGAATCCAGTTCTCGGAAGCTCCCCGTCGTCCCAGCGGCGGCTAGAAGAAACCATGAGCCGGCCACAGCCGCCCGCCCGCCGCAGTGAGGTTTATGCCCGCAGTCCCCTGCCACTCGCCAACGGCACCTTTACGCCGGACGGGCGGCTGGTGGTCAGCCACCACCCGATGTACAAGACGGCGCAGCGCGTGTCGGTCTTTACCGGGCCAGATGCGCTGGAGCCTTTCCCCAGCGCGGCCTGGAATACCCCGCGCGAGAACGCCGACGATTGGCTCGACGCGGTGCAGGGTCTGCGTACCGATACGCAGGGGCGTGTGTGGCTACTGGACATGGGCAGCCGCAGCGGAATTACCCCGAAATTTGTGGTCTGGGACTGCGCCACGGATACGCTCGCGCAGATCATCCGGCTGCCGTCGTCGGTCCTCAACGAGGTTTCCGAGCCGAACGATTTCGTGATCGACGAGCGTCACGGCGCGGTGTATATCGCCGACGAGGGCGCGGGTAACGGCGGCGACGGCTCGCGTGGAGCGCTGATCGTGGTGGACCTCAAGACCGGGCGGGCACGCCGCCGTCTGGAAGGCCGCCCCGGCATCGTGGCAGAGGACCGCCCCATCGTCATGGAGGGCCGCGAGGTGACCAAAGATGTTGGGGGCGGTGAGCGGCGTGGGCTGCGCGTCGGCGTATAAAAGTGAATGGGTGTACTACGGACCGCTGACAGGAGAGTCCATCTGGCGTCTGCGGACACAGGACCTGCTGGACGAGAGTCTGGATGACGACGAGTTACAGCGGCGCGCCGTACCGCCCGGTTGATCGAGCCAGCCAGAAACTTTAAACAGCGTTCCTTCAAGGCGAATCAAACTGTCATGCAGAATGCGGTAATTCGCTTTACTGTCGCTCCGCCCAAGCATCTTGAGCAAGCTATACGCCGTGCAATGAAGGGCGCGGTCTTTGGGTTGACCCAGCTCCAGATAGAGGTTGGTCAGGATCATCATGGTGTCGTTATCCGGGCCGTGCGGGAAGCCATACATGTTCCCGAGGCAGGCGACATGCATTTCCCGCCCACCGATCATAAACGTGTGTTCCCAGGAGTTTTCGCCCTTTTTCAACCGCGTGAGGCAACTGATCAGGGAAGCCTCAGCCAGATTCAAGGCATCAAAACTTGATTTTAGAGTGAGAGATGAGGCGGACATCTAATTCCTAGAATAGCACGTTGTTGAAGAAGATCAAGATATTTAAAGGATAAAAGATAAAAGATAAAGAAGATCTTCTTCGGAGAGAGCATGTATATTCGGCTGCCACGGTATGGAACGCACCAAACGCCACAAACTGGACGGGCAAAACGCCACAAACTGGACGGGCATTTTCAGGGTGTATTCCACAAACTGGACGGTAATATACAAAATAAACGCCACAAACTGGACGGGCGGAACGCCACAAACTGGACGGGCAACAGTAGGGTTTTGGTAACTACTCAGCAGGGGGACTTGCGAAGCGGGCGAGTGTAGAGTAGGCGCATTCAAAACGACTGCGCCAACTGCAAACGACTGGGAGCTGAACTGGCACAGCTTCAACTCGCGTTTGCTGCCTTGCTCGCCCGTGTTCAAGATCTGGAAGCCCAGCTCGCGCAAACCAGCAAAACCTCTAGCCAGCCTCCCAGCCAGGACAAACCGTGGCTTCCCAAGAGTGAGCGCCAGAAGAGCGGTTGCTCTTCTGGCGGACAGCGCGGCCACCCTGGCAAGACGCTGAAAATGAGTGAGCATCCTGATGAAATCAGGACGCTCCCAGTCACTGGGCAGTGCGGCTGTGGAGAGCCCT
>NZ_JNIV01000035.1 GCF_000701405.1 Deinococcus marmoris DSM 12784
TGCGGATCCTGTATACACCGTCCCAGACGCTTTTTCTTGGCTTCTGGGGAGCCAGTCCCAGGCATGGCCTGGGACCACTGCTGCTGATTGGTGGAGCGCTGCTCAATCAGCGCACATATCGCATCCTGGGCACGTTGCAGGGTATCGCGGCGCAAGAAGGGGAAGCGCTCTTTCAGGAGCTGGACGAACTTGATAGCGTCGATCTGGGCGGCTTCTTCTTGTTTCACAGCTTCAGGAAGCCGCCTACTGCCGTTTCAGACTACGATCAAATGCCCAAACGGCAAAAATGCCGTTCAGAACACTGTCAACATCAAGTTGTCCAGTACTGAACACGACCAGTCAACCTACCCCTACACAACCTCACCCCACCCTGGCCGTCATCCGTTAAGCTGAATTACGGTGCCGTGCGCCGTGCTTTTTTTTGCCGCCTGAGTCCGTATTCGGGTTCAGTTTCGGGCAAAGGGAAGCAAGTCTGCGCGCATGGCCGAGGGGCTGAGATGCCTGGAATTGCAATTTTAGGGGCGCAGTGGGGCGACGAGGGCAAGGGAAAGATCACCGATTTCCTGGCCCCTCAGGCGGAGTTCGTGGTGCGCTTTCAGGGCGGCGCGAATGCCGGGCATACCGTGACCGCCAAGGGGCAGACCTTCAAGCTGAACCTGCTGCCCAGCGGCGTGCTGCATCCCGGCGCGGTCAGCATCCTGGGTGACGGCATGGTCATCGACGCCGACAAGTTTCTGGAAGAACGCCAGAACCTGATGAATGCGGGCATCGACCCGGAACTGCGGATCAGTGACCGCGCCCATCTGGTGTTGCCGCACCACAAATACGTGGATGGGCGCAAGGATTTCGTGGGCACCACCGGGCGCGGCATCGGCCCGGCCTACGCGGACCGCGCCCGGCGCGTGGGCCTGCGCTTCGGCGATCTGGCCGACGACGTGGTGCTGCGCGAACGCCTGGAACGCCTGCTGGAAGCCAAGCCCAACAGCACCCATGACGCGGGCTGGACTTCGGTGGAGGTGGCCCTGGACGCCCTGGCCCCCACCCGCGAGGCGCTGCTGCCCTTCGTGCAGGACACTGGGGCGCAACTGCGGCAGGCCATCACCGAGGGCCGCAACGTGCTGTTCGAGGGCGCGCAGGCCACCCTGCTGGACCTGAACTACGGCACTTACCCCTTCGTGACCAGCAGCCACCCCACCGTGGGCGGCATCCTGGTGGGCGCGGGCGTCAACCACAAAGCGCTGAACAAGGTCTACGGCGTTGCCAAGGCGTTTAACACCCGCGTCGGTCATGGTCCTTTCGTCACGGAAGTGCTGGACGATGAAGGCATCCTGCGCCTGCGCGGCGATGGCAGCAAGCCCTGGGACGAGTACGGCACCACCACCGGACGCCCCCGCCGTGTGGGCTGGCTGGATCTGGCACTGCTGAAATACGCCGTGGACGTGAACGGTCTGGACGGTCTGGTCATCAACAAGATGGACATTCTGGCGGGCCTGGACAGCATTCCCGTCTGCACGGCCTACGACGCGGACGGCCAGCCCGTCTACAAGAACATGACCGGCTGGGCCACCACCGACGGCGCAGACAGCCGCGACAGCCTGCCCAGAGAGGCCCAGGCATACCTTGATCTGATCGAGGAAACTGTGAATTGCCCCGTGGTGATCTTCTCCTGCGGCCCGGCCCGTGAGCAGACCTATGGAGCCGTCACCTGGGGCTGAACAGGGTTTTGAGGGGAGAGGGGCTGGGAGGTTACTTCCCGGTCCCTTTTTCCTCTTCCAGCACCCGTTTCAGCAACACCGGATCGTCGGTCAGAATCCCGTCCACGCCCATCCCGATCAGGCGGCGCATGGTGGCCTCGTCGTTGATGGTCCAGACCTGCACGGACACGCCCCGGCGGTGCATGGCCTTCACGAAGGACGGCGTGACCACCGTGATGCCGCCGCCTTTCATCGGCACCTGCGCTGACTTTCCGGGTACGGGGGCCAGTCCGCTCAACCCGATCTTGCTCAGCAGCACCAGCGGGCGCAATTCCTTCTCGGTCATGCTGGTCAGCACTTCGGGGCACTCGGCGCGGAAATCGCCCATCGCCACGTCGCTGAAGCTGGAGATCACCACGCGCTCTGTGGCCCCGGCGTCCCGCAGCGCCTTACAGAAAGGGACGCCCAGGCTCGGTGTGACCTGCTTAATTTCTATGGACAGCGGCAGATTGGGGAATTCCGTCAGCATCTCCGACAGCGTGGCGACGCGCACGCCCTGGCCCCGGAACGGAAAGGTCTGGCCGCCGTCAGGGGAGAGGGTGTAGCCCGCGTCCGCCGCCTGAACTTCAGCGAGCGTCATGTCCGCGATTCTCCCCTTCGTATCGGTCAGGCGGTCCAGTGTGATGTCGTGCGCCAGAACCAGCACACCGTCTTTCGTGGCGTGCATGTCGGTGTCCAGCATATCCACGCCCAGCGCGGCAGAGTTGCGAAAGGCCAGCATGGTGTTGCTGGGCCATAGCAGTTCGCCGCCCTGGTGGGACACATTCCAGACCCGTCCGGTGATCAGGGGATTGGGCTGCCCCCCCTGTGTCTGTGCCGGGCCGCCGCCGCAGGCTCCCAGCCCAACCAGCAGCCCCAGCGTCAGCAAGCCCGCTCCTGCCCAGCCACGTTTGTTCATGCCCGTATTTTAACGGGCTGCCGGATGCTGCGCCCCAGTTTACAGTCTTCAAAAGGCGTGCTAACATTCTGTGCGCTGGAGAGGACCGTTTTGCAAGGAACATGCCCTGCCAGATTGCGGCGCTGTAGCCAAGTGGTAAGGCAGAGGTTTGCAAAACCTCCACCACCGGTTCGAGTCCGGTCAGCGCCTCCAAACCGCACACCCATTCCATACCTTTTGTATAGATCCGTAGCTCAGGGGTAGAGCACTACATTGACACTGTAGGGGTCAGCAGTTCAAATCTGCTCGGGTCTACCAAACAAATCCGCTCCCAGAGCGGGTTTTTCTTTTTGCCCCACCAGCTCAGTTTTGGACCAACAGCAACCTGAATAGCAACTGGTGTATTTCAGGGGGCCAAAGGATCTGCCGCGTGCGGGTCACGGCTCACCAGTTGAGTCAGGCTCAGGGCCGCCCGGTCCCGCTGTTCCTCGAACACATGACCGTAAATATCCAGGCTGATGCTCGCGCGGCTGTGGCCCAGCCGGTCCGCCAGCACCTTCGGGTCCAGGCCCTGATAGATCGCCAGACTGGCGTAGGTGTGCCGGATGTCATGCAGGCGAATCCGCCGGACGCTGTGGGTCTCCAGCAGCGCGTACCAGTCCCGCAGTAGGTTGCGCGGATGGTAAACCGTGCCCAGCGAGGTGGGAAAGACCAGGCCGTGATCGCGCCAGTCCTCGCCCGCCGCGTCCCGTTCACGCGCCTGCCGGTCCCGGTGCAGGCGCAGCGCTTCCAGCGTGTCTGGCGAGAGCGGTACCCGGCGGCGACTGGCCTTCGTCTTCGGGGTGGTCATCGTGGCGATGTTGCCCACCAGCACGCAGCTCTGCTGGACATGGATCACGCCGCGCACGATGTCAGACCAGCGCAGGCCGCACAGCTCGCCACGCCGCAGCCCAGTGGTCAGCGCGAGATAGACCAGGCCGTACAGCCGGTGGCCCAGTACCGCCTCGATTAGACCCTGCACCTCGGAAGGTTCCCAGACCGTGAACTCTCGCGTGGGGATCTTGACCCGCTTCACCGCCTCGGCAGGGTTGCGGTAGATCAGGCCCAGGTGCAGGGCGTGGCGCAGTGCGGTGCCCAGCAGGGTCACGGCCCCGGACACCGTGGCAGGGGAGAGGTTGGGAGGCGGTGGCGCGTCTGGTTCGCGCTTCTGACTGCCCACATGGCGCGGCGTGTTCAGGAGATGGGTCTGCCACTGCTGGATGTCCAGCGGCGTCAGCTTTTGCAGGTGTTTGCTGCCTAGGTGAGGCGCGACATACAGCCGGATCAGGTTGTCGCGGCGGTGGCGGGTACTCGGCTTCAGGTCTGCCGCCGTGTCGCGCACCCAGGTGTCCAGAAATTCAGAGACGGTCATGCGGCTCGGATCGCTCAGGGCGTTCTCGTCACGCAGGCGCAGCAGCACGCGCAGCTTTTCCTTGACTTCCTTCTGGGTGTCGCCGCGCACTGTTTTGCGCTTGGCGCGGCCCAGGCCGTCCACCCGCACCGTGATGCTGGCCCGCCAGGAGCCGTCGGCGATCTTGAAAATGCTTCCCTCTCCGTTGCTGCGTTTCTTAGCCATGGCTGCTGCCCGGTTGTCTGATGGCAGATGACAGCAGACCCAACCCGCCCTTCATGGGGGTCTTGTCAAGAATGACAGGTGTTGCATATATTGTTGACGTTGCAGGGAGATCGTGGGTAGCCCTTTTGCTGCCCCTACCCATCCGGGTACTCCTTGCCCTTTTTATTGACCGGACACCGCTGTTGGCGTATCATAATTACGACAGGCCCCCGTTCTCGGACGGGGGTTTGTACGTTTTTGGCATGGCCTTGAGGATTGAGAAGCTGAGATAGTCCATCGCCTCAATCACATGAAAATCGTTGGCCTTGCGGAAATTGTCAAACATCCCAGTCATGAATTCCGATTCACGCGTTGCCTGAAACCATCCGGGCATTGTCGTCGGCGCACCGAATGGCAGCACGTACTCGTCATGCCATTCTTCCAGCTTTGGCCGCCGTTTCGGCGGGACGTGCAACTGGTCAGCCTCAAGCCCCACAGTAATAAAACCAGCGATATCTGGGACGGCGAGCATGGTATTGAACCGTCCATCACGGTAAATCGGGGCTTCAAGCAGCCGCTTGAGCATGCCGTGATGACGCAACACGCGGTAGACGTTCAGCTTTTCCAGGCTTTCATAACCCTGTTGCTGGTCCAGGAAGACCATTCCATAAGCGTCTAACTCCTGAAGGCTGAGGTCAATTTCCCAGAGCAGGCGTGGCAGCGTCGCGTCATACAGCGGAGCGGGAAAGAAATTTGGGCCTTTGGTCTGGCAGGTGCGCTGTTCATGTACGTTGGCATACTCGCCTGTGGAATGCCGAACCGCTTGCCCTGCCCGTATCATCGGCTTGTCCATAATGATGTGTCGGTGCAGCACCTCAGCGTGCCGCATCGCCTCAAGAATCCGCTCAATCCAGGCAAACGTCTGATCAATGCTGATTTGGCGGTAGACCTTCCCTTTGCGCTGATACAGATCAACCATATGCACACGCTCAGGCGGGGGCAAGTCATAAGCGCGGGCCAACGCCTGCACTTCCCGCATCACTTCCATGATTTCGCGTTCCAGATAATTCCATCCCCCAGACTGCGTCGCCACAAACGAAGCATGAAGACTGAACAGTGGCTGATCAGGATCATCAAGACGGTCCCCAGTATTGCCGTAGTCGTCTACATAAATGAGATACATCAGTCCCGCCCCCGGTACTTGGTGGGCGTCCAGTGCCGTCCGTCCAGGCTGTAGGCGTACACGCGCCCCAGGTTGCGCACACTGCGGTCCAGAGGCGTGGGCGGGTACCGGGCGTTGTCGCTGTACATCGCGGGGCGGCCCTGGTGCAGGTCCAGCCGCTTGACCACCAGAGAACCGTCTTCCACCTGGAAGGCATAGACATGGCCCCGGTCCGTCATCACGTCGCGCGCGTCCACCAGCACGAAGCACCCGGCCACGATCCCCGCCCCGTCTTTCAGCGTCATGCTGTCGCCTTCCACCTGGGCTGCGAACATTCCGAAGCGACGAAAGGGGGCCGGAATCGGCAAGCGTTCAGAACGCCGGAAGGGGTCAGGATCGGCTGGACTTCCCGCACTGATGAAACCCAGCACGGCGGCTTTGTGTGGAACAGAACGGCGAGGCAAAAAATAGGACTGGGACACAGGGCAGCTCCTTAATTCAGGTCAGGGGAATAGTCGGTGGTCACGGCCATGACCTGCCCGATCACCTGGGCTTCGCTGGCGGGAATGTCCTCATACACGCGGTTCTCGGCGCGGAACACTGCGCCCAGCCGCGTGGTGGAGTAGAGACGAACGTGGACGCCTTCGCCGTCGGCAATGACGTACACCAGTCCTTCTTGCAATTCGGTCCGGTCCAGATCCACGTGCAGGCTGGAGCCGGGCCGGATGCTGGCCTGAGAGGTGCCCTGCATCTCATCGGTGTCCGCCCGGAGCAGCAGCGGGCGCGAGACGCCAGGGGTCACCATCTCGTGATCGACGGCGGGGCCAGGGTTGGCCGGTGAGAGGGCAGCGCTCAGTGGGTAAACGTCTGCGCTGCCTTCACCCACCAGCGTCGCCTCGGCCATGCCAAGGTCGATACCGGTAGCGCGCTGCATCTCCGCAAGTGACCAAGAGAGGGCGCGGGCGAGATTCATTAGCTTCTGGTGGGTCAGAGTCGGCAGCGGACGTGCGCCGCGTTCGATTTCTGAGTAGTAGGACTGCGACATATCCGCCTTCTCAGCCATCAGCTCCTGAGACATCTGGAGGCGTGTACGGCGCAGCTCAACGGCAATAGCCCATTCTGGCTTCTGCTTTGGGGTAGGTCTGCGTGTCGTCATAGTCATTGCCGTTACCATCATGGTGGTACTACGCAGATGGTATGAGTGTGGTTCCCAATATCCAAACGGCATGACGCTAAGAGGGCTTGACAGCTACCATTATGATGGTAGGATATTGGCATGACGCAGACAACGTTCGGAGTGTGGCTGGCCGAAGCCCGGAGTGGCAAGGGCTGGTCGCAAGAGCGGTTAGCCGCTGAAACCGAAGGAGAGGTCAGCGTCAAGACTATCTCTGCCATTGAGCAGGGCAGAATCCTAGACCCTCGGATGTCCACAGCCGATAAGCTGTGTACCGCACTGGGCCGCTCTTTTTTTGGCGAGTCTAAGCGTTATAACGCTGAAACCGCTCTGGAGGTATCCGCATGAATCGCCGTGCTTACCCCTACGACGAGGCCGCTGAGCAATTGGGCGTCAGTAAGGACGTGATCCGGCAACTGGTAGCGGACGGCGAATTGCTGGCCTTCACCGTCACTTCCAACCCCGACGCCCGCAGCAAGCGCATCAGCGGCAACGAACTGGACCGCTTCATCGCCATGCGCGAGGAAGCCCAGCGCCAGAAGTACGGCTCCACCACCCTCGGCAACACGGCGCAAACCCGCGCCTGAAGGCAATACGAAAAGGCCGCGCCTGATCCGCGCGGCCACCTACAAAGGAGATTTCCTGTGACCATTCTAGCACCCGATCCCCGCCGCATCTTTGACCGCTTCATGGCCAGCCTGGCCACCGCCCACACCACCGCCCGCGTCCAGCAGCGCCCCTTCAACCCGCTGGAACCGCAGAAAGTCATCACGTTTGCCGGCGAAGACTACGCCGTGGAATGGCGGGGGCGCTTCGGCACCAGCAAGACCGAACCTATCGACTTCACCGTCACCCGCCGCCACACGGGCCGCGCTTACGAATTCGCCCTGATCCGCAGCGAGCGCCGCAGTAAGACCACGGGCCGCGCCACGGTGCGCTACAGCCTGACCGGACAGGGGAGTTGGACCACGCTGGACGAAACGGTGGCCGGACTGGTGGCCCTGGCCGCGCCCAAGCTGGCCGGACTGAACGTCTACAACCCCGTGACCGGCCCGGCGCTGCTGCCCGTGCGGATTGGAAGTGCGGCATGATCCGCTTTCCCGCCCGCTCTCGCCTCGTCCGCCTGCGCCGCCTGCACACGCTGGCGCTGGCTTCCGAACTGTCGGCTGACCCCTGCACCCCTGAACGCCGCACCCGTGCCCGCCGGGCAGACCGGATCGCCCGCGCCTGCCGAATGGAACTGAACAGTATGGGGGTGGCCGCGTGAAGGGCTACCAGCGCTGGTTCATCCTCGCTGCCCTGCTGTGGGCGCTGGCCTCTCTGGCAGGCCCATCCGTGCTGGGGGTTGCCCTGGCCTGCGCCGGACTGCCCTTCATCATCCGGGGCCTGAAGGCCGAGCGGGCGGCAGGCGTGCTGGTCCGGTGGACGACATGACCACCCGCCGTCTCCCCGCCATCGGATCGGGATACCACCCCTCCGCCTACTGCCCGAACTGCCACGCCCCGTACCGTCTGGAGCTGCCTGTCTGCCCGGAGTGCCAGCACCTGCACAGCCTGCGGCCCACGCAGATCAGCCCAGAAGCCATTGAGCTTCATGACATGGGCCGCTGCGGCGTGCTGGTGGTCAGGCGGCGCAGCACTGGGCAGGTGCTGGAAGACCACAGCCGGAGGTGGAATCTGCCTCGCAACGAACTGGCTGCCGAGCTGAACGAATGCCGCAACTTCTGGGTTGAGAAGGCCGCAGCGCTGGGGCCGGATCACCCGGACCATGCCGACTGCTTGAGCCTGATTAAGGGCATGGAAAGCGTGCGCGTGCAGGTGCGGGAGTTGGGGCTGTGATGGCTTACCTGTTCGCCCTGAGCCTGAGCGGCATGGCCTTGTTGGCCGCCCTGCTGTACCTGAAATGCCTGGACCACGCCGAAACGCGCCGCGCCTTGGATATGGCGATGGAGCTGGAACAGCAGGAGCGCCAGCGCCGTCAGGTGGCTGAACACGTCCTGGCCAAGATCAACCGCCAGCATCTGCCGCCCTCGCTGGATGTGCTGGGACGGACCACCTACGAGCTGCACGAACTGTGAGCGGCCCCTCGCCCTAACCCGCCCTTCGCCGCCCACTCGCCCAGCCCTTTCTTTGGAGGTTCCACCCATGACCGCATCCAAGCTCACCCACGACACCATCGGCAACCTGCAAGCCGGGGCCATCGGCTACGCGATTGACCGCGCCATCGGCGAAGCCATGCACGACTGCGAACGCCGCCCCGGCCTCGACAAGCCCCGCACCGTGACCATCAAGCTCACCCTCAAGCCCGCCCAGGTCAAGGGCCTGGACAACGCCGCCAGCGACACGCTCAACACCATCGGTATCGCCGCCCAGGTGGCCGTCAGCACGCCCGCCCGCTCTGCCGGAGCCGAGTTCCTGAATGTCTCGCCCGGCGTCAACGAAGACGGCGAGCCGGAAATCCACGCCGTCTTCGCGCAGGAAGGGCTGTTCGTGACCCGGAAGGAAGGAAACTAAGATGACGAACCTCGATGCCGGTGCCATCCGTGAAATTGAACGCCTGACCCATGACGCTGAACCCATCGTGACTGCCGCCGCCGAGGGCCAGGGCGTGTACTTCACCCGCAACCCGGACGGCGGCCTGGTCAAGCACCGCGCGCCGCTGGACTTCCAGAACGTGCAGGTCTTTGACCTCGACAGCCTGACCCGCGCCGCCAGTGAGGGCGTGGAAGACGGTCACGCGCACACCCTGTATGTCCACGACAACGGCGTGACGCTGGTGCAGGAAACCGATGTGGAGCGCTGGACTGCCACGTTGCCCCTGCCGACGCACCCCGCCTTCAAGCTGCTCAGCGACTGGCAGCAGACGACGCCCATGACGCAGCGCGAGCTGGTGCGCGTGTTGCGGACCCAGCTCAGCTACTACGTGGACGCTACGGTGATTCCCACCTTCTCCAGTCTGCGGATGACCAGCAGCAGCGACGGCACCAGCAGCGTCACGCCCAGCTCGCAGGGGCTGGACCGCCGCATCGTCAAGAAAGTGGAAGCCGAGCAGGGCCGCGACGTTCCCGAGTACATCGTGTTCACCCCACCTGTGTACGACATCCCTGAAGACCGGGATGAGGAGTACGCCGTGAAGGTCTATGTCGAGTTTGACCACGACAAAGAGCGCTTCCTGCTGCTGTCGGTGCATGACGATCTGCGCAAAGCCCGCGAGAAGGCAGTGGCGAAGATCATTGCCAGTCTTCGTAACACTTTTGACGGTGCATTGACTGTTCTGTACGGCCAGCCTAAGTAAATGAAGCTGCGCTGACCTCCATCCAGGTCAGCGCATTCGTTCTTTTGTTCCGAGGATTCCATTATGACACTGACCCCCGCCAATCCCAACACCAGCGTTTTCGAGTCCATCCGCCGCGCTCGCCCGGACGGCAGCGAGTTCTGGAGCGCCCGCGACTTGCAGGCCGTTCTCGGTTACGACACCTGGCGCAACTTCACCGAGAGCATGGAACGCGCCCGCGCCGCCTGCGACAACAGTGGGCAGGACAGCCGGGATCACTTTGTCGGAGCCAGCAAGATGATCGAGGCGGGCAAAGGGGCAACCCGCGATGTGCTGGATCATCATCTGACCCGTTACGCCTGCTACCTGACTGCGATGAACGGCGATCCCCGGAAGGCTGAGATCGCTGCCGCTCAGACCTACTTCACGGTCCAGACCCGCCGCGCCGAGCTGGCCACGCCCGCGCTGCCTGCTTCGCCCCTGACACTGGCCCGCCAGATGCTGGAGTCGCTGGAAGCGCAGGAAACCCGCGTGTCGGCCATCGAGTACCGGCTGGACACCGCGCCGATCACCAGCGAGAAGGTGGGCACCATTTACAAGCTGGGGCAGCAGCTCGGGCAGGTCATGGGCGATTACCGGCGGGCGTGGCGGCTGTTCAAGGACCGCTTCGGTCTGGCCAGCTACCGTGACCTGCCCAGCAACCAGTACGAGGAAGGCGTGCGCTTCCTGCGCCTGCAAATTCGTGCCTACACGGGGAACGCCTTGCTGGGAGACGCGGAGTCATGACCGCTCAGATTCGTGGTCTGACCCTGCGCCACCCCTGGCCGCAGATGTTCCTGCTGGACGATGGACCCAAGCGCCTGGAGAACCGCGACTGGACCCCGCCCAAAGCGATGGTGGGGCAGCTCCTGGCCCTGCATGGTGGCGCGCTGCCCAAATCCGGCGAGCGAAAGTACCTGGACGAGATTCAGGCCGCCCTGCGCTGGGTGGGCGAGGTCTTTGAAGATCCAGACGCGGGCGTGGGCTTCAGCGATGAAGAGCTGCTGAACTTCTGCACGCCTGGCATCTTCGGTGTGGCCCGGCTGGTGGACGTGGTGACCACCAGCGACGATCCGTGGTTTGTCGGCGACTTCGGCTGGGTGCTGGCGGACTTCGTGCCGATTGACCCGCCTGTGGCGGACCGCAGCCCCAGCCATCAGGGCCTGTGGCAGATCGAGCCGAACACTCTGATCACTCTGCGCGAGCGATACAAAGCAGCATACAAAGCAGCACAGACGCCAGCCCCCCAGCCGATCACCGAACCGGCCTCGGACATCCTGGCCCGCGTGGCGCGTCGGCAGCCGCTGAACGAGGGGGACCGCGCCCAGGTGATCGCGCTGATCCAGCAGGACCTGATGCACGTCACCCCGGAGTTTGACCGCAAGGATGTCTGCCCTTACCGCCTGACGGTGGCTGGGCAGACCGCGGTGCGGACGGGGCAGGTGGGCCCGTGAGCAGGAACACCGCGATGGACCTGGTGTTGCAGTTCATGGGCCGCCAGAACACCATCCCCACCCCTGTCCCCTTCATCCGCATTCTGGGGGACCACACCGCCGCCGCGTTCCTGGCGCAGTGCCTGTACTGGGGAGACCGCACCACGAACCCGGAGGGCTGGTTCCACAAGACCCACGAGGAGTGGCATGACGAGCTGGTGTTGACCCCGGATCAGGTGCGCCGCTGCGTCCGCACCTGCGGGGCGATGGTGCAGGTCAAGCGGGCTGGAATTCCAGCCCGCAACCACTACCGGGCCAACCGTGAAGAGGTGGGGGCTGCCCTGGAACGCCTGGCGATTGAAAGCCAGAACGCGACAGCAAGATATGGGGAAACCCAACAACTGGAAACGGACAAACCCCACGGCAGTACGCGGACAAACCCCACAGCTAGTCGCACGGCGGACCCCACAACTAAGTCAGAACCTACTTCAGAACCTACACAGAACCTACAAAAAGAAAAGGCTCATCCTGCGTTCCGGGGAGCTGCGATCAGAAGCAAGGTTAACATCGGCTCCAACAGCGAAAAACCACGACAACGGATGTTGTGCATCGCTTGAAAGAAGGCGAGATAGAGGGGCAACCACCTCTGCGAAATCCCTCTGTGGGGCCGTAACCACGAGCGGAGCAAGCTCCACACGCCTTCTATGGTGTTGACGTGAACTTCGTTCACGCCATCACCGTCGTCATCGCGGGCGAATTCGCCGCGACCGTGGTTCACGGTGACATGCGTAAATCCCCAGCCAGGCAACCGGGCATAGATCGCGTACTCATCAGTATTGACCACGCTGCCTGTCTGGATGGCGGTCAAGATGTGGGGCCGAATGGTGTGCTGCTGAACGTTGGCGCAGAGCTGGAGAACGAGTTGCCCACCTCGCTCAATCATGCCTAGGACTGGTGGCTTGTCGGACGCGGCAGTGCCGCGTCCTCGCTTGCCCTTCAAACGTCGTCTGCGGCCAGGCCGAGATTTTTTTTCACCAGATCGCTTTGTCCCTTATGGCCCGCCACCAGATACACCTCGTCGATCTCGACCGTGCCGGCGAGGGTGGGCGTGGTGGAGGCGTCCACCACGCCTTGCCGGAGACTTCGGGTCATGTTCTGAGCATCATCTTCGTTCAGGCCGAGTTCATGCGCAATCTGGCGGTTGCTCAGATTGAGGCCCATCAGATAGAGGCAGGCCACCCACTGCCGGAGGGGTTGGTGGTGGCCGGCAAAGACCGTACCAGTCAAGTCATCGAACTTCCGCTGGCAATTCAGACAGCGATATCGCTGTCTGAACCGCTGGGTGTCATCCCGGCCTTGTTTGACGACATGCCGTGCGTGGCAGTGCGGGCATGTCACGCCACCGGGCCAACGGAGTTCCCGCACGACTTCGAAGCATTTTTCATCGTCCAGGAGCTGAATCAAACTCAGCATGCCGACAGTTTACCAGAGCGTTCTCAGCTCCCTGGAATCCAGGAAGAGCCAAAGAAAAAACACTCGTCGCTGACGCGACGGTGAGCGCCCTTCAGACCGGTACCCCAGATGTAGACCCGCAAACCAACGCCCCAGGTGTGTCTCAGGTTCCCGGTTCACCCGGTCAGCAGGCGAACGCCCAGAGCGATCACGCCACGTCCCCCGAAAATGTTCCGGGCGGCGCGGCGGGGCCTGTGGAAAAACTTGTGGATAACTCCCGGCCAGCCGTCCGGCAGACCGCCTACGTGCAGATCATCGCCGCCTGGAACGCCCACTGCGCGCCGTTGCCACAGGTGGAAACCGTCAACGACGGGCGCAAGAAGTCCGTCCGCAAGCTGCTGACTGATTGCGGCGAGGATGTGGAAAAAGCGGTGCAGACCGTGACCGACGCTGCCCGTGACGTGGCCCGTGACCCCTTCTGGCTGGAGCGCCGCTACGGCTTCGACAACCTGGTGCCCGGCAAGGTCTTCGCCCGTGCCGAGGCGTGGCGGTCCCGCTCCCCAGACGCCATTCCTGACCTCGCTGCCCCGACGCTCAGCATGGCCGAACTGATGGCCGCCGCCCCCCTGAATCCCCTGCCCGGAGGCCGCAAATGACTGCAACCACCCCCGCCATGACCCCCGAACTGGCCGAGGCCGCCCACGGCTACCTGGACCAGGCCCGCGCCAATGCCCGCGCTCAGACCCCCACCCGCCGGGAACCCACCAGTCTGGACAAGGTGCTGGGCAAACTGGCCGCCTCGGGAAGCCGCGCCCCGGTCCTGCCCACCAGCGCCGATCTGGACCGCTGGAAGACAGACCCCGCCCTGCTGACCGACGAACAGCACGCCCGTTCCTGCGCTGCTGGGATGATTGAAGTCGAGACCGAACCGGGCCACAGCGTTGCAGCCCCCTGCCCCCGCTGCGCCGCCGCCCGCCGGGAAGTGACCTTGCGCGAACGGTTGACCGCTGCTGGCATCGCCGCCCGCTATCTGGATCTGGAGTGGGCCGGACTGGACACCACGCTGGCCCCCTTCCCGCGCCTCGAGCGGGCCACCGCAAATATCGGCGAGATCATCACTGGAAACGACAGCCTGGTGCTGACTGGACCTCCTGGCAGCGGGAAAACGCAGGTGGCCGTGCTGGCTGCCAAGGCGGCGCTGGCCGTCAACTTCAGCGCCTTGGTGGTCAATCTGGGCCGTCTGGCGCTGGACGTGCGCGAGAGTTACCAGGGCAGCGGCGCAGGCATCACCGAGCGGGCGGCGCTGGAACTGATGATCCGCCCCGATCTGCTGGTTCTCGATGACCTGGGCGCAGGCGAGACCGATACCGCCACTGTGGAACGCCGCCTGCTGTACCTGGCGCTGGAGGACCGGCAGAACGCCCGCAAGCCGTGCATCGTGACCACGAACCTGACTGCCGCCGAACTGGCCAAGCATCTGGGCGCACGCAACCTGGGCCGCCTGCAACCGCTGGAGATCATCCAGATGGACCACGGGCGCAACTTCCGGGTGAGCGGCGAAAAGAGCCGGTGGTGAGGATGAAGCAAAAGCACCCCACCCCCTACGCGCCCCTGTTCCCCTACCTGGGTCTGACCGCTGGGGCCGTGATCGCCGAGGGCGAGCTGGTCATCGACAACTTCGCGGGCGGCGGCGGCGCGTCCACCGGGCTGGAGCAGGCGCTGGGCCGCCCGGTGGACATCGCCATCAACCACGACGAAGAAGCCATTGCCATGCACCGCATCAACCACCCGCACACGCAGCACTTCTGCGAATCGGTGTGGGAGGTGGACCCCCGGCAGGTCACGGCGGGCCGTAAGGTGGCGCTGGCGTGGTTCTCGCCGGACTGCAAGCACTTCTCCAAGGCCAAGGGCGGCAAGCCGGTCAACAAGGAAGTCCGGGGCCTCGCGTGGGTGGCGCTGCGCTGGGCGGCCACCGTGCAGCCGCGCGTGATCGTGGTTGAAAATGTGGAGGAATTCAAGACCTGGGGGCCGCTGGGCGACGATGGCCGCCCTTGCCCCCAGCAGAGCGGGCGCACCTTCCGCAGTTGGGTGAACGCCCTGACCCGCCAGGGCTATCAGGTGCAGTGGCGCGAGCTGCGGGCCTACGAGTACGGCGCACCCACCTCCCGCAAGCGGCTGTTCATCGTGGCCCGACGTGACGGCCAGCCGATCACCTGGCCAGAAGTCAGCCACGGCAAGCCCACTGATCCGCGCGTGGTGTCCGGGGAGCTGTCGCCCTGGCTGACCGCCGCGCAGTGCATCGACTGGGCCATCTCCTGCCCCTCGATCTTTACCCGCAAGAAGCCTCTCGTGGTGGCGACGAATCGCCGGATCGCCCAAGGCATCCTGCGCTACACCTTGCAGGCCGCGCGCCCCTTCGTGGTCACCTGCAACCATCAGGGCGACGGCTTCCGGGGCCAGGGCTTAGACGAACCCATGAAGACCCTGACCGCAGCGCATGACGCACATGGCCTGGTGGCCGCCCAGGTGGTCCGCCACAACCATGGCCAGAAGCCCGCCGACGCGGTAGACGAACCCGCCCGCACCGTGACCACCCAGCACAACCACCTGAATCTGGTCACGGCGGCGCTGGCCCCCCGGTACAGCGAACGGGAAGGCCAGGCCCCACGCGCCCAGGCGGTGGACGTGCCCAGCCCCACGGTCACCACAGACGGCAACGGCACAAGGTTGGCGGTCTGCCAGCTCACCACCTTCTACGGCGAGAAGAAGCAGGGCGAGACGCGCGGCTCTGAGATCGGCTCACCCATCAAGACCCAGACCAGCGGCGGCAACCGCCACGCCCTGACGGCGGCCACCATCGTCAAGATCGACAACCAGCGGTCCCGCTGTACCTACCCGGTAGATGCGCCCACGTCCACCCTGGTCACGAAGGCCAGCAAGGCGCTGGCGACGGCCCAGCTCGTCCGGCAGAACGGGGGCCACTGCCAGCCCCAGACCGCGCCGTACCCGGCAGACGGTCCCGTCAAGACGATCACCAGCCAGGGCAAGCCGCATGACGTGCTGACCGCTCAGCTTGTTCAGTACAACGGCACGGCCACCGCGCAGCATGTGGGGAAGCCCGCCCAGGCGCTGTCCACCGTGGAACGTTTCGCCCTGACCACCGCGCAGATCGTGCGCCAGTTCGGCACCGGTACCGCAGTTCCTGCCGATGCTCCGATTCCCACCATCATGACCACGGGCGGCGGTAAATCGCTGGCCCTGACTGCTGTGGGCCGCAGCGGACTGACCCAGCAGGAACTGGAGCGGGCCTGGGAGGTCTACGCCTTCCTGACCGAACACCTGGGCGCGCAGCTCGAACCCCACGCCGATCATGGCCGCCAGCTCGTGCTGGTGCAGGTGGACGGCGAGACCTACGTGATCACCGACATCGGCATGCGGATGCTCGAACCCCGCGAGCTGTACCGGGCGCAGGGCTTCCCCGAGACCTACCGCATTGACTTTCTGCGTAACGGCAAGCCCCTGCCCAAGCGGGCGCAGGTGAAGATGTGCGGGAACGCGGTACCGCCTCCCTTTAGCCGGGCCATCGCGCTGGCGAACCTGAGTGTGGCCATGCAAGAGGCGGCGGACTGATATGCCGCCCCTCACTGAGGCAGAGACTGAGGCGCAGATCAGCGACATCTTGATCCGCCATAACTGGTACCCAGTCAAAACGGACGCCGCTATGGTCATCCGTGGCCGTGGCCGTGTTCCGCGTTCCCACATCCCGCAGGGCTTTCCCGACATGACGTACCTGCTGGCCCTGCCCGGCACGCCGCTGTGCCTGGCCGCCCTGGTGGAGACCAAGACCGTGACTGGCAAGCTCAGCGACGCCCAGGTGGAGAAGCACGCCGAACTGCGGGACCTGTACGGCATCCGCGTCCACGTCCTGCGCGATCCGGCCCAGGCGCTGGCGCTGGTGACTGAAGCGCGGCGGATTGTCGGCCTGCTGCATGATCGCCTCGCACGGCAGGGGGGGAAGGCGTGAGGTCAGAGCAGACGAAATCTGCCGTGTCCTACGCGTTCCAAGTCGTTGTATTTCCCAGCCTTTGGGCCGACGGCGTTGCTGCACATCTCGGTGGCCACATGACGGCGGATGGTGGTGTCCAGATGATGGGTGCCGCGTTCGCGCATGGCGGCGACGATCTCGTGGGCCGTAAAGGTCCCGTCGGTGCGCTCTCGGCTCAACCTGCGAGCGACAGCGAGAATTTCATCACGGCAAATCATGGTTCAATTTTGCATTGGCAGGCGGGGAGAGTCAGTGTGACCCTGCAAGTTCGCCAGGGCAAACGCTATGAGCGCCAGCGGGCGAAGGCATGACCCGTTCTGACGCCGTGCTCGCCATCATCTGCGCTGGCCCAGACCGGAGCTGGACCCCGGCGCAGGTCAGCGCCGCCCTGGGCTGGCCGCCTGAATTTGCCCGCAATGCCATGAAGTTTCTGTACGTCCAGGGGGAGTTGCTGCGGAGTGAGCCGGGCTGTTACCACCTGCCCACCTGGACCCCGCCCACGTCGGGTACTTGTAAGCCGCGCCCCTCCCGCGCTGGTCAGGGGATCTCGACTCTGCCGCGTGATCTGCCGCCTCTGACTCCGCCTGCCCATCCGCCAGATCCCGCTCTGATGGTGCTGGTGATCAACACCCTGCATGCCCACGGGAGGCCTATGAGCCAGACCATGCTGATCAACCGACTGAGCGGGTGCGGCCTGAAGCTGGCTGCCCTGCAAGCCATCCTGGCCGCGCTGGAACTGGCCGGGGAAGTCCAGCGCACTCCGGAGCGCCTGCACGAGTTGACCTCGCAGGTTACCCAGTGACCACAACCACCCGTACCCGCCAGCCCAACCCACCCCAGCAGGCCCGCGCCCTGGCCGAGCTGCGCCCCAGGACCCCGGACGGGTACGCGGCCACCCGCCGTGCGCTGCTGATCCTGGCCCAGTCCGCCAAGCAAGAAGATCGGTCCATCTATGCCGGAGTGGTGCAGGTCATGGTCGACGTGCGTGCCGCCGTGGCTACTGAACTGGCCCAGACCGCAAAAGCCACCATGAGGGACAAACGCAACCCGCCGGGCAATGATCCCTTGACCCGCTGGTATGCCGGACAACTAGGGGAGGCCACGCCCGCGTCCAGTCCCACCCAGCAGCAGCGTGAACTCTCCCAGCGCCAGAACGCCGTGACCGGTCAGCTCCGTCAGCGTGACGCCGCCCGCATGGCGGCCAACGCCCTGGCCCACGCGCTGTGGGCGGTGCATCAGGGAGAGCGGGACTGGACGCCTCTCGCCACGAAGCCCAGCATCTTGCAGGCCCAGGCCCCGACAGGTCAGCCCAGTGGCAGTGTGTCCGGCCCGTCCTACCTGGAAGTCACAGTGCCCGGTTCGGAATTTGGCCCGTCCCAGACCTTGCGCCTGTTCCGGGTGGATTACGAGCGGCTGCTGGCACTGTGGGGCTATGACCGGGTGGCCCGTGCATCCCGCCTGCGCCAGAAACTGCGGGGAGCGGGTTCGCCGCCGGATGATGTGGAGGCACTGTTTACCCTGGCCCTGGACGGCTCGACAGCGCCCAATCTGGCCCACGCGTGGCATGGCTACGTGACCGGTACCCGTCTGGGTGACGTGTTCTCAGCCCACAGCAGCGGCACAGTGCAACTGGCCCCCCGGCGCAACGGCGATCTGCGGCAAGCCGTGATGGAGTTGCACGCCCAGTGTCAGCAGGTTGAATTCTGCACTGGTGGGCAGGTATGCTAAGAGAGTCCAAGACGTGTTTATCCGCCGCCCTCCGGGGCGTTTTTTTATGGCGAGGACGAACGTCATATCCCTGTGACAGTTGGCGGGCTAGGCTTCGTTCATCCCGAAAGCAAGACCTGCCCGTGTGCGGCAGGAATACCGCCCCTCCTAAGCGAGGGGCTTTTTCGTTTCTGGGGGTGGTAGCGTGTCCAAGCGAATGCAGCGCATCCGCCGGGCCAAAGCTCTGGCCAAGACCTCGCAACCGGCTGACCCACTGCCTGAGCCAGCGTGGACCCGTCCGCTGGTGGGCGACTCGTTCTACCTGCACGAGCTGGGTTTGAGCCGCGAGTGCTTTGGCGACTGTCCGGCGTGGGTGGACTTGCCGCCAGTTATTCGGAGAGCTAGACCGTGACAGGTTGCTCAGGCTGCGGGAGAGACGATGCCAACCCGCTCGTTTTTCCTCAGCGCCCGCGCCCGATGCACGCCCATCTCCGCGAGATTGTTTGCGGACGACTCATCGTTCGCGGCTTCGACGAAACCACTCCAGTCCGTCATCTGACCGTCGAACTTCAGGCCGTAGCGGACCTCAATGCCGAGCCTGGGTTCGAGCTTCAAGACGATTGGTAAATTTCTGCGCTCCCTGATGATCTCTATTTCGTATTCCAGATAAGAAAATCTGCGGAATGAAGTTTTGCTCATAACTCCAGGCTAATCAGCAGGGATTGCGTCCACGTCACAACTTCGCCCTCTAAGGGAACCATGAAGTGCGTGTGAGGCACGCGGCCCACCATCTGCGCTGCCTGGCCTGCATTCATGGCTTCCCCTTCCCGTCACCAGGCCCCTAAAAATCGGGGCAAGTGGTGCGTCTGAATCCATGTGAGGAGGTGACCCCGCCGATGCCCGACAAGCAAACCCGCAAGAAGCCCGCGCAGAAGCGGGGCAAGAAGGCCCGCAAGCTGGCCGCGCCCAAAGGTGGAGAGCGGCCTGTCACCGAAATGCAGAAA
Source organism: Deinococcus marmoris DSM 12784 (assembly GCF_000701405.1). Classification (GTDB taxonomy): domain Bacteria; phylum Deinococcota; class Deinococci; order Deinococcales; family Deinococcaceae; genus Deinococcus; species Deinococcus marmoris. Next base: position 19,515 of record NZ_JNIV01000035.1, read on the forward strand.
CGCTTCTGCGAACACCTGGCGCAGGGTCACAGCCAGACCGAGGCATTAAGGCTGGCTGGGAGCAAAGCCAAGGCCCCAGAAGTGACTGCTTCCAGGTGGCTAAGGTTGGCTAAGGTCACCGCGTACCTCCAGTCCCTGCCGCAGCATCAGCAGCAGGAGACCGAGCGCCAGGACCGCATCGCCACCGCCCAGGAGCGCCAGCAGATCCTGACCACCATCCTGCGCGGCCAGGATCAGGCCAACTTCGTGACGGGGATCGGCCTGATTGCAGGCAAGCCCACCCACACCGACAAGCTGCGCGCTGCCGACATGCTCGCCAAGATGAACGGGGAATACACGCTGAACATCAACATGAAGGTCACCCAGTACGCCAAGGACTGGCTCGAGGACCTGTTCACCATCCTGGAAGAGTTCGTCAGTCCTGAAACCGTGGACGCTATCGCGGCCCGCATTCGGACGTTCAACCCATGACGGCCCTCACCCTGGAAGGCCGCAACAGCCGCCGCATCGGCATGATCATGGGCGCAGAGGAACAATCCGGCGTCGATGTGCGTGAAGCCGCCCGCACCGCCCGTGCCCGCAACATGACCCGCTACCAGCGCGATCTGCTGGGCTACTCCGAACGGGAGTGCGGCTTCACGCCCTGGGCCGGTGTGGAAGAAGATGAGGGCCAACTGGAGTTCTTTCAGGCCGTGCAGCAGAGCGTGATCGATCAGCTCGACGGCCAGCCCGCCATCCACGAATTCAGCATCAAGTCCTGCCACGGCGTCGGCAAAACCAAGGGCTGCTCCATCCTGGTCAACTGGTTCTTCGATGCCTTCCCGCAGAGCATCACGATCACCAGCGCGCCCAGCGACGATCAGGTGCGGACCCTGCTGTGGAAAGACATCCGCAGCAGCCGCCCGCTGTGGGGCAAACGCCATCTGAAACCCGCCGATCCGTTCATGACACGCGGGGACGGCTGGTTCGCGATGGGCCGGGTGACTAACGATGCAGGTGGCACCGGCACGGCCCGCTTTCACGGTCAGCATGCCAAGTTCATGCTGTTCGTCTTCGACGAGGCGGACGGCGTCCCGGAGTTCGCTTACGGCGCGGTGGACGGCATGATGACGAACCTCGGCCCCGGCATGGTGCTGATCTTCATCCGCATCGGCAACCCGGCGACCCGTACCAGCGAGTTCCACAAACGCCACACCGCTGCTGGCGTTCACAGCATCAACTTCGACGCGCTGCGCTTCCCGAACGTCTACCACGACGCCCCTTCCCTGGTTCCCGGCGGGACCACCCGCGACTGGGTGAGCAAGATGGTCCGCCGTCACTGCGAGGTGGTCCAGCAGGCGGACGAGGAGGCCCAGACCTTCACGCTGACCTGGGAGACGGAGGACAAGCACGGCAGCCCCGCGCCTGCTGGAACGAACCTGAAGCCCAACGGTGAGTTTCTGTTCCGCGTGCGCGGGAAGACGCCCAAGAACGAAACGCTGGAAAGCTTCATCAGCGAGGGCCGCTACGAAGCTGCCTGTGAGCGCGACATCACGCCGATGCTGACGCAGGCGGACATCCACTTCGCGGCCATCGCGGCAGACATGGCCCGCTACGGTTCGGACGGCGGCACCGTCTACCTGAATCACCGCCTGACCCTGAGCCGGGAAGCGGTGGTGCAGGGCCAGGACACGGCGGGTTACGTGGTCCGTATCGAGGCCGCAATCCAGAAGGCGATCTGGCAGGGCGCGAAGCAGATTCAGTTGCGGGTGGACAACACCGGCGGCTGGGGCATCGGCGTTATCGATTACTTCAAGGAACTGACCTATCCCGGCGTGGCCTTCGAGGTGATCGAGGTGGGCTTCGGTGAGGTGGCCACCGATCCCACCAGTTACTACAACCTCAGCACCGAGCTGTACGCCGAGGCCGACGCGGTGCTGGCCCGCACCCGGATCGCCACGCCCAGTGACGAGCTGCGTGATGACCTCACGGACCGGCGGCTGTACTACCGGCACGGGCGGGACAAGCGGTACGTGCAGAAAGCCGAGGAGAAGGATGACTTCAAGAAGCGCCACAAGCGCAGTCCAGATGACGGGGACGGCGCGGTGATGGCCCTGGCTCCGGCCCGGCTGTTCGAGCCGCAGGCCGTGTTCGTCGAGGAGCCGCGAGGCTGGGGAGGGTGGACCGGATGAATAAACTGATCACGCTCAACCTGCTGACGGCCTCGCTGAACCAATTGAGCGAGGCCGCTTCCGTGACCCTGCCCGAGACTGCCCGACAGGCCCGCAACATGTATGACGGCCACCATCTGGGCGAACCCCTGGGCGCTGGCGCGGGCATGAACTTCGCTTACTGGCGCGGCCCGATGGTGCGGATGCCAGAAGGCGCAACCGAACAGCAGCAGCGCGCCGCCCAGTCCATGGTGACCGACTTCCAGAACGCCCTGACCCGATCCTTTACCAGCACCAACTTCGTCCGGGAAACCCTGACCCGCGAGATCGCGAGCTGCACCGCTAAGATGAACTGGACGCTGATCGACACCGGAGAGCAGGCCACCCTGCCCCCGGACGGCGAGCGGACGCTTCTGGAAGGCGAGGCGGACATCCTCATCAGCGCCTGGTGGCGCACCGCCCGCAAGCATCCCGAGAAGGCCATCCGGCAGGCCCTGACCTTTGCCCGGCGCGAAGGCCGCAGCGTCCTGCGCTTCCGCGTGGCGGCTGGTGCTTATGCCAAGGGGGAAGACGGCAGGCTGCGCGTCAAGACCCAGGACATGGCGCAGATCGCCCGCTTCATCCGCCTGGAATGCGTCCCGGCACCGGAACGCGTGGCCGTCTGGGAGAACGCCGATACCTTTGAAGCCAGCGCGGTCTACGTCTACCAGGACGGCAAGGGCACCGACAGCGCCGAGACCTGCCACATCGAGGAAGGTAAAACCCTGCTGCGGCTGCACAAGGCCGGAGGCGAGGCCGCCACCATCCTGGATCTGGACCTGGGCGGGCGAATCCTGTACCTGGAACTGAAGACGGACCCCGCGATCACCGCCCAGTTCCTCCAGAACCAGATGGCCTACAACACGGCCAGCACCATGATTCTGCGGAACACCGAACTGGCGGGGTTTCTGGAACGCTGGGGCATCAACATCGAGCCGCCTTACGAGCTGGTGGACGATCCAGGAACCCCTGGCCAGAAGATGAAGCGCTACTCCTCGGCACGCCCAGGCGCGGGCACGATGATGACCTGGCAGCAGAGCACCATCAAGACCCGCGACGCACGCGGCGGCCTCATCAACGAGCAGCCGCTGGGCAGTGCCCAGTACGGACGGTTCGAGCCGAGTCCACCCGACTCCCTGATCAGCGCCACCACGCACAACATGCTGAACATGTATAGCGAGGTGGATCAGAGTTACGTCCTGATGGGCAAGGACGCCACGGCGTCAGGCCGCAGCCGGGAAGTGGCGATCAGCGACTTCGACAACATCCGGCAGCCCACCATCGATCTGGCCGAGGCCACCATCGGCGAGGTCTGCGAGGTCTTCCTGGCCCTGGTCAGTGCGCTGGCGGGTCAGGCTGGCCACTTCGATTCCATCCAGGTGGAAGGTGAGGTCAAGAGCCGGATCGTGCCGCCCAGCCCGCTGGACCGTCAGGCGGACCGGGAGGACGTGAAGGTAGGCGTGATCAGCAAGCACACGGCCCGTCAGCGCCAGGGCATCGACGATCCCGAACAGGAGGACGCGCAGATCGAGCGGGAAGGACAGGCCGCATTGCCAGCACCGGGCGAGAACATTCCACCCAAGGAAGACCCTCCGAAAGTGGAACCGCCGAAGGTAGACCCGCCGCCTGATCCGAAGCCGCCCGCCCGCAAGGGGCGGAAGAAGTGATGAGGCGCGCCCCCATCAAACTGAAGGCCGGCGAGCTGGTGCTGCTGCGCTGGGAAGACAGCGCGACCGAGGTGGCCAGCACCAACTGGATGCCGGCCAAGAAGCTGCGGGATGCGCTGCGCTCTGAACACCCGGTGGCGTTGTGTTACTCCACCGGCTTCGTGGTGGCCACCAATCGGCGCTGTGTCTCTCTGGCGCAGAGCGTGTCGGAGGGTGGCAGCGTGTGCCATGTCCTGCATGTCCCCTGGTCAGCGGTGCGGTGGCTCAAACACTTGAAGGAACCGAAGGGCAGGGTGAGGCCGTGATGCTGGAGCACCGCCAGCAGATAGGCGAAATCGGCTGTCTCTATCACTCGGCTTTTTCGATCACCGGAGACACCTCCCTGCTGGAGCATGTGACCGACAGCAGCGCCGCCCGCTACCAGGTGCGCCTGATAGAGCGCGGCTTCCTGACCTTCACGCTGTTCTGCTCTGAGCCTCCGGAGCCGCCCACCAGTCCGGGCTACTGGGGACGCTTGCGCGCCCGCTTCGCCCGCGACAACGCCACGCCTGAGCGGCATGCGCCCCTGCTGGTCAGCATTCCTGGCGTCACGCCTGGCTGGCTGCATCAGGTGGCCGTGCTGCTGCCTGCACACGCCGGCGAGTCGCTCGTCTGCGTTTCTGACAGCAACTTCGCGCACAACAACTGGATGACCTGGGAAGAGTTCCTGCCCAGTGTCTACGCCCGCGCCCACCGGATCGAGATGCTCGGCCCGTTGGACTTGGACGCCTACCCCGCAGCCACCCACGCCCCTGGAGGGACGCCATGAAGAAAAGAAACTTGCTGAACCTGACCGCCTGCCTGCTCGCTGGTGCACTGATCCCACGCGGCGATGGCACCCCCCCCGCTCCCGCCCCCGCCAACGATGGCCGCCTGACCGAGGAAGAGTGGAACACCCGCAACGCCGCCAAGCATGCCCAGAGCACCCACGGTGACCTGATCAAACAGGTGACCACGCTGGAACGCGAGAACGCCCGACTGAAGGAAGTGCAGGTGCCACGCGGAGGCCGCGCCCTGACCACCGAGGAAGCCGCCGCCTACGACGCCTATGTGGCGCTGGGCAAGCCGGACGAGCTGAAGACCAAGGTGGAACAGGGCGAGAAAGACGGCGCGGAGCTGGTGGGCGTTCGCACCCAGAAGTCTCTTGACGACGCGGCCCGCGACGCCGGTTACAAGCCCAGCGTGCTGGCAGACCGCGTGAAGGCTGCCGGGCTGACCGTGCTGCCCAGTCGGGAGGTAGAGCGCGACGGCAAGAAGGTCATGGTGCCGTTCGTCAAGGACGCCAGCGGCGCAGAGCATGAGCTGCCCGCCTACGCCACCCAGCACTGGGGCGACTACCTGCCAGCGCTGACCTCTGCCGCCAGTTCCACCACTACCACCACCACCGGCGCGGAGGTGGGCGGCAAACAGGACAGCGCCGCCTCCGGTTCCGGCGGAGGCACGGGCGGAAGCTGGGTGCAGCAGGCGCTGGCGAAATCCACCACAGGAGGTGCGGCCTACGTAGACCCGCTGCAAGCCCAGAAACCAGCGGCGAACTGAGCGCGGCCCAGCGGACACCCCACCCTCTTCTTCCTCAGCGGCCCGAGGCCCTGAAAGGACACACCGTGAAGAAAACTTTTCTGATCATGACGGCCCTACTGATCGGCGGGGCCGCCGCCATTCGGGGCGAGAAGCGCAGCCTCAGCATGCCGCAGTGGATCGCGGACTACAGCAGCCTTGACCTGCACGGGGCGGGCGCACCCATCAACTGGGCCGCCTTCACCGACGCCAAGTTCGGCACAGCAGGCCGCCGCTTCGTGCCCAGCGGCACCACCGTCAGCCTGGTTGCGGGCAAGATCGTGCCCGCCGACGGCACCGCCGACACCCTGCTGATGATGAGCGACGCGCGCGAGGACAGCCCGGCGGACAGCATCAGCGGCTACGGCCTGGTCACGGCGGGGAACGTCTACGAGGCGCAGCTTCCTGACTCCACCGGTGCGCCCGCCGTGCTGGCCACGCCCGTCCGCACGAAGGCCGCCCGCTTCTACTTCCAGTAGTTCAAGTCCCGTACTGCTCGAAAGAATCGAAGTAAGTCGGTGGACCGTCCAACGCACAGTGGATGTCAATCAGGTCAGGCCCATCCAGACTCTTGATCGCCCGCCCTGCGCGGATGTTCATATGCACGATCCCCTCCTGGTCCTGTCCATCCAGGGTCCAAGGGCCGACATAGAAGAGGAACGCGGTTGGCACTAGCAGGCGCGTTCTCAGCCGCAGCGTGCATTGACCAGTTGTTTCGTCCGCACTCTTCAACGCGGCCACACCCTCTCCCCAGTGGGCCTTCATTTCTGCTGGCGTTCCCGTATAAATCACAGCTCTTCCAATCGACATGACGCATGTTCGCATGCGCCAAAGGAGACCCATGAAGCACACCCGTATGCATGCGTTTGCCGCGTCGCTGATCGCCTCGGCGCTCGGCCCGGTGGGCGACGCGCTGACCGTCCAGACCATCCTCAACACCATGACCCCGCAGGACTTCTTCGCCCTGGCCAACCAGCCCGTGCCGGAGAGCGAGTACGTTCTCGCCAGCGTCCTGCCGGATGAAGCCCGCGCCACCTACGAGGCCAAGAGCGGTTCCTTCAAGGTCATCACCACCCCCGCAGGCGAGACCGGCATGGACAGCCCGTACGTCCCGGTGGGCGGTATCGAGCTGAATGCCTTCTCGAACCCGATTGCGAAGTGGACGGCCACCACGCTGATGACCGAGGAAATGCAGCGCGAGTTGCAGCAGATGGTCATCAACATCCGCGCGGGCGTGATCACGGGCAACGGCCTGGATTACATCCGCAACTTCATCGTGAACTGGCTGCAAAAGGTCATCCGTCAGTCGTTCACGGACCGCTACGAGCTGATGCGGGCCGAGGTGCTGACCACCGGCATGCTGGCCCTGCGCGGCGGGACGGTGGACTACCTGCTGCCTGCCCAGAACAAGTTCGCCAAGCGCACCGGCTTGCAAGCCTACGGCGGCGGCGAAAGCAAGCTGTGGGCGGACATGCGCGCCGCCGATGCCATCGTGGGCAGCACCCGCGCCCGCATCATGAGCATGAACATGCTGGACCGGATCATTGACAGCGCGGCGGACCGCGTGGCCGTCACGAGCGAGGTGACCAGCGCGGGCGGCAACATCAAGACCGTGACCATGCGCCGCCTGATTGGGGCCAACCAGACCCTGAGTACGGATGCCCGCGAGGGCTACACCCTGATCGGGTACCGCCGCACCGTGACCATCAAGGTGGGCAAGGGTTACGCGCAGCAGCAGGTCATCCCGGACGGCAAGATCGCCGTGATCGGCAGCAACGACGTGATGGTCACCATGACGGACGGCACCGTGAACACCCGTCCTGGCCTGGGCCGCACGCACATCGGCCCCACGGTGGAAGGCGATGGCCGTCCTGGGATCTGGCTGAACACCTACACCCCGCAGGGCCGCCCGATGCACGCGGTGGCGGAGGGGGCCAGCAACGGCCTGATCGTGCTGGACGCGCCGGAACGTCTGGTGATTCTCGACAGCGACCTGACCTAAGCCCTGGCCCGCGCGTTGACGTGGGCCTTGGGTTCCGCCCTCCCTTAGAGGTGTTTCCCCATGAAGATGATCAAAGTTGAACGGATGCCGCAGACCGTGCATTACAGCGGCAAAACGTACGGCCCTTCCGAGAAGCCGCTCAGCATTCCCGAGGAACTTGCGGCGGCGCTGGGCCTGACGCCAGTGGACGGCGCGTTCAGTCCCGCAGTCACTGCGGAAGTGGACCATGAGGAGCTGGAAGCCTCCCGCACGCTGGCCAAGCAGGCCACGGAAAAACTGGACCGGCTGCTGGGTCAGCTCGCCCCTCTGGCAGAAGAAGGCGAGATGCCCGATCAGGTGCTGGCACGGGTGGTGGGCGAACGCAGCCACTTTGACCAGTTGCTGAAAGCCACGGCTGACGAGGTGCTGAAGCGCGGTGACTTCCTACGCGTTCCTCGGGGCGACGATAAGCATCCCGGCGGGATGGATGTGCGCCAGGCTGTGGCTGCTGGGTTCGATGACCTGAAGGGCGAAGCTGATGCCCTTCGCCAGGAGCTGGCGGTTCAGAAAGGCCGAATCGATGAGGAGCGTCAGGGTGGGCTGGCCAGAATTGCCGATCTGGAAGCCGAACGCGACACCCTGACCTCTCAGCTCACCGCCGCCCAGGCCCGCCCCGTGCTGCCTGCCGACGCCCGTGATCGGCTGATCAAGGTCAAGGGGATCAGCGACGCCCTGGCGGACCTGGCCCTGGACGCCCTGAAGGCCGAGTCGGAACAGCCCCAGGGCGAGTAAGCCATGCAGGCCGACGAGCTGGCCCGCGTCCGCTTCCACGTCCGCCCCGATGCCTGGACCGCCTGGCTGCTGCTGGTCCCTGAACCCGCAGACCAGACCGCCCAGCTTGACCAGGCCCTGGACGTGGAGGGTGACCTCCGGGGCGTGGCCGCATACCTGCTGGAAACGGTCTGCGCTCAGGCGCATTTTCAGGCGGCCACCGCTCCAGCAGCAGCTACCCAGATCAAGGTGGGCAAGATTGAACTGAAGCGCGCACAGGGCAGCAGCGCGGCGGCTGTTCAGGGTGACGACTGGTGCAGCAGGGCAGCCACGCTTCGGGGACAGCTCGCCGAGGGTGCGCGGCTTGCCCGGCGACAGGGTTCCATGTCTATCCCTGTGGAGGTGTCGTTTTGAGCCTGCTGACTGATTTCCAGGTGCTGGCCCGTCCAGAGCTGGACTTCATCTTCTCCGAGCTGGGCCAGACCGTGACGCTGTACGCGCAGCAGGAAGCGGTCAGCACGGGCCAGCCGGGGCAGGAGCCGCCGGAGTATGACGAGAACGGCGAACTGATCACGCCGCCCGTCACGGACCCCACGCCGGACACGCCAGGGGCGGCTGAACTCGGGACATTCCCCTGCTACTTCGCTCAACTGGAGGTGCAGGACCGGGCCAAGTTGGCCGTGGGCGGCGATCTGAGCATCCCGCTTTGGGACGGCTACATTCACCACTCGGCTCCGCTGGCGACACCTGGGGTGCTGTTGGTGGTTCAAGGCGGTGAGATCGTCGCGCCGCTGCGTCTGCGCCCTCTGGCAGATGCCGAGGACATCGGCACGGTCAGGGTGGCCTGGAACGTGCTGGGACAGGCGCAAGAGGCGCTGAGGGGGCAGGATGAATCGACTCGTGATTGATCAGAGTCGGCTTCAGGCTGCGCTTGCTGCCCAGCTCGGGCCTGTGAGCGAGGCGATGGGGGAGACCGTGGCGGGCTTTCTCAAGGAGAAAATGAGCAAGTCGGGCAGCGGGATTCAGCATCCCGGCCTGCCCCGTCCCAGTTCGGCAGTGGGGGAATACCCCGCCATGCAGGACGGTGCGCTCGTCCGCTCTCTGGGTCACGAGGCTGTGAACGCCTTCCACCAGCGGGCCGGGGCGCTGAACAGCGTGGCCCCAGTGCCGCCTGAAGCCCATGCCCTTGAGTTCCCAGCTCCCCCTGGCTCTCCCATCAAGCGGACGGGACCGAAAGGTGCGCGTCCGTGGGCCTCGAAGGCCCTGACAGATACTGAGTTGCGCCAGCGTCTCGTGGAAGCTGTGAAGAAGCGCGGCGCGAGGTTCAGGTGACGCTAGACCAGCTCCTGACCAGTCTCGGCGTCGCCCTGGCCCGTGACGAGGCAGGCAACATCGCTTCCCACCTCATCCCCACACCCCAGCCCGCAGGTATCTATGCCGTGGTGACTGAGCAGGGGGAGAGCGAGACGGGCACCGGCTACGGCTACCAGGAGCGCACCCGTCTCGTGCTGGTGATGCTCTACGGGGCCAGCGGCAACATGTCCGGCAAACGCCAGCTCGACACCCTGATGGCGTGGTTCCGACGTCAGGCCAGTTCGGTGGACCGCTGGCCGGGACTGCGCGTGCAACGGGTGGAACTGGCCGACGCCACTCCGATCATGTTTGATGCCGAAACAAATTCCCATTACGCCGGGCAGCGCTTGAGCGTCACGTTCATTCAGAACACTGATCCAGCGCCCGTTTAATTCCATCAGCCTCTAGCCCCCGCCTCGGCGGGGCTTCCCTTTGGAGGGAACACCATGACCCTAATCTCGAAACTGCCCACTGTCATTCCTGTCGACGATACCCCCAAGACCTACAGCGGCACCGCCCTGCGGACCTTCCTGCTGGCACCGGGAGCCACTGTGCTGATCGTCGCGCTGGTGGTCACCAACACCGCCCTGGTCGCCAAGGACGCCACCACCATGCAGCTCAGCAGCGTCAGCGACGTCACCATCCCCGCTGGAACGGTCCTGACCTTCGGAACCACCGAAGTGACCGTCATGACTGAGGAGGAATTGACCAGCGTGGCCAGCGCCGTGACCATCGCTGCCGCCCCTGCTGAGATTGCCGCCAATGCCACCGCCGAGTACAGCAACCTGACCGAGGTGCCGGTGGCCGAGGAAAGCAACCCCAGCATCACCGACAGCGAGGAAACCATTCAGGTCCACGGGCGCTACACCCCGGTCCGCTCGGTGAACGGCAAGGACATGACGGCCACCATCCGCACCATTGCTGGGATCGGTGACCCCGTGGTCAAGCGGCTGACCACCAAGGGTTTTGAAATCAGCCCCAACAACGTGGAGCGCGTGGTCTGGCTGTACCCGGACGGGTTTGCCCTGCTGGCGACGGTCAATGTCGGTGCGCCCATGCGTCAGTCGGCCCCCGGCAACACCCAGCGGGCGCAGTTCACGGCCAACCTGTCGGGCAAGCTGGCCTGGACCGATGTCAATGAAACCACGCCTGTCTGGAACGTCGTCGGGTAACAGTTCTCCAACCTCCGAGGCCAGCCACTGTGCTGGCCTTTTTGCGGATGATGGCGGCGTCTTTGCAGGCGCTCCGGTTCGAGTCCGGAAGTCCGCTCTAAAACAATCTAGGAGGCCCTACCTTGTCCACCCATCCCCTGATCGTGCTGGGCGAGCGCGGCCATTCACCGCACGTCCTGCTGCTGGGTTGCACCGTTCACCCTGACCGCATCGAGGCCCGCGCCCACATCGTTCAGGCCCCGTTGAGGCGTGGGCGCACGCTGAGCAGGATGGCTGAGGGTCAAGCAGGCTGGACCGTGCCACGCGGCGGGCTGCGGGCAAGGGTCCCCCGGTTGGCTGAAGCGGGCGTCTACCTGCACACGCCGATCACCGTGATGCTAACGCGGCGGGGCAAGGCATGACCACGGCAGAGCAGCACCGCGCCCGCTCAGAGTCCATTGAGGCGTCCCTTGGAATCCCGAACACCGAGTTTTGTGACCGCTACGGCCCGTTGTCCATTCCCTATCTGGCTCCGAGCTGGCGCGAGATACGCATCGTGCAGGCGCTGTCGCAGATGGAACCCGCCGAACAGACTGGGGCCATCTACCTGCTGGTCCAGCGGCGGTTGCCTGAGCTGACCTATGACGAGTTCGAGGACCTGACCGGGCCGGACCACTTCCCCGCATGGTGGACTGCCACACAGCCGCCCAGATCAGGGGAGGCCGGGGGAGGAGATTTTTCGACTGGCCGAGCGCCCTCGCGGCCCTCGGCCTACTCCAGCCTGCTGTCCAGTGGTGGGACGCGCCATTAGACCGAATCAAGTACGCCCTGCACGCCCAGGCCGAGACCGAAGGGCGGCAGTGGCAGCGTCAGGTCTGGGGCGCGGCGCTGTCCTGGGGCGCAGAGGCCCCCAAGGACCTGAACACCCGCATCCTGCCCGACTACCGACGCAGGGACGGTGGAGAGACCCGGAAGGCCGTCGTGCCTTACCCAGTGCATGCCGAGGTGGCACAGGGGCTGGCCGAGGCCATGAAGGCGGGTCTGCTGACCGGCCCGGTCTGGACACGCTGGCCTGCTGCGCGGGATGGACGGCCACTGATTCAGGTCTGGGAGGGGATTGCGTTGACGGGAGGTTTGAAGTGACCTTATTTTGTGTTCCAAGACACCAAATAACTGCTATGAAATAGATCACACTTGGGGATGTTGCCCCCTCGGTTGTTCAGGAAGCACTTCCCGGTCCAGTCCTCCCCCGTCCCGAAAGTGGCCATGCTGACCCACACCCTTGTGGACGGCCCCCCACCTTCCCCAGCGCCCCAGCCGCCACGGCGTTCTACCCCTGTGGACATGGACGATCTGCTGCGAGCTCTGGGCGCTGATCTCTAGCCGCCCGGTCTTACTCCCAATCTTTCGCCGCCTCCGGGCGGCTTTTTCATTGCCGCCTTCAGGAGGTGACTGATCCATGACCACAGGCCATAGCGTTGGTTCCCTGTACGTCGACCTGCGTATCGATGATTCCAAACTTCAATCCGATCTGCTCAAGGCCCGCCAGTTCATCGAGCGGACCAATGGGATCAAGATCGAATTGGATACCGCTGGCGCTAAGACTGGACTGGACCGCGTGCGCGCTGACATAAAGGCATTGCAGGACCTGAGCGCCCGCGATGCCCAGACCCGTCAGCAGGCCGCCCGCATTCTGGGCAGCGAGTACCGCGCCCAAGCCGAGAGCATCCGCGTGGTAACGGGTGAGCAGAACAAGGCTGCCGCCGCCGCCCGCGCCCAGTCCGCCCAGGCCCGCCTCTCCGCGCAGCTCGCCGGACAGTCCGCCCGTGAACAGGCTGCTGCCATCCGCGCTGCTGCCGCTGCCCAGAATGAAGCGGGACGCGCCGCCCGCGCCGAACAGGCCGCCGCTAATGCTGCCCAGCGTGAGGGGATACAGCGCCTGAGAGAACGGGCGGCCACCGAGGTGCTGAATGCCCGCCTGCGCCGCGAGCTGGAAGTGCAGGCGTCTGTCGCCGCCCGCGAGGCGCTGCTCCAGGAGCGGCAGCGTCAGCAGGCCATCCGTGATGTCGTGCAGGGTCTGGACAACGAACAGCGCGCTATGCGGAATCTTTGGCAGGCGGGGCGCGTGGTGGCCCCGGAACTGGTGACCGGTCAGCAGAACATCCAGACCCGTGCCCTCGCCGCCGCTGCCGCTCTGGACCGCGAGAGCGACGCCTACCGCCGTCTGACGCAGGTGGCCGCTGCCGCTCAGCGCAGCATCGACAGCGCCAGCGGACGCAGCACACCGGGCGGCCTGTCTCACGGTGTGCTGACTGGCATCCAGAACAGCGGCCTGTTCAGCCAGATTGCTGGGCAGGCGGGATTGGGCAACGCTGCCATGAACCTGGGCATCGTGGCCGGAGCCTTCGGGACAGCGCGGGCTGCTGCTGCCGGGTTTGCTGGGACCACGAACACCGCCGCGACTGCTGTGGGGTTCCTCAGCGCGGGATTGGCCACTGTGGCCGTTGCGCTTGGCGGGGCGGTCATTGCCTTCGCTGCACTGGGCCGCACGGGCTTGCAAGAGATCCAGAAGACCCAGACTGGGCTGAACATCCTCCAGGCCAACGGTGTAGAAGACCTGGGGGCCATCGAGGAAGGCGTCAAGAGCCTCCAGAAGGCGCTGGGCGCGGTGGGTGGCAGCTTTGCCCGCTCTGACCTGACTCTCGCTCTGGCCGATACGGTCAAGGCAGGCGTGAGCGCGTCTGACGCCCTGACGCTGATGCAGTCCAGTGCCCGCCTCGCTGCTGCTGAACAGATCAACCTGAACGACGCCACCACGTTGCTGCTGAAGAACATCCGCCAGTACGGGATGAGCGTGGAGGACGCGGCCAAAGTCGGGGACATGCTGGCGAAAGCGGGCAACCTCGCCGCCGGGACCGCCAACGATCTGTCGGTGGGCCTGGGCATCGTGGCAGGGACGGGTAAGCAGGCAGGCATTGAGATGTATGACCTCCTGGGCATGCTCGTCGAGCTGGACAACAAGGGGATGAACGCCGCCGACGTGGGCGCGAACGGCCTGCGCGCCGCCATCGCTGCCCTCGGTGATCCGAGCAAGAAAGCAATGGGCATCCTGAAAGAACTGAAGATCGAGATCAATGACGTGAACGGCAAGGCGCGCCCTGCTGGCGACATCATGATTGACCTGGGCAAGAAAATGGCGGGCATGGGCATCGTGGCGGACAAGACCACGGGCCTGCTGTCCGGCAACGGTGAGGCGCTGCGTACCGTGTCGGGAATCATGGACAACCGTGCGGCGGCTGCCGTGATCAACCTGACGGGTGAGTGGCAGATGCTGGGGCAGGAGGTTCGCAGGTCCGATGGCGAGCTGGTCAACTACTCCAACACCATGCAGCAAGGTGTGGAGCCTGCGCTGACGAGCCTCAAGAATGCCTGGAAGGATTCGGGCGGCGCGTTTGCCAAGAGCTTTGCTGGACCGCTGGCCGGGTTCCTGAATGACACCCTAACGCCGATGGTCCAGAAACTGGGCGAGATGCTGGAAAAGATCGCGGCGGTCAAGTCGACAGGTGAGGTCAATCTGGCGGTGAAATTCACGCCGGGAGACAGCGCGACGGAACGCATCCTGAAGGTGCTGGGCCTGCCGTTCGCGGCGGGGGCGTCGGTTGCGCAGGTGGGGAACGTCGCCATGCTGAGCGACGCCCTGGTGCGCGGCGGGGTTCTGAAAGAGTCCACCAACCCGAAAGAAGCCATTGCCCAGATGAAGGAGGTCAGCGACAATTACGAGTTTTATCTGAAGAAGGCCATCGAGCTGGACGCTGAGTTCGTCGCCAAGATGGAGGCGAATTACGCCAAGTCGGGGGGGCAGCTTCTGCCCCCAGCGCAACCTACTGGCCCCAACGTCCTGAACGGTGCCGGTCCCTTGCTGCCCGGCCAGCAGCGCGCCACGCAGGAACAGGCGGGCGCATTTGCCTACGGCGTGATCCAGAACCTGGGCGAGATCTTCAAGCGTGACCCGCGCGTAGCCTCCGACTGCGCGATCATCGCCTACGAAATCCTCAAGAACATTGGGGCCAAGATCAAGGGCACAGCAGTCGAAAACGCCTGGGTGCCAACGCTGGAGAAGAACGCGAAAGACAGCGGCTTTACGCAGGTCAAGAACATGGCCGATGTGAAGCCGGGTGATCTGGTCATTTTCAAGGGTGGTGGCATCAACCCCAACGGAAGCGGGATGCACGCAGAGGTGGCCACCGGCTACAAGAACGGGCAACTCATGCTGACGGGCAACCCCGGCACCCTGGCGGACGGCAGGACGGACGGCATCACCCGCACCCGCGCCATCGGCAGCGACGCCAAATACGCCACCTACTACCGCGCGCCGGACAGCCCATATGCAACAGGGGCCATCCCACCCGGCATCAACACCTCTGCCACAGCCAAAGCCGCCTCCACCAAGAAATCTGGCGAAGCCCTCCTGACCGAAGCCCGCCGCATCCTGGCTGCGATTGACAAAGCCGATAAGGCTAAAGACGTTGACGGCGGCGCGATCGCTGAACGGGTTCTCAAAGCATTTGAGGCCAGTGGTGATAGACCAGCCCGCGCGCTGAAGATCGTGCGTGACGAGCTGGGCAAGACCAATAAGACCGTCTCCCAGTTTGGCAAGACGTATGACGGGCTGAAAGACAAGATGGGTAATTCGGAGTCCTATTTCAAGCTCAGCGAGGATGCTGCTGCCTACGCTTCCACCCTGGAAGACATTTCCAAGAACGCCCAGAAGGCCGCCAAATCCGAGAAGGACAAGGCGAAGTCTGACGCCCTGCTGGCCCTGGCCGGGGACGCCGCCAGCAAGGCACGCCAGCAGCGAGAGGCCATCCAGAGGGAGAAGGACAAGAAGCCTGAACTCACGCCCCTCCAGCAAGAACAGGCGGGGGAAGTGCGGCGGCTGGCGGCGCTGGCACAGGAAAAGGCCCTCCGTGCCCGGACCACAGGACAGCTCAGCGACATCATCAAGGGTGGCGTGCAGAAAGAGGGAGACTCGGGGCGCATTGCAGGCGCAGAGGCTGAACTGAAGCGCCGCGCCGATCTGAACACCGAGGCAGGTAAACAGGCCAGGAAGGCTCTGGAAGACAACGCTGCGCTGATCGGCAAACTGGCCGAGGAAACGGCGAAGGCCGCCGTAGCCCGTGATAAAGAGCAGAAAGCGCTCCGCGCCAAATACGCCGCCGAGCGCCGCAATCTGGACGTGCAGGAGGCGAGCGCCACCCTGACCCGCACCCAGGAACTGAACCGCCAGGAGCTGGCCGATTTCAAGGGCACGGCAGCCCAGAAGGTCACCCTGCTCAAGCGTCAGGCGAAAGACGAATTCAACGCGACGGAGCAGGCGGCGAGAGCCACCCGCGACAAGGCAGTGCGCGAGGCCGAGAACGACATCACCAACCCGAACAAGCAGCGCAACATCGACGGGGCAAATCAGGCATACAAAGACGCGGTATCTAAAGCGCAGAACATTCAGGCCAACGCCGGCACCCAGGCCCTGGAAGACCAGAGCAAGGCCATCCAGACGGCCCGCGACGGCTATTCCAAACTGGCTCAGACCATGCGCGAGAAGATCGCCGCCGGCAAGGTGGAACTGTCAGATCTGACCGACTACCGCGTCGGCATGGATCAGGCCACAGTGGCTGCCGAGAAGGGCGGCCTGGCCCAGACCAAATACATCAAAGGTGCGCGACAGAGTGCTGAAGCCCTGTATCAGGCTGGGATCGATGCCCAGATCGCGGCGGGCATGTTCGCAGACCTGGGCGATGGGCAGTCCAGAGCCGCAGAGGCAGGCAAGAGTTACGCCGTCAGCCTGGAGGATGCCATTGCTGCCATGCCAGGAACCCTGGAAGGCAACGCCGAATACCTGAAGCTCTTGCAGGACATGGCGAAGGCCGGGCAGGTGGCGGGCGGTACGGTGGCCCACATCTCGGACCTGATGCGGGATCAGGCCATCGACGCCGAGATTGCTGCCGGTGCCTACGCTGACGTGGCGGACTCCTATGATCGGGCGGCACGGGCGGCGGGCAAGTACGTGGCCACCCAGCAGGACGCCATAGACCAGATTCCCGGCAGCACCGAGGCAAACGCCGCTTATCTGAAGGTGTTGCAGGATCTGGAAGACGCGGGCAAGCTGGCCGCTGGCACCGTGGCGGCAGTTTCCCAGGCCATGCGCGATCAGCAGACCGCCGCCGATACCACCGCTGCCCAGATGGAACGCCTCACCACTCAAGCAGGCAAGACCGCAGACCAGTACATCGAACTCGGGGACACCGAGGGGGCCATGCGGACCTTGCAAACCGCCCTGGACGCTGCAATGGACGCGGCCATGCGCGGGGAGGACGCCGCTGACGCCATCGCAGCCCTGATTGACCGGATCAACGAACTGGCCGGGACCACTGGCCTAAGCGACGGATTCAATGCCTTCGTCTCCGGACTGGGCGGCACCATCGAGGAGCAGATCAGTGCCGTGGTGGATCAGATCGAACGCGTGACGGACCCGGCCATGCTGGGCAAGCTCAAGACGTTCCTCGCAGACCTGCGGGCCGGGGTCAGTGGGTATGAGGACCCCAGCAAGGCGGGCTATACGCCGGGCAGCAACGGCGGCGGTTTCACGAACGGCCAGCCAGGAGGGGCGGTCACAGCGGGAGCCATCGCCAGCGCGCGGGATCTGACCGGCGCGCTCAAGGGAGGGTTCAAGGACAACGGCAGTGGCGGGGTAGAGCTGGATCTGCCCAGTTTGCAGGCCAGTATTTCTCAGGCCACGGATCTGCTGGCTTCCGAGGTGGGCCAGGCGCTGCCCGAGGCCACCCGCAAGGGATTGCAGGACGGGATCGCAGACGCCCAGGCGTTCGTCGACCTGGCGTCCAACATCGGGGACGCGGTGCAGGATGGGGTCAGCCGGACCCTGAACGTGCCTGCCGCGCCGGACAACGAATTCACCAAGTGGGCCGACACCATCTTCGGGCTGGGCAGCGAGGGCCTGAGCGATCCCACCACCCTGAACGCGCTGACCGAATCACTGGATACGGCCCGGAAGGCGGGGCGGCTCACCGAGGATGACCTTCAGAACCTGCTGAACCTGATCCGGGAATTCGGAACAGAACCCGACATCAAGCTCAGCGAGAAGCTTGACCTGAAAGACATGCAGGACGGCATCAAGCAGCTTACCGAGGATTTCGATTCCGGGAAGATTACGGCCCCGGAGTTCGTGCAGGGGCTTCAGCAGGCAGGAACAGAGCTGGAGGGGTTTGCGCAGGCCGCCCGTGAGGCGGGGAATCCCGTGCTGGCCCGGCAGTTCGACGAACTGGCCGCCAGTCTGCGGGCCATGAGTCCTGCCATCGCTAAGGCGCTCCAGGCCATCGGCAAGTTCCAGGAGTACGCCGGTTATGTCCAGCAGCTCGCTGGGGCCTTCGCTGCCCTCGACGATGGGACGAGCGGCACCGACATCATCGCCAACATTACGGGCATCGGGAATGCCGCCGGGAAGCTGGTGGACCTCGCGGGTGACGTAAGCAAGATCCTGCTCAATCCCGCCGACATCGGAGCCTGGGTGGGAGCCATCACGAAGGTGGCCAGCTCTGTGGCCGACGCCATCGCCGGATTCAAAAAGGCCCAGGCGGAAGTCAAGAAACTCAAGGAGGATTTCCAGAAGGACAACCCCCTCCTGAACGGTGCGGATTACCAGAAGACCTTCACCCGCAGTCGCGGTTTCTTCGCCGACGTGTTCGGCGGTGGCCCGGAAGTGGTCAACCAGATCGACGAGCTGGGCCTGAATTTCGCCAAGACCATGCAGTCTGCCTTCACCGACGGCATTAAGGGCGGATTGAAGGACGCGATCATGAACAACGACTTCTCGAAGTTCAAGGACAAGCTGCACGAAACGGTCTTCGACGGCATGCTGGGCGGGACCATCGATCTATTCCTGAACGAGGAGCTGCTGAAGAACATCATCGCCCCGGCGATCAAGGCGTGGTCTGATGCCCTGAAAACGCCGGACCTCGCAGACGATGCCGCCGCACTGGCTGGAATCGACAGCGCCATCAATCAGGTGGACGGGCTGGCCAGCAAGTTCTACAACGATGTGGCCCCGAAGTTCCAGGCCATCGCCAGCCAGTACGGCATCGGGCCGCAGGAAACGCGTGGGGTGGACACCAGCAATCTCAGCACCCTGCCGGAGCCGATCCAGTTCGCGCTGGCGACTCCACTGCTGGAGGGCGTGCGGGGGTTGAAAGAGGCGGCAGACATCTTCCGGGGGTCTGCCGCCAGTCTCGACGAAACATTCAAGCGGGGCCTGGAAGTGCGCGTGACTGGCAGCGCACAGGGCACCGGCTACGTCAGCACCACCGGCGCTCTCTAAGGGAGGTGAACAATGGGCTTAACAGACGAATATCGACTGGAGGTGCTTTCCCCGGAGGGCACCTTCAAGCATTTTCGGGAGCTGGGCGGCGTGAATGAGCTGCGTCTGGACGGTGGCCCTCGCCGCATGGAAGTGCGGGGGAACGGGGACTGCCGGGAGGGGACGTTCGAGGGCGATCCAGTGACCCTGGGCATCGGCCCACGCGACATCGTGTCGGTGCAGTACAGGACTGGGCCGCAAGGCGTCTGGCGCAACCGCTACGCCGGAGTCGCCTTGGTGTCCGGCAGCGCGGACAGCGAGATCGGGCGCTACAAACTCCAGGGGTTCCGCATGAAACGCCTGACCGAGCTGGAAGTGCGCGGCACCCTGCCGGAGATGGACCTGGGCGCGCAGGTGCGCGAGCTGTTCAATCAGCTCAACGCCTCCGGGCAACTGGGCCTCGACGGGCAGATCGGGCCGCTCCTGATCCGGCCCGACGAACCGGGCATCCCAGATCTCGGCATCACCTCCGCCGCCATCGACGGCAACTTCTGGAGCGTGGCCAAGCTAATCGACGAACGGCTAAAAGGCAGAAGCCGCCGCAGCCAGACTTACCTGAACGCGGACGGCAGCACCGAGAACCGGGACGAGAACCCCGACTGGGGCGTGAACGCTGATCGCCGCCCCGTGTTCGGGTATCCGGCTGGGCTGCTGGAAGTGGACGAGGCCGATGAGGGCGTGGAGATTGACGGCCTGGACGTGGACAGCACCGCGCTGGTGACCGACGTGCGCCTGATCTGGGCGCGGACCTTGCAGGCCGGGGCGGTTTCCAGTCTGCTGAACACGGCGGCCAACCCGCGTGATTTCGTGGAAGTCGCCGAGAACCTGAGCAAGGCTGGCCCGCTAACCCGCGAGGTGTCGGTGGCCCCGCGCACCTACGGGCAGGCGTGGCGCAGCGTGGGCGTGCCTGCAAATGCTGAACTCTTCGTGGGCGTGGAGGCCACCACCGTCACCGTGAGCATTGCCGTCGCCATCTACGCGGACGGGACAACGCCAGAGCAACCCACCGTGACCGGGGACAGCGCCGTCCTATCCGACGGCCTTCCGGGCACGGCCATTGAAATCAGCGCTCCCCCAGGCGCAGCGGGGCTGGTATACAGCCTGGAACTGGACCACCTCGACAGTGCGCCACTGCCGGATGGAGTAGCGCTGATCGTGGATGGGGGGGCGGTCAGGACAGTGACCGTGGCAGGGCGTTCGGGGGACGCAGGGGACAACGTGTCCATCAGGATTGACCGCCCGGCCCTGGGCAACGGCCTCGCACTGTTTCCAGACTGGCTGCGCGGGCGACTGGCAGGCCGCTGGAACACCTCCAAGCGTCTGATCTTCCGGGTGGAACACGCCAACCCGAATATGCCGCTGCGGATCAGCGCTGCCGCCCTCATCTATGCCGATCCTGACCTGATGCTGGCCGTGGCTGGACCGCTGGCCCGGCTGCCGATCCAGAACCCGGTGACGGTGCGCCTGCCCGGCTGGGAGACGGACCCGGCTCCGAAAGTGCGGATCACGCGGCGCAGCCTGTCTGGCGCAGTCACGTTGGTGCGGGAGTTGCCAGTGGACCTGATCGTCTATGACGTGGACGAGGACGGCGAACTGTACACGGAGGTGAGATGTGGGCAGAGCGATGACGCTGAGAAGCTGTCCTTTGCCACGGCGATCACCTCCAAAGACCAGGCCGCCACGCTGGACGCTGTGAGGGCCGTATGACCGCTCTGGACCTGCTGTCCCTACTTCCTCGCCTTCTGCCAGATGCCACGCCCAGCGAAGCCCTCCCCCCGGCCCTGATCGTGGGGGAGCTGATCTATCTGGCCTCGGAAGGACCGTTCCCCATCTCGGCCAGCCGCGAGCAGATCAAGGTAGCCCTGAACACCACGCCCAGGCAGACCGCACGCGGGGCGACGTGGGCCAGTGGGAGCCGCAAACCCAAGCCCGTGACCACGCAGGTGCGCTTCCGTGTCGAGGGCATCAACGCTTTCGACGTGGGGACCCGTGCTGCCCGCTGGTACGCCCTGGCGATGGCCGCCACCGAGTACGCCGAGGGGGCTTCGAGCCTCCAGATCAAGGGCGTGCTGGACTACGAGGAACCTTACGGCGCAGGCAACACCCGCGCTTTCTCTGTCACGTATCTACTCGCTGATCCGTTCTGGCGGCTGGACGCGCTGGACCCCTTCCCGAAACCGAACCCCATCGCGGGTGTCGCGGGCAACTACCCACTCGGGATGCTGCGTGTGACGGCGGTGGAGGACGGACTTTACGAGGTGGAACCGCTGACCGGCGTGAGTTTCGGCGCTGGCCAATCCAGGACGTACACCTATTCCGACGCGACATTCAGCTATCCGCAATTCCTAGAGGTGACCGATAATGAAGCCTGATACTGGCGCTCGCGCCGCCCACACTGACGCGCTGGCACGGGTGAATGCATGACCGGCCCCAGCAACAAGAAGCAGGTGCTGACCACTGAGCATCTGGAAGTTCTCGACGAGCATATTGCGTACGCCAAGGCTCAGGGAGACCGTGCCAGTGGGGCAGCAGATCAGATTGGGCAGTTCGTGGGTGAGGCTGGGATCGTGCTGGCCGATATTGAGCAAGGTCAGATCGAGCTGGCTGCACAAATGGCCGCCCTGGATCGCCTTCCCTGGGTGGTGACTGCAAGCGTCCCCGCTTACGTGGAAGTCATGGCGATCTTGCCCAACGCCCTGCGCCCTGGCACCGCCGCCCTGCCCTTCACTGGCATCGTGATCCCCACCGTCGAGGTAACTGTATGACCCAACCCGGAACCACCCGCAAATTGCTGCCCCTGGAGGCCGCCACCGCCCTCGATCAGATGGCCGCCACCGTGCGCCAGGAGCAGAACGCCAACAATGTCAACACCCTGGCCACCACCCGCGCCGTCCTGGAATCGACTGGGACGACGCCGGTGGACAGTTACGCGGTCATTCCTGCCTCCCCGAACGGCCTGTACCGCATCGTGAAAGGGACCGGGGCAGGACAGGTCTGGGAGCGCAGCGGCGCGAATCTCACGCCCCGGCCTGAACTGAGTGGCTGGCGTGCGCCTGCCGCGCCCCATGTCGCCATGCCACTGGTGCCGCAGCCGATTGGGTACGAGTCCGGCAATCCCAACGCCCTGCTCGCCCCTGCCGCCCAGATCACGGACCCTGCCGCCTACATCGCGCTGTATGAAACGCTGCGGGCCAAATACCCTGGCTACATCAGCCGCGCCACGTTGGGCAACGATCAGAGCGGCACGTACCCCATCTACCGCTACGTGTTTGAACCTCCCCAGTACCAGAAAACCATCATCATCACGGCGGGAACGCACGGGTTTGAACAGCAGACCGTGGCCCAGACGTACCTGTTGATGAAGACCATCGCGGACCAGTGGCTTGAGTACCCTGAACTGGCCGCCCTGCGCCACAGCACCCGCATTGTCGTGATGCCCCTGGTTTCTCCGTGGGGACTGGCGAACGGCGTGCGTACGAACAGCCGGGGCGTGGACCCGAACCGCAACTTCGATTTCAACTGGACGACGTTCGTCAGTGATCCTGACCCGGCACGTGGCTCCAAAGGAAGTGCGCCGTTCAGCGAACTGGAAACCCAGTACGTGCGTGACACGCTGCTGCTGTACCCGGATGCTGTAGCTGCCATCGATTATCACGAGTACAGCACTGGGCCGGAGAAGTTCGTGGCGTACATGCCGCCCAGCTACATCACGAGTAGCCGGGACTGGATCATGAGCGCGATGGGGGCGGTAGACCCAGCGGGAACCGCGCCGCGCCTGATCGAAGCCCTGGACGCGCCCACCCTGAGTAACTGGGCCGCTGTGGCCTTGAAGGCCCACACCGCCACGCTGGAATGGGCGCGCACAAGCTGGGGCGGCGTAGCGTGGGGAGCAGAGGATATGACCTACGGCACACGCTGGCTGGGTGAAGTGGCCTTGCGGGCGCTGCGACTGGATAAGCCTGCCGCGCAGCTCAGCAATCAGGCGTTCGTCAAGGTTCAGAAGTTCAGGACGGCGTCGAAGGCCATTTACATCACGGCTGCCACCAGCACTGAGATCCCTGAATTAAAAATGGTGTTCAAGGTTCCTGGCGCTGGCGTCGTAATTTTTGAAGGACAAATGGTGGTTGCTGCCACGTCGGCAGGCGCGGCGAAGGGCAAGACGTACCTTCAGCCCCGGCTGACGCAGTACGGAGACGCGCCGTTTGACCAGCCCGGCGCGCTGAATCCGAGCCTGCTGGAAGGCACGCCTCCCGTGGCCTTCGTGACCCACTCGTCGGACGATGCGGTGATCATTCCGTTCCGGGTGGCGATCCCGGTCAACCCTGGAACGGCTACCGTGGCAGACCGAACCGTCGTGATAGGGATGTACGCCTATCAGAGCTTCACCGGGGGGCCGACAGTGCTGATTCACCGCTATTACGCGACAGCGACGTTCATCCCCAGCGAGAGCGGGAGCCGGTTCGAGGTGTGGTCTGCCAGTGATTACGCGACTGCGGGCATCGGCGCGATGACCAAGCGCTACCCGAGCTGATTTCTTTCGCAACAGGTGGTGTGCTGTCGCTCTGAATTCCTCGTTGAGCTATTGACCTAAGCCAGGAGGGGGCGATGGTAGTTCCTTCAGTACTGGACAACTTGATGTTGACAGTGTTCTGAACGGCATTTTTGCCGTTTGGGCATTTGATCGTAGTCTGAAACGGCAGTAGGCGGCTTCCTGAAGCTGTGAAACAAGAAGAAGCCGCCCAGATCGACGCTATCAAGTTCGTCCAGCTCCTGAAAGAGCGCTTCCCCTTCTTGCGCCGCGATACCCTGCAACGTGCCCAGGATGCGATATGTGCGCTGATTGAGCA
>NZ_JNIV01000036.1 GCF_000701405.1 Deinococcus marmoris DSM 12784
CACAAAAAACGGCTCGGAACGTGTCAGGAGCAACGATCCCAAAAATACGCTCAAACGTATCCTGGCTGGGAATACCGCCTTGCAGCCTCAGAAAACGGCGCAACCACACTTGTCGGTGAACGGCAAAGGTGTGAATCAAGGCGTAGTTCGTTGCCCCACAGATCACCGCCAGAACGCTGATCACCAGAATGTCGCACAGCAAATGTCGAATTCCCCGTGCCTGACGGGGATCATCAAGGGTGGCAAAGGTGGCGGTCAGCGTGATCAGGTCTGCTTGACGAATAATTTTGGATGACACCCACCACCCTACCCTGACTTTGCGGTAGCCCTGGATGATCCGGCCCCCCGCTTTTCCTCTTCAGTCGGCAGCCCGGCCCAGCGACGACACTTCGCTGCGGTAACCCAGAGAACGCGACAACTGACGCGCGGCCCCCACCACCAGATCAATAAAGTCACGGCGCTTTCTGGAGTCCAGCCGCATCAGGGGGCCGGCGACGCTCAGCGCCGCAATCACCTGGCCCTGATGGCCGAAGACTGGTGCGGCGATCGAGAACGTGTCCTCTTCAAGGTCAGAGAGGGCCAGATGGTAGCCGTCGGTCCGGATCCGCCGGAGAATGTCTTCCAGATCATCGGCGTTGCTGACCGTGGTGCCGGTGAACTGGTCCAGACTGGAGTGCAGGACCTTCTGAACCACTTCTTCAGGCGCGTAGGCCAGCAGGACTTTGGGCGTGCCGCCCGCGTGCAGCGGCCCGATGCGGCCCACCTGGGCATACATGCGGATGGGCTGGGGAGAGATGCGGACGTCCAGAACCAGCGAGTGTAGCCCTTCCCGAACGACCAGATGAACATTCTCCAGGGTCAGGGCCGCCAACTCGTCCAGAACAGGTGTGGCCGCCCGCGACAGGGACCACTGCTGCTCGGCGCGCTTGCCCAGCAGATAAGCGCTGCGTCCCAGGACACTGGCGTGATCCGCGTCCAGATCCACGTAGCCCAGATGTTCAAGAGTCCGAATGATGCGGAAGACCTTGCTCTTGGTCAAACCAGTCAGTTCAGCCAGTTGCCGGGCTTTCAGACCAGGATGCTCGCCCACGGCCTCCAGCACCTGGAGGGCGGATTCAAGAGCGGTAATGCCGTATTCCGGCTCGGCTGTCTGGGATGGGGTTGCCTGGATGACTTCGCTTGACTTTTTCATGCGCTTCCCACAGACTAGCGGCTTAACCGGATCATTTAGTGAATCGGTGATTCACACAGTGAACCGATTGAGGGGGAACCATGATCAGCTCCGCAGAGCAGGCCATCCTGGACGCCATTAACCTCGACACTCCGTGGGAACTGATCGAACGGTTCACCACCCTCAAGCGAGAAGATCCCGAAGACGTGAAGCAGGCCGCGTCGCTGATCGCTGAACGCCTGGGCCAGCACGGCGTTCCGGTGGAGATTCACCGCCCCGAACTGTTTCTGAGCATTCCACGTTCAGCCAGCGTGACCATCGGCGACACGACGCTGTTTGCCAAAGCGATGGCGATGAGCGCCGTCTTTCCGCAGGGGTTGAGTGCGCCGCTGGTGTATCAACCCAGCGGTTACGCGCTGGACGCCGACGAGTTGTTCTCACGCCAGGCCCCGGTGGACGAGCTGGACGTGCGGGGCAAGATCGTGGTCAGCGAGGGCTTCGGGATGCCCGGCAAGGTCAGCGACCTGGAACGGCGCGGCGCGCTGGGCATTATCGCCATCAACCCGGGCAAGCGCGCCCACTGGGGCGTCTGCACCACCATCTGGGGCAGCCCGGACCTGTATGACCTGCCGCGCAAGCCGGGCGTGGCGGTGGTCAACGTGAACGCCGAGGACGGGCAGCGCCTGATCGAATGGGCGCGATCCGGCGGCGAGGCGACCCTGAAGACGGATCTGAACGAGGGCTGGTTCGAGTCCCCGGTGCCCGTCGTCACCATTCCCGGCACGGAAGACCCCGACAAGTTCGTGCTGCTCCACGGCCACTACGATTCCTGGGACTACGGCATCGGCGACAACGCCGTGGGCGACGCCACGCTGCTGGAAATCGCGCGGGTGCTGTGGGCGAACAAGGACAAACTGCGCCGCAGCGTGAAAATCGCGTGGTGGCCGGGCCATTCCACCGGGCGCTACGCGGGCAGCACCTGGTACTCCGACGCCTTCGGGCTGGAACTCGACGAGAACTGCATCGCGCAGATCAACTGCGATTCCCCCGGCTGCCGCTGGGCCACCGAGTATCAGGACGTGAGCCTGATGCCCGAAACCGAGCGCTTCGCCGCTGAGCTGATCCGCGACGTGACGGGCAAGGAACTCCGCGCCGAGCGGCCCCACCAGGCCGGGGACTACTCGTTCAATAACATCGGTCTCAGCGGGTATTTCATGCTGCTGTCCACCATGCCCGACGACCTGCGCGCCGAGAAGGACTACTACGCCGTGGGCGGCTGCGGCGGCAACATCGCCTGGCACACCGAGGACGATTTGCTGGACGTTGCAGACCGGGACATTTTGCTCAAGGACATTCAAATCTATTTGCTGGCCGCCATGCGAACCGCCAACAGTACGGCGATTCCCTTTGATTTCACGCTGACGCTGGACGATTTCAGCGCCACTGTGGAACGGTATCAGTCGGCGGCGGGCGATCACTTCAGCTTTGAGCCGTTGCGTGCGGAAATCGCCAGACTGCGCTCCGCCGTGCAGCACCTCGGTGCGCTGGCCGCCAGCCTGAAAGATCAGCCGCTGACCTCGCCCGAAGTGCAGGCTGTCAACGACGCGCAGATATGCCTGGCCCGCCAGCTCGTGCGGGTGAACTTCACGCGCGAGGCTGCGTTTTTCCATGATCCCGCCGAGTCGATCCCGCCGCTGCCCGATCTGGCCGTGGCCGAGGAAATCCCCCACACTTCCCCTGAACGCATCGGCTTTTACCGCACCCACCTGATGCGCGGGCAAAACCGGATCATGGCGGCCCTACGTGAAGCGCATACCGCTGTAGAGCGGGCGCTGAAGATGCCTGTCCCACACTAACTATTCTTTTCAAGAGCAGCAAGCCCGTTCCTCCTCGCCCCTCACCGGTCCGACAAGGAGAACCCCATGCCCAGGCGTCTGTTCAGCGTTGGCTTACTCACCCTCAGTTTCGCCCTGACCATCAGCAGCGCGCACGCGCAAACTGGCATCCTGAAACTGCCGCTGATCAATGACCCGATCATGAACCCGGTGATCGCGCCGGATCTGGGATCGGTGCTGATCAACAAAGTGATCTTTCCCGGCCTGGTGCGGCCCAATGAGGACCTGCTGCCTGAACCGGACCTCGCAAAATCCTGGACCATCACGGGCGCTGGACTGGTCTACACCTTCATTCTGCGCAATGACGTGAAGTGGCACGACGGCAAGCCCTTCACCGCCGCCGACGTGGTGTTCACCTTCAAGGCGGCCACCGATCCCAAGTCCGGGTCCCGGCTGGTGTCCGATTTTTCTCCGATCAAGGATGTGGTGGCCGTGAACCCCACCACCGTCAGGTTCACCCTCTCGCGGCCTTTCGCGCCGTTCCTGACGCTGCTGGGGCACAACGCGGGCATCCTGCCCAAACACCTGCTGGACGGCAAACCTCTGAACGACGCCACCGCCTTTAACCGCTCAACACCCATCGGGACCGGACCGTTCAAGGTCACGCGGGTGGTCCCTGGTGCCAGCATCACGCTGGAAGCCAACAAGGACTATTACGGCACCAAGCCGAAGCTGGCCGGCATGGTCTTCAAGGTGGTGCCCGACATCAACGCGCAGGTGGCCCAACTGCGGTCCGGTGAACTCGACTGGGTGAACGTCGAGCCGAACAGCCTGACCAGCCTGCAAAACGATCCCAACATCACGTTGAAGCAGGCCAACGCGGTGCAACACTTCCTGGTGTTCTTCAATCAGAAAAACCCGCTGTTTGCTCCTGCCAAGGTGCGCGAGTCCATGCAGTACGCGGTCAACCGCAAGGCCATCATTGACGGCGTGCTGAAGGGCTACGCCGACTACCCCACCGGCACCCTGCCCACTGCGCTGAAGAAGTATTACGACAAGACCATCAAGCCCATCCAGTACGATCCGGCCCGCGCCAAAGCCTTGCTGGCGCAGGCGGGCTGGAAGCCGGACGCCAGGGGGCAACTGGTGAACGCCAAGGGCGAGCCGTTCAAGTTCACCCTGATCGTGGACCGGGGCAATCCCAGCCGCGAACAGGCGGCGCTGGCGGTGCAGCAGGACCTGAAGAAGATCGGCATGGACGTGACGCTCCAGCCACTGGAATTTGCCACGCTGGTGCGCGACTACCTGCTGCCGGGCAAATACGACGCCAACCTGATCTGGTGGACCACGCCACCTGACCCGGACCAGTATGCCTACTACGCCACTGGTCAGGACAACAACAGCGCGTATTTCTCCAACCCCAGGGCCGACGAACTGCTCAAGCGGGGACGCGAGACGGCGAACGTGGCGCTGCGCCAGCAGATCTATAACAGCTTCCAGCGCCTGCAAATGACCGATCCGCCGGTCCTGGTGCTGTATTACCCCAAAGAGTTGCAGGCCATCCGCAAGAACCTGAGTGGTGTGCCGGATCTGGGTATCCGCGACGCGCTGCGCCACAGTGAGGACTTTCAGTTGAAGTGAGGCGGTGAGGGTAGGTTCAGGCACTGAGACGCGCAGGAACTTCCTGGAGGAGGAGAGATGACGCTTTCATATCTGCTCAAGCGGGTGTTCCACGCCCTGATCGTGCTGGTCATGGTCGGCATCATCACTTTCTTCGTGGTGCGCCTGGCCCCCGGTGGGCCGTCGCTGCTGGCCGATCCCAAACTGTCGGCCATCGAGCGTCAGGCCATCGAGGAGCGGCTGGGCCTGAATGATTCGCTCCCAGTTCAATTCAGCAAATGGGCAGGTCAGACGGTGCGCGGCAACCTGGGAAGCAGTTTTCTGTACGGCGCACCCACGGTGGACATCATCATGACCCGGCTCCCCAACACCCTGATTCTGGCAGGAACCTCGCTGCTGCTCACGCTGGTCGTGGCGCTGCCACTGGGCCTGGCGAGCGGCCTGCGCCCAGGCAGCGCCTTTGACCGGATCACGAGTACCGTCAGTCTGGTGTTCGTGGCCGTGCCCGTCTTCTGGTTCGGGTTGCTGCTGATCATTCTGTTCGCGGTGACGTGGCGCATTCTGCCTGCGGGCGGCATGAACACCGCTGGTCAGGAGGGCAACCTGCCTGATCTGCTGCGGCACCTGATCCTGCCCGCCGTGGTGTTGTCGGCTGCCAGCATCGCCGAGATTTTGCGCTATACCCGCTCCAGCACGCGCACGGTCAGCACGCAGGACTACGTGCGGACCGCCCGCGCCAAGGGGGTGGGGCAGTGGGCGCTGCGCTACCGCCACATCCTGCGCAACGCCGCCATCCCGATTCTGACGGCGGTGGGCCTGCAACTGCCGCGCTTGATCGGCGGCGCGGCCATCACCGAGACCATCTTCGGCTGGCCGGGCATGGGCCGCCTGAGCGTGGAGGCTGCTCTGGGCCGCGACTACCCGCTGATCATGGGGATCACGCTGTTCGTGGCGCTGGCGGTGGTGACGTTCAACCTGCTGATCGATCTGATGTACCCCTGGCTCGACCCGCGCGTGCGGGCGGAGGGCTGAGGTGCAGGGGACGGTGCCGCAACCCGTGGCGCTCTCGCCCACGCGCCGCAGCGTCCAGAGACTGCGGCGCAACCCGACTGCCGTGGGGTCTCTGGCCGTGTTGCTACTGATCGTGGCCTTCGCGCTGCTGGGGCCGCTGGTCTACCGCGCCTCGCCCGAGGCCATCGACTTTTCCCGGCAGTTCGCCGGGCCAAGCCGGGATCACCCCCTGGGCACCGACGAGAATGGCCGCGACGTGCTGATCCGCCTGATGCTGGGGGGGCGCGTGTCGCTGGCGGTGGGCTTCTTCGCGGTGGCCGTCTCTCTGGTCTTCGGTGTGCTGATTGGCGGGCTGTCCGGTTTTTTCCGGGGCGTCACAGATTCAGTGCTGATGCGCTTTACCGACGGGATGCTGGCGATTCCGGGCTTTTTCATCAGCCTGCTGGCCCTGACCTTCTTCGGCGCGGGCCTGACCCAACTGGTGCTGGTGATCGGGCTGACCTCCTGGATGGGACTGGCGCGGCTGGTGCGCGGCGAGGTGCTGCGCGAACGCGAGGAACTGAGCGTGGAGGCGGCGCGCGCGCTGGGAGCGTCCGAGCTTCGGGTGCTGTGGCGGCATGTGCTGCCGCAGGTGTACCCCACCATGATCGTCAACGCCACCATCGGGATCTCGTTCGCCATCCTGACCGAGTCGGCGCTCTCCTTTCTTGGCGTGGGCATCCAGCCGCCGGATGCGAGCTGGGGAAACATGCTGACCGGCGCGCAGAACTACATGTATTCGTCGCCGTGGCTGGCGGTCTATCCCGGCGCACTGATCCTGATCACCGTCGTCGCCTTCAACCTGCTGGGCGACGGCCTACGCGACGCCAGCGATCCCCAGGGCCGCTGAATTTCACGGTTAAGCCCCACGACAAGGAGGAAGATGAACGTCAACGCCATTCACGCCGACTTACAGCAGCATTTCGATGGGGACCTGGAAGACATCCGCCAGTTTCTGCGGCAGCCCAGCATCAGCTACACCGGAGAGGGCATCGCCGAGACCGCGCAGGCCGTGGCCGACCTGATCACCGGACTGGGCGGCGAGACCGAGGTGGTGCAGACGCCGGGACACCCCATCGTGTACGGCGAACTCTGGCAGGACGCCCCCAAAACGCTGCTGATCTACGGCATGTACGACGTGATGCCCACCGACGAGGACGGCTGGATGGCCGAACCGTTCGGGGCCGAGATCCACGACCTGCCGGGGCTGGGGCCGAGCATCATCTGCCGGGGTGCGGTCAACACCAAAGGTCCGCTGGCCGCCTTCTTTACGGCCATGCACTCCATCCTGCGGGTCGAGGGGAAGCTGCCCGTCAACCTGCTGTTCGCCGTCGAGGGCGAGGAGGAGATGGGCAGCCGCTCCTTTCCCGCGTTTGCCGAGCAGTATGCCGAAAAGCTCAAGCGCGCCGACGCGGTCCTCTTTCCGTTCTTTGAACAGGACGAGGCCGGGATGCCCAGCTTGGTGCTGGGGACCAAGGGCATGCTGTACGTCGAACTGATCTGTACCGGCGGCGAGTGGGGTGGCCCCACGGACCGTGGCATTCACGGCAGCTACAACGCCTGGGTGAAAAGCCCGGTGTGGCGGCTGACACGGGCGCTGGCCAGCTTCGTGGACGACGACGAGAACATTCTGGTGGACGGGTTTTTCAACGACGTGCGCCCCCTTTCCGGGCGCGAGGCGGCCCTGCTTGACGAACAGATTGACGCGGGCCGCTTTGACGCCGGGGTGTTCCGCGAAGCCTACGCGGTGCGGCAGCTCAAGGACAGCGATGACCGCCGGGCCTGGCACCGCCTGTTCTCGCAGCCGCAGCTCAACATCGACGGGTTGTTCGCGGGGTACACCGGGCCGGAAACCAAGACCGTGCTGCCGCATCAGGCGACGGCCAAGGTGGACGTGCGGATGGTGCCGGACATGGACCCCGACAGGGTGCTGGCCGGACTGCGCGCCCACCTGGACAAAGGAGGTTTCACTGACATCGAGATCAAGGTCTACAACAAGTATCCCTGGTCAAAACTCAGCCTGGACGAACCCGCCGTGCAGGCCATGATCCGCACCTACCAGGGATTGCACGGCGAACTGGAATTGTGGCCGATCAACCCCGGCAGCGCGCCGTACTACGTGTTCGAGCGGCTGCTGGGCCTGCCCTATGTCACGGGTGGGCTGGGCCACGGCTCACGGCAGCACTCCAGCAACGAGTACTGCACGGTGGCGGGCATTCTGGACTTCGAGCGTTCGATGGTCACCTTTCTGGACGAATTCACGCGGGGGCCAAGGGCCACCCAAGGAGACAAACATGAATAAGACGAATACACGCAAATGGCTTCTGGCAGGACTCCTGATGGCGGGCGGCGCGTCCGCAAAAACCATCGTGTTCGGGTTGAGCGGTGAACCCATCAGCCTCGATCCCAGCGTGACTGCCGACGGAAACACTGCCTACGTGACCACCCAGATCTACAACAGCCTCATCAGCTTCAAGCCCGGTACCGTGGAGCTGCAACCGGACCTGGCGCTGCGCTGGACGGTCAGCAACGACAGCCTGACCTGGACCTTCTACCTGCGCCAGAACGTCAAGTTTCACGATGGCACACCGCTGAATGCTGAGGCCGTGCGCTTCAACTTCATGCGCTGGTGGGACCCCAGCAACGAATTTGGTGCGAAAAAGCCGTTCCTGGGCTGGAAAAACAACCTGGGCGGCTTCAAGGGCGAGGCCGGATCTCTGGTCAAGGACATCAAGGTCCGCAACCAGTACGCCATCGACATCATTCTGGACAAGCCGTATCCCGCCCTGGGTTCGATCCTGGCGGATTCCGGGCTGTTCGGTATCGCTTCTCCCACGGCCATCAAGAAGAATCCGGCCCAGTACGGCACGCCAGCGGGCATCGCTGTGGGCACTGGCCCCTTCATGTTGAAGAAGTGGACCAGCGGCGTCAACGTCGATCTCGTCCGCAATCCCAGCTACTTCCGCGCCGGGCTGCCGAAGTCCGAAGCGCTGCTCTTCCGGTTCGTCAAGGATCCCAGTAGCCGTCTCAACGAGCTGTTGACCGGTGGGGTGGACATCGCCGCCGAACTGCTGCCCGATCAGCTCAAGTCGATCCAGAGCAACACCAAGCTGAACGCGGTGCTGCGCCCGGCCCTGAATCTGGGCTACTTGGGCCTGAACACCAGTTACAAGCCGCTGGCCGACGTACGCGTCCGCACCGCTATTGCCAGCGCCCTGAACAAGAAAGCCATCGTGGAGACCTTCTGGAACGGTCTGGGCATCACCGACGGCCACCTGTTGCCGCCGCCCCTCGCCAAGAACTATGCCAAGAACGTGACCGACTACAAATTTGACCCGGCTGCCGCCAAGAAGATGCTGGCCGACGCAGGCTATCCCAACGGGTTCAGTCTGGACCTGTGGTACATGCCCGTCAGCCGTCCGTACTATCCCACGCCCAAGCCCATCGCTGAGGCCATGGCCGCCGACCTGAGCGCCATCGGGATCAAGGTCAACCTGAAGACCGAGGACTGGGCCAAGTACCTGCAAGACCGCCAGGACGGCAAGTTCCAGGCATTCATGCTGGGCTTCGTGTACGTCACCGATCCCGACAGCGCCTACACCTACCTGATCGCGCCCGGCTCCACCACCGACATCAACTGGAACAGCCCGGAGGCCAACACCGCGTTGGAAAGTGCCCGCAAGCTGTCCAACCCCGCCCAGCGCCTGCCGCTGTACCAGAAGGTGGACGAGATCATGTTCAGGGAAGCCGTGCGGATTCCCATCGTGCATTCCCGCCTGCTCGTCGCCAGCGGCGTGGGCGTCAAGGGCTGGATTCCCAGTCCGACGGGGTCTGAGAAGCTCGACACCGTGGAGAAGTAGGGCAGAGCGGTGAGTTGAAAGGCGAAAAGATAACCCCTCAGTCTGCTTCGCAGCCAGCTCCCCTGAGAAGGGAGCCGAGAAAGCACCTTGCCACCCTTCTCAGGGGAGGTGCCCCGGAGGGGCGGACTCGCAGAGCTGCGAAGCAGAGGGGTCAAACCGTGGCAGCCACCCCGAACCCTCATCCTCTCTCGTTCACTCCCAGGAGGCAGCATGACCGATCTCAAGGATGCCCAGACCACCCAGACCCCCATGCAGAAAAAGAATTACAGCGGCTACAAATCCTTTTCCTACCTGGAGGCCGGCAAGGACTACCCGGACTGGCCGCTGACGCCAGAGCTGAACCGCGTGCCCAGCCGCGCGCCCGAAGTCACGCCAGAGCAGGAAGCGCGGGTGCGGCGTCTGTTCCAGGAAGAACTGATGATCTCGCTGCATGACCACTGTTTCGTGGCTCCGCAAGACCTGTCGCGGTTTCTGGAGTTTCGCCGCTGGGGCCGGGATTTTACCGGCTATGAGGGCCTGAGCGTCTCGGGTCTGGACGCCGTGTTCGACAACCTGATGAACGGCACGGCCATGATCACCTCGCGCGGCGGCTGGAAGTGGGACGATGTGATCTTTGACCTGGGCATGCGCCTGTCCGACATCGCGCATCAGGAGATGGTGGTGCATTGCAAGACCACTTCAGACATCGTCGACGCCAAGAAGAACGGCCAGATCGCCTTCATCGTCTCCCTTGAAGGCGCGGCCATGATCGAGAACGAGCTGGACCGCCTGGACATCCTGTACGGACTGGGCGTGCGCTGCATGGGCATCGCCTACAGCGAGGGCAACGCGCTGGGGGCAGGTCTCAAGGAACCGCGCGACGGCGGCCTGACCGTGTTCGGGCGGCAGGCGGTGCGGCGCATGAATCAGCTCGGCATCGCCATCGACGTCAGTCACAGCGGCGATCAGACCGCGCTGGACACCATCGAGGTCAGCGAGAAGCCCATCTTCATCACGCACGCGGGTGCGCGGGCGCTGTGGAATTCCAACCGCCTCAAGCCCGACGACGTGATCAGGGCCTGCGCCGACAAGGGCGGCGTGATCGGTATCGAGGCCGCGCCGCACACCACCCTGACCGAGAAGCACCCGCGCCACAGCCTCGAGTCGTTCATGGAGCATTTCGAGTACTGCGTGAATCTGGTGGGCATCGATCACGTCGCCTTCGGGCCAGACGTGCTGTTTGGTGACCACGTGGGCCTGCACACCGCACTGTCCGAGGCGCTGTCCATCGGCGCGTCTCGCGGCCACCTTCAATACGACAAAGTCGAGTACGTCGACGGCATCGAGAACCCTGCCGAGGCGTTCCCGAACATCGTGCGCTGGCTGGTCAAGCATGAGTACAGCGACGGTGACATCGCCAAGGCCGTGGGTGGCAACGTGATGAGGGTGTTGAAGGAAGCGTGGTGCCGGTGAGTCAAAACATCGAAGTGAATGGGGTCAACCTTGTGTACGACGATTCTGGATTCAGGGAGGGCCAGCAGGCCACCATCGTTACCCTGCATGGTGGCCCCGGCATGAGCAGCCGCGCCGGGGACTGGGCCGCCTTTCAGCCGCTGACCGACGAGTTCCGCCTGATTTCCTACGATCAACGTGGCAACGGCCAGTCGGAGGGGGGCGAGCCGTATTCCCACGCGCAGTTCGTGGCCGATCTGGAGGCGTTGCGCGTTCAGTTGAATCTCGGCAAGATTGTCGTGCTGGGCGGCAGTTACGGCGGCTTTCTGGCCCTGGAATACGCGCTGGCCCATCCGCAGAACCTCCAGGCCGTGATTCTGCGCGACACGGCGGCCAGCAACCGCTTCCAGGACACCAGCAAGAAGCGGGCGATGGACAGCGAGTTTCCGATGGACGAGGATTCACTGGACCGCATGTTCTCCGGCCAGATGCGCGATGACGATGACTTCCGGGCCAGCTTCGCCCAGATTCAGCCGCTGTATACCGTGGAGCGCGATCCTGCGGTGGAAGCCGAACGCCTGTCGAAAATCCCTTTTCGCTACCAGACGCACAACTGGGCCTTCTCGCGCAACCAGCCGAACTATGACGTGGTAGACCGACTCAAAGAAATCGGGGTGCCGGTGCTGGTCACGGTGGGTCGCCACGACTGGATCACGCCGCTGGAGGCCAGCGAGGAACTGGCTACGCACCTGCCCAAGGGGGAACTGGTGGTCTTTGACCACAGCGGGCATTCGCCGCAGTTGGAAGAACAGTCCCTTTACCTTCAGACCGTGCGCGAGTTCCTGGCCCGTCGCCTGTCGGCGGTGAACGCATGACCGCTCAGCCGATCAGCCGCGAGGAACGTGCCGGACGGGCAAAGTCCGTTTTCGATCATCTGGAGTCACCTCAAGACGCCCTGGTACTGTTCGACGATCAGTTCATCTTCTATTACTGCGGCTTCGCCTTCTTCCCCACAGAACGGCCTGTTGCTCTGATCATCACGCGGGAGGGCGAGCGCATCCTGTTCGTTCCTCGTCTGGAACGGGAACACGCCCAGCAGATGGGCGAAACCGAGCGCGTGGCCGATTACCCGGAATTTCCCGGCCAGCGTCACCCGCTGCGGCAACTGGCCGATCTACTGACCGAACTGGGGCTGGAAAAAGCGGCCATCGGCGTGGACTACGATGGCTATCCGCCCGTGATGGGCTATGACGGCCCGGCGCTGAGTGAGGCGCTGCCAGCGGCGAAAGTTCAGCGGGTGTCGCGCGCCCTGGACCACCAGATGGCGCTCAAATCGCCCGCCGAGGTGGAGCTGATCAAGGAAAGTGCCCGCTGGGGCGCACACGCCCACCACCTCCTGCAAAAGTACACCCGTGTCGGCGAGAACGAGACCGAGGTCGAGGCCCGCGCCACCAAAGAGGCCACCGCCGACATGATCGCCGCACTGGGCGACACCTACCGGGGCCAGAACCGCTGGATGAGCGGCGCGGTGGCCCTGTACCGGGGGCAGATCGGCGTCCACAGCGCCCTGCCGCACGCCATGACCACCGGTGCGACGTTTCAGCATGGCGATACCCTGGTCACCGGGGCCGGGGCCGCCGTCTGGGGCTACATCAGCGAGCTGGAGCGCACCATGTTCGTCGGAGAGGCCAACGCGCCGCAGAAGGTCTTCTTTCAGCACATGCTCAACTTGCAGGACATCGCTTTCGACGCGTTCAAACCAGGCCGAACCTGCGCGTCCGTCGACGAGGCAGTACGCGCGTACTACGAGCGCGAGGGCCTCTGGGACCACTGGCGACACCACGTCGGCCACAGCCTGGGCCAGCGGATCCACGAGAGTCCCTTTCTGGATGTCGGCGACAGCCGCCCCCTGGAGCCAGGCATGGTGCTGAGCGTCGAGCCGGGGCTATACGTGCCGGGACTGGGTGGCTTCCGGCACTCCGACACCATTTTGATCACGAACACGGGCATGGAGCTGTTGACCGATTACCCGCGCGATCTGGACAGTCTTACTTTGCCCGGCTGACCTTGCCTGCCTGAGTGCGCCCGCCGCGTCGCGAACGCGCCATAGTGGAGGGGCAAAAGCACAAAGGAGAACGTATGGAACGGCTGACCATGAGCGAGAGCGTCAACGTCGGAGAGTTCACGGCCCTGCCCGCCCGCGTCGGCGTGTTGAGCTTCGCTGCGGGCACAGTCCTGCCGCAGGGCAGCCATGACCAGGATGAGATCTCGTTCATTCACAGCGGCGTGCTCCGGGCCATCAGCGGTGGTCAGACCTATACCCTGCGCGGCGGCGACGTGACCCTGATCCCGGCGGGCGAAGTTCACGAAGCCGAAGTTCTGGAGGACGTGACCCTCAGCTACGTGCTGCTGGCGAAACCTTGACTGGAGGCTGGCTGGTCCGGCGCGTGCTGCTGGCTCTGCTGGCCGCCTTCGGCGTTGGGGTGCTGGTCTTTACCCTGCTGCGGCTGATCCCCGGCGACGTGGTCACGCAATTGATCGGCCTGGAAGGCAATGTCAGCGCCGCGCAGCAGGCCGAGATGCGCCGTCTGTTCGGCTTGGACCAACCGATCTGGATGCAGTTCCTGAGCTGGTTCGGTGCGCTGCTGCGTGGCGATTTTGGCGTCAGTCTCCGCACAGACCGCCCCGTCTTCGCTGATTTGCTGCTGCGCTTCCCGGTCACACTGCAACTTTCGGCAATGGCCCTGCTGTTTGCCTTGCTGGTGGGCCTGCCGCTGGGCATCCTGGCCGCGCTCAAGAGGGGCAAGGCCGCCGACCTGATTTCCAGCTCCTTCGTCCTCGTCGGTCTGGCCGCGCCGGAGTTCTGGCTGGCGATCCTGCTGATTCTGCTGTTCAGCCTCAATCTGGGCTGGTTTCCGCCCAACGGCTACGTCTCACCGGGCGAGTCGCTGATCGGCAACCTCAAGAGCCTGTTTCTCCCCGCGCTGGCCCTGAGTTTCGGTCTGGCCGCCGCCACCACCCGGATCGTGCGGGCCAGCCTGCTGGACGTGCTGTCGCAGGACTTTATCCGCACCGCGCGCGCCAAAGGGCTGAGCGGCGGTGCGGTGGTGATTCGCCACGCCCTGCGCAACGCCCTGATTCCGGTGATCACGGTGATCGGCCTTCAGGTGGGCAACCTGCTGGGCGGGGCCGTGATCATCGAGCAACTGTTCGGGTTGCCAGGAATCGGGCGTTTTGCGCTGGAGGGCATCAACCTGCGCGACTACCCGGTGGTGCAGGGCGCGGTGCTGTGGATCGCCGTGAGCTACGTGCTGGTCAACGTGGTGGTGGACGTGCTGTACGGCGTGATCGACAGCCGGGTGCGCTACTCGTGAGTGCCGCCTCTCAGCCCGAATTCGCCGTTCCGCGTTCGCCCGCCCGCCGCGCCGCGCAACTCTTTTTCCGCACGCCCAGCGGTGTGGTGGGACTGGCCCTGGTGCTGCTGGTGATCATCTGCGCCATCTTCGCCGCCCAGATCTCCCCGTATGACCCGGTGCAGTACCTGCCCGCCGACCGGATGCAGGGGCCATCGGTGCGGCACTGGCTGGGGACCGATCTGTACGGGCGTGACCTGCTGTCGCGGGTGATCTACGGCAGCCGCATCAGTCTGTCGGTCAGTGTGCTGAGCGTGTCCTTCGCGCTGATCGTGGGCGGTCTGCTGGGCGCGCTGGCGGGCTTTTACCTGAAATGGGTGGACACCCTGATCATGCGCCTGACCGACGTGCTACTGGCATTCCCGGCCATTTTGCTGGCCATCGCCCTGCTGGCCTTCCTGGGCGGCGGCTTCTGGAACCTGACGCTGGCCATCGCGGTGGCCTTCACCGCCCCGTTTGCGCGGGTGGTGCGGGCCGCAGTTCTGCGCAGCCGCGACACCATGTTCGTGGAGGCCAGCACTGCGCTGGGCGCGTCCGACACCCGGCTGCTGTGGCGACACGTCCTGCCCAACTCGCTGGGGCCGATTCTGGTGGAGGTCACGCTGCGGCTGGCCTACGCCATTCTCGGCGAGGCCGCCCTGAGTTTCCTGGGCCTGGGCACGCAGCCGCCCGCCCCGGCCTGGGGCCAGATGATCGCCGATGGACGGCCTTTCCTGGAACTCAACGCCTGGATCTCGGTGGCACCGGGGCTGGCGATCATGGTCACGGTGCTGGGTTTCAACCTGCTGGGGGACGCCCTGCGCGACGCCCTCGATCCCCGGCTGGGCCGCTAGACTCTCTTCACACCCATTGCACGTCCCCCACAGGAGGACCCATGTTCAAAAACAAGCACACTGCCCGCATCCTCGGTCTCAGCACCCTGCTCCTGCTCACTGGCGCGGCCACTTCAACTTCAGCCCAGGCCCAGACCGCCGGGGGCATCCTGCGCGCGGGGATGCAGGCCGATCCTGTGGGCCTCGATCCGCATGTCACGCAGGCGACCTCCACGCGCAACCAACTGGAAAACGTCTACGACACCCTGGTGGCCTTCGATCCCAGCGGCAAGATCGTGCCGTCGTTGGCCACCAAATGGACCACCAGCAAGGACGGGCTGACCTGGACCTTCACCCTGCGCAGTGGCGTGAAGTTCCATAACGGACGCGCTTTCGAGGCCAGCGACGTGGCGTACTCGATTAACCGCATCAAGAACCCGGCCACCAAATCCCCTCGCAGCGGCGACTTCGAGCTGATCAAGGCCGTGACCGCGCCGAACAAGACCACCGCCGTGATCACCCTGAGTAAGCCCTTCTCGC
Organism: Deinococcus marmoris DSM 12784; assembly: GCF_000701405.1. Taxonomy (GTDB): domain Bacteria; phylum Deinococcota; class Deinococci; order Deinococcales; family Deinococcaceae; genus Deinococcus; species Deinococcus marmoris. The sequence continues at coordinate 15,733 of NZ_JNIV01000036.1, forward strand.
CGCTGCTGAGCAAACTGGCCTTTACCCTGAATGTGATCGTGCCCAAAGAGGCGGCGGCTACCCTCAACACCAAGCCTGTCGGGACCGGCCCCTTCTCCTTTACTGAGTACGTGCCGCAGACCCGCATGGTCCTCAAGAAAAATCCCAACTTCTGGGGCAAGGATGCCAAGGGCAACAAGCTGCCGTATCTCGACGGCATCACCTACTCGTATTTGCCCGACGCCACAGCGCGCGTGACCGCCCTGCGGACCGGTAACGTGGACTGGATCGAGTACGTGCCGTCCACCTCGATTCAGACGCTCAAGGCCGACGCTGGCGTGAATGTGCTGGGCGGCCCCGCTGCCAATTACCGTGCGCTGTTCTTCAATGTGGCCCAGAAGCCACTGGACAATCCCAAGGTGCGCCGCGCCATCGCCTATGCCCTCAACAACCAGGAGATCGTGGACGTCGCGCTGCTGGGCGTGGGCGGAATTGCCTCGCCAGGAACGGTGTTCCCGGACGGCAACTATTACGCCTCTCCAGACGCCAGCTACGGCAAGCCCAATTTGGATAAGGCCCGCGCCCTGCTCAAGGAGGCAGGCTTCCCGAACGGCTTCACCCTGGATCTCAAGGTGACCAGCACCTACGATTTCCTGCGCGTGCCTGCCGAGATCATCCAGGCCCAGCTTGCCCCCATCGGGATCAAGGTCAACATCAACGCCCTGGAATGGAGTGTGTTCCTGCCCGACATCCTGGCCAAGAAATACACCGCCACCATCCTGGGCGAGAGCGGCCAGGGGGACCCGGACGACTACCTGTACACGCCGTTTGCTTCCGACAGTGGCGGCAACCTGACCAACTTCAAGGACGCCACCATCGACAAGTGGCTGGACCAGGGCCGTCAGGTGGCCGATCCGGCGGCGCGCAAGAAGCTTTACGTGGACGTGCAAGAACGCCTGGTGGACCTCTCGCCGATGGTGTTTCTCTACTCCAGCACCCAGTACGAGGCTGCACGCAAGGCCGTTCAGGGTTACGCGCACTTCCCGAACACCAGCTACATCGGGCTGCGGACGGCCTGGATTAAACGCTGACCTCTGGCCGGGGACGAGCGGTAGCCACGGGCGGAGAGTGATTTCTTGAAATTTTGGAGGTGGGCGCGAACATCTTGACGTTCGCGCCCACCTTCTTAGCTTGGTCTGCTGCCGGTGACCCACCCGCATGGCGAATCCACCGACGACAGAGCTGGCACTGTCTGAAGAATCTCTTCTGGCAGTCGCAGGGCCTGACGGCCCCTTTGCTGCCAAGGAATGTGGGAATGTGCCCCAGCCCACTGGCAGCTCCGCGCCGAACTTTCCTGCTTGGATTTGGGATAGTGGCCAGTCTTTTCTCACGTCTATGAGAATGGATTATCCTCGTTGCGCTGCTCGGTAGCGATCAGGTTGCGTTCCCCACAGACATCACTTCAGCAGACCCAATGTCGACCTATACCAACGACTGCCCGGCGAACCTTGTGGTGACACCCTCACCAGATTTGGGAGTTTTTTGGCTTGAACGCCTTCTTGACAAAAAGAAAAAGCCCGTCATAGACGGACTCTGTGTGGTGGAGCCAAGCAGGATCGAACTGCTGACCTCGTCATTGCGAACGACGCGCTCTCCCAGCTGAGCTATGGCCCCGGACCTCTGGTCTTGCACTGCGTGCGGCCCGGCGCAACACGGGCGAAAGGGACTCTAGCATGTGCCTCACAGGCTTGCAATATGGACAGGCACGGGATCTGGGGGCTGGTTTGAACGTCTATGTGCGTTTGTGGCACAGGAGGCGGGGACGGGGAGGAGGCACGGCTCTGCCCAGGCTTACCTGCCTGCCCCCAGCAGCGAAAGCAGCAGCGCAGGCATGGCCCCGCGCACGCCCAGCGGTGAATCGGTGCCGCGTGACAGCAGCGCCACCACCGCGCCGGACTGAACGTTCAATCCCAGCCCGCTGCGGGTGCCGCGTGCCAGTCCGTCATGCCAGCGCACCTCGCTGTCTGGGCCGGAGACCATCCAGCCGGGAGCCACACCGCGCAGGTGGCGGGGCAGCCCCTGTGGTGTAAGAAGCGGCGAGAGCGGTGCATCCAGTCTGGACCCGCCAAAAGTCAGCAGGTCTGCCGCCGTGCCGAACAGACCGCCTGCTCCGGCCAGTGGGCCAAAGCCAGTCAGACTGCTTGCCCCCAGCAGGCCCGAGGGCCGCACCACCGCGCCCGCCGGAGCGAGGGTCACGCCCAGCCCCAGCGGCCCAGCCACCCAGTCCGTCAGCGCCCGTCCGTAGCCTGCCGCGCTGGCCTCCTCGCCCGCCGCGTGGGCCAGGGCCAGGGCCAGCAGACCCGCGCCCAGGTTGGAATAGATGAACCTGGGCTGGCGAGAAGGCTGTGCCCCCCCCAGACCAGACCAGCGCCGCGCACTGGCGATCACGTCGGAGGCGCTCATGCCGCCGTAGGGATCGTGGAAGCGTGTAAAGACGGTGACTGCCGCCCGCGCCGGGTGCATCGGCAGGCCCGCCGTGTGGGTGGCGAGAGAGAGTGGAGTCAGGTGGGCGGGCAGACGGCGAAATGGGCCGTCCAGACTGGACAGCGGCGCTTCCCAGTTCAGCCGTCCGCCTTCCACCAGCGCCCCAGCCAGTGCGGAGGTAAAAGGTTTGGTCACGCTGGCGAGTTCAAAAACGCCGCCTACCTCCACGCCACGCAGCGGTATCAAGACACGCTTTCCCTGCTGCGAGACCGCCAGCACGCCGCCGCGCCGGAAGACCATGCGGGTCAGCCCCAGCAGGGGCCGGGCGTCCACCTCCAGCACCTCCGAAACGCGGGCCAGGGCCAGTTTGACGGGATCGCGGCGGAACATGGGCGCAGGGTACTGCCGCATCACTTCACCGTGTGGACCGACGTGGGGCCACAAGAAACGCCGTGCCGGAAAAGAGGGCCAGAAGAATGACGGTTGCCATTGCGGCGGTGTATAGTCGCGTTCCCCCCAAAGCCGGCCTCAATGCCGTTTTCGCCGTTTGTTGCCTCCTGCGTTATCTGCCACAGTTCACATTCTTCTCTGGACGGATCAGGTCTCTGATGAGACCGGAGGTGAAGGCCCAAAACAATCGGAAAAGTCAGCGCCGCTAAGGGACGCAGTGCGGGTCGCCGGATGGCCGGGCCGGGCCAGCTCAAGGCCAAAGGGGCGAGCAGAGCAGGCCGATCTCCACTCCACATTGAGTTCAACCCATCAAATTCAACCCATTAAATTCAACCCATTAAATTCACCAAGGGGGAAGCCGAATGTCACCGAAAACTGCCTCTCAGATGGTTCAGGATGCCAGGCAACGGATCGAAAACCTCTCGGTCCAACAGGTCGCCGCCGAGCTTGAGGGCGGAGACGCCGTACTCGTCGATATTCGCGAACCCACTGAATACGAACAGACCGGGCAGATTGCAGGGGCCATCTCCGCGCCGCGCGGGATGCTGGAATTCTGGGCCGACCCCAGCAGTCCTTACCACCGCAGCGAGTTTGTCCCAGACCGCCGCGTCATCCTGCACTGCGCTTCTGGAGGCCGCTCGGCTCTGGCCGCCGACACCTTGCAACAAATGGGCTATACCAACGTCGCCCATCTGGACGGCGGCATCAAAGCCTGGACCGAAGCCGGGCAGCCCGTGACGAAGGCGGGCGGACAGGCAGACTGAGGCTGGGTTGCCCGGCCCACCATCACGCCGGACAAAACGCTCACGAAAGAACTGTGGCCCGTGCATTCCCGTTTCGTTCGGCTGCTGTTACCCTCTACCCATGCCTGATCTTTCAGAGAGTCGGCCCACCACCATCCAGCCGCCCACCGCAGACCGCGAACCGATCACCCACACCATGCACGGTGAGGACCGCCTGGACGACTACCACTGGCTCAAGACGCGCGGCAAGGCCGACGCTTTGGTGCTGGGCCATCTGGAGGCCGAGAACGCCCACCTGGACGCGGTGATGTCGCCGCTGCGCGGGACGCAGGCCACGATCTACGGGGAACTCCTCTCGCACGTTCAGGAAGACGACGAGCAGCCCCCCGTGCAGGACGGCGACTGGCACTACTTTATCCGCACGCTGGAGGGCAAGGCGCACCCGGTCTTTCTGCGCCGTCCGGTGGCTGGAGGCGATGAGCAGACCCTGCTGGACCTGAACGTTCTGAAGACGCGCGAGGGCCTGGACAACGTGTGGGTCTACCTGACCCGCCCCAGCCCGGACGGGCGTTACTGGGCCTACCTGATGGATAAAACTGGGCAGGAGGTCTGGGAACTGCGCGTGCTGGATACCCAGACGGGTGAACTTGCGGAGGCGGCGCTGACAGGCATCAGTGGCTGGACGCTGGCGTGGCACGCCGACAGCTCGGCCCTGCTGTACGCCACTGAGGACGACACCCAGCGCCCCGATAAGGTCTGGAGGCACACGCTGGGTCAGCCGCAGAGTGCCGACGAACTGTTGTTGCAGGAAGACGACTCCACCTTCCGCGTGGGCGCGTCCCTCTCGGAGAATGGGGAAACGCTGCTGCTGGTCAGCGAGGCCAACATGGCGCAGGAATGGCTGGTTCTGAATGCGCGCGACGTCAGCGCCCGTCCGCAGATGCTGCTGCCGCGCGTGCGGGGAACGGAAGTGATGCTGGCCGACGGCGGAGGTCACTGGCTGGCCCTGACCAACGCGGGCGGTGCGGAAGAATTCAAGCTGGTGCGGCTGCCCAAAGAAGGGGAGTTGGATCTTCAAAAGGCTGCCGAAGTTCTGCCCTACAGCCCTGAGCGTTACCTGACTGGGATGCACCTCTTCAGAAACCACCTGCTGCTCTCCGGGCGCGAGGGCGGGTATACGCGTCTGTGGGTGCTGCCGCGCACCGCAGACGGCTACGGCGCAGCCCGCCGGGTGGAATTCCCGGAAGACAGCTCCACCGTCCGCATCGGCGGGAACCGGGTTTACGACACCGACACGGCCCGCATCCTCTACGGCAGCCTGACCCGGCCCAACGAACATCTGGACCTTGACCTGAATACGCTAGAAACCACGCTGGTGAAGGCCACCCCGGTTCCCGGTTACGATCTGGGCCTGTACGTGTCCGAATCGGTCTGGGCCACTGCACCGGACGGCGAGCAGGTGCCCGTCAGTGTGGTGCGCCGCCGCGACACCGCGCTGCCCGCCCCGACGCTGCTGTACGGCTACGGCAGTTACGGAATTCCCGTGGATCCCGCCTTTTCCATGACCCGGCTGCCGCTGCTGGACCGGGGCTGGGTCTGGGCCATCGCCCACATCCGGGGCGGCTCGGAGCGCGGGCGGCGCTGGTACGACTCGGGGCGGCTGCAACACAAGATGAATACCTTCACCGATTTCGTGGCGGCGGGCGAACACCTGCGGGCGGCGGGCGTGGCGGGCGATCTGGTGGCGATGGGCCGCAGCGCGGGCGGCCTGCTGATGGGCGCGGCGGTCAACCTGCGCCCGGACCTGTGGAAGGCGGCCTTCGTGGGCGTGCCGTTCGTGGACGTGCTGAGTACCATGCTGGACGCCAGCATCCCGCTGACCACCGGGGAATACGACGAGTGGGGCAACCCCAATGACCCGGAAGCCTACGCCGCCATGCGCGCCTACAGCCCCTACGACAACCTGAAGGCGGGCGTCTACCCGCACCTGTTCGTGTCCACCGGTCTCAACGATCCGCGCGTGGCGTACTGGGAACCGGCCAAGTACGTGGCCCGGCTGCGGACGCTGGAGGGGTCTGGCAGTGGCGTGCTGGTTCTCAAGACCAACATGGGCGCGGGCCACGGCGGCAGCAGCGGACGCTACGACGCCCTGAACGAGGCGGCGGAGGAATACGCCTTTGCGCTGGCAGCGGTGGCAGGAGAATTGCAGAGTGATTGAAGCCTGAGCCGGGGCTGTGGGGGAGGGGGCTGCGGCGCTAGTCTGTCCCATGACCTCCCCCAGAAATATCCAGACCATCCGGGTTCAGTCGGAGGGCCGCAGCCTGCCCGCCTACCTTGCCCGCCCCGCCCTGATGGATGGGGACGCTCCCGGCGTGCTGGTCATCCACGAAGCCTTTGGCCTGAACGCCGACATCCGGGGCATCGCGGACCGTTTCGCGCAGGCGGGCTACGTGGCGCTGGCGGTGGACCTGTTCGCGGAGCAACACCGCGTGGTCTGCATGACCCGCATGATGTCGGGCATCTTCCTGAACTCGCTGGAGCATGGGGGCGTGCAGGACACCAAGCGGGCGCTGACCGTGCTGGGTGAACTGGACGGCGTGGACGCCTCCCGGCTGGGGGCGGTGGGCTTTTGCATGGGCGGCAGTCTGGCGGTGGCGATGGCCTGCACCGATGACCGCGTGAGGGCCATCGCGCCGTATTACGGCTTCAACCCGCGCCCACTGGAGGCCGTGAGGCGCAGTTGCCCGGTGGTGGGCAGCTATCCCGGCCAGGACGTGACCCGCAAGCAGGGCGAGGCGCTGTGCGACGAACTGACGGCGGCGGGCATCCCCAACGACATCAAGGTGTACGAGGGCATGAAACACTCGTTCGCCAACCAGGGTCCCAACTTTGACGCGGTGGCGAGCGTGGACGCCTGGAACCGCGTGATGGCGTTTTTTGACGAACATGTGGTGGGTGGGCGCGTCTGAGAATTCATGGCCTGAAGCCTCAGGCTGCCTGAGAGGGGAGACAGGGATGCTGTCCACGCGCTTGCACTAGGCTTCTCCTGTGCCGCGCCCCCGCCCGCCCGTATCACTTTCCTCCAGTCCAGCGGCCACCACGCTGGCCCCGCTGCTGTTCGTCTTTCTGTGGAGTACCGGGTTTATCGGGACCAAGGGCGCGGCGCTGAATGCCGATCCCTTCGCCTTTTTGAGCGTGCGCTTCGTGCTGGCCGCACTCCTGATGGCCGGGCTGACACTGGCCCTGCGCGCCCCGTGGCCGCGAGGCCGGGCGCAGTGGACCCAGGCGGCGGTCAGCGGACTGCTGCTACATGCCGGGTATCTGGGGGCCGTCACGTACGGCATCGCGCAGCACCTTCCGGCGGGGGTGATGTCGGTGATCGTGGGACTGCAACCGCTGCTGACGGGCCTGCTGTCGGGGCCACTGCTGGGCGAGTCGGTGAGTAATCGGCAGTGGGTAGGGCTGGGTCTGGGCTTCGTGGGCGTGGTTCTGGTGGTGCTGGGCCGCGCACCGGGGAGCGGCGCGTACACGGCTCCAGCGTTGCTGGCGGCGCTGTTCGCCCTGCTGGCCACCACGCTGGGCACGCTGTATCAGCGGCGTTCGGGAGCGGACGTTCCGTTGCTGGGAGGCACGACGGGACAGTACGCGGCCAGTGCCGTGGCCATGCTGACCCTGACCGCTGTCCACGGCGGCGCATATATCAACTGGAACACGGAATTTATCGTCTCGCTGGTCTGGCTCACGCTGGCGCTGTCGGTGGGCGCAATTCTGCTGCTGCTGACCCTGATCCGCCGAATGCCCGCCGCCCGCGTGAGCAGCCTGTTCTATCTGGTGCCGCCGCTGGTGGTCATTGAGGCGTATTTCCTGTACGGCGAACGCCTGAGCGCCCTGGCCCTGGTGGGCCTGCTGGGCTGCGTGGGTGGCGTGGTGCTGGCAAGCGTGACACCGAAGGTGCGTGGAGTCGTTCCGCAGACACAGGGATAGGTGAGTGTGGGCCGCGCAACTCAGGATTCTCAGCGCTTCGTCGGCACCCGCAGGCAGATGTAGTAAATTCCGAACAGTCCCACCAGCACCCAGCCCACCTGCCCCACCAGCACGGGAATGCGTCCCAGGCTGAAGCTGACCGCCACGGCAATGCAGGTGCAGGCGATCCACTTGGCGCGCAGGGGCATGCCCAGGCCGTTGCGGTAGTCCTGAACCAGTTGCCCGATCACCGGGCGCGACAGCAGCCACGCCTCCCAGCGCGGATCGCCCCGCGCAAAACAGGCGGCGGCCAGCACGAACCACACCGTTCCCGGAAACCCCGGCAGCACCAATCCCACGAAGCCCAACGCGCACAGCACGAAGCCCAGCGCCACCCACAGGGGCTTGACCGGGCGGGTCTGGGCTGCGCGGGTCTGGGGCGAGGAGGTGGAGGTGGGCGGCGTCACGTCCTTCAGGGTAGTCCATCGGACGGTGTTTTTCCGGGCCTACCGTCACCTACTGGATGGTTCTGCGGCGTGTCGCCACCGGACATGGCATGATTTGTCGGCGGGAGAGTCCTTCTTGACCGCCCTGCCCATGACTGCCGATCCCACCAGCTATTTCACGCGCCACGGCCTGGGCCTTGCGGGCTTGCGCCGCGCCGACACGGGCTTTTCCAACGCGGTCTGGTTGAGCGAGACGGCAGTGCTGCGCCTCAGCCCCGGTGCCTGGGTGATGCAGACATCTCACTCATAATCGAATGTATGTCTCACAACAGGGTCTCAGTGGACGAATCGGCTTCCGTGATCTCCGTCTGGAACGCAGAGCTGAACAACTCGTGGGAGCGATCCACAGGACCTGTACTGGCACATTGAGTCGGCTGGCCTCCAACCGCGCAGAACAGGTGGCGTTTTCGGGCTTTCTGCATCACGACCACGTTCATCTCGATCAACTGATCTACGCAGCCACCCGCGCTGGGAGAGAGCGTGTCCAGCACGCTGGACACGCCCATGTGCTGGTTTGTAGCGACACCACGGAGGTCAACCTCAAAGCGACGATGGGCTACCGTCCGGCAGCCGAGTTGGGGGTCACAGGCAACAATAGCGATCCAGGCTTTTTCATCCACGCTGGATTTGCGCTTGACCCGGAACACGGGCGTCCCTTGGGCTGCGTCTCAGCCCAACTCTGGACGCGCGGCGGCCATGTCGATTTTGGGGCGTGCGAATCGCAGAAGTGGTTTCACGTGACCCGTGACGTGCAAGGTTTGACGCCAACGGTCACGTTGGTCCATGACCGAGAAGGCGACATCTATGATTTGTGGTTTCAGGTCATGCAGTGCCAAACGCACCTGATCACCCGCGCCCGGCAGGACCGGGCGCTGATCCCGGATTATCCAGGTGGGCCAACCCGGCTGTGGGCCGCATTGGAGGCCGCTGCACCCAGTGCACTGTTCGAGCTGTCTATCCCGGCAGACCCCAAGCGGGGACGCGCAGCCCGGCGCAGCATGATGGCGCTACGTTTTCGCACGGTGAGGTTGCGGAGTCCCCGCGCTGGACGGGCGGGCAAACGGGGGAGCGTCCAGCTTCAGGCGGTGGAGGTGCGGGAATGCACGGCGTGTGTGCCGTGTGGTGAGTCGCCAGTGGTCTGGCGACTGCTGACCACCCACACTGTGGAAACCGTCCAGCAAGCGTTGCAGATCGTGAAATGGTACATGTTTCGCTGGCGCGCTGAAGACACCTTCAGCGCCCTGAAGACGCGGGGACTGGATGTGGAAGCCAGCCGCTTGAAAAGCGGCCTGGCCGTGATGAAGCTGGGGGTCATGAGTCTATGGAGCGCGGCAAAACTCACGGAACTGGTCAAGCGTCGGGATGACGAGGTGACACAGGCCAGTATTTTCTTCGGTGAGGACGAGTTGCTATGTCTTCATGAGTTATTACCGAGGTGCGAGGGCAACACCAAGACTCAGAGCAACCCATATGCCGCGCAAAGCGTGGCATGGGCAGTGTGGATCGTGGCCCGTCTGGGCCACTGGCATGGTTCGGGCAAACCGGGCCTTCAAATTATCCGCCGGGGTTTGGAACGCTTCGATGCGATTTTTCTCGGCTGGGAGATCGGGAAACAATCATGAGAGACTTGTCTGCATCACCCAGGCCCCGGTGCGGACCACGGGCGGGAGGTGGCGGTTGCTCTGGGCGCACGGGCGGCAGGGGTCCAGACCGCCGTCCCATTGTTCTGGGGACCGGGTTACAGCCTGTGGGAGCGCCTGCCCGGCAGGGTGCCCACGCCCGCGCAACTCACGCCACAATTCTGGAACGCCGTGCTGGACGATCTGGAACGGTTGCACGCCGCCCCACCTGAAGCGTATTCGCCGCGCCTGTCAGAACTGTGGGTGGGCGATCCGGGGTTGATCGGCGGCGCTGCCTGGACCCCTGCCGAGCGGATCAGGCTGCGGCGGGTGCTGACCACGCCCTACCCGCTGACTGCGCCCGTGTTCGTCCACGGCGACGTGTACGGCCACAACCTGCTGGCCGACACACAGGGCCATTACGCCGGACTGCTGGACTGGGGCAACGCGGGCTGGGCCACCCTGGAACACGAATGCGCCGTGCTGGATGAGCTGGAGCCTGCGCTGCACCGCTGGGCCGGGCGACTCGATCCGGGCCTGCTGTGGCGGCTGCGGCTGGAACTGCTGCTCAAGGTGGCGGGCGCGGGCCGCATCTCGCACGACGTGGTGCGGGGCGCTCTGGCCCATTGCGGGTGACCGTCTGAAGCGGGCAACAGTCTGAACCTGCCCTGACATTGTGAGTGCAGCGTGGGACCGCGTACCTCTGCCCCTGCGTCAGCCCTGGGCCGCTCATGACGGCGTGGGGGCGCAGCCGCTAAACTACCGCTCCATCACAATCATTTCGCCTCTTTCCCCTGTTCACACGGAGTCCCCATGACCATGAAATTTCTGCAAGGCGGCGCTTTGCTGCTCGGCCTGACCGCGCTGCTGGCCGCCTGCAACACCCCCGACACCACCCAGCCGCCCGTACCTGCCTACGCCTGTCCGGTGGGTTCCACCGTCACGCCCATTTCTGCCGTTCAGGGCACCGGGGCAGCCAGTCTCCTGGCCGACAAGGTGGTGACCGTTCGCGGTGTGGTCACGCAGGACGCGCAGGCGGGCCTCAGCGGCTTTTTCGTGCAGGACGTGACGCCCGACAGCGACCCGAAGACCAGCGAGGGCCTGTTCGTGTACACCGCCGCCGCGCCCAACGCCGTCAAGGTGGGCGAGGTGCTGGAAATCAGCGGCACGGTCAAGGAGTTCTTCGGTTCCACCCAGCTCGACAGCGTGACCACCGTGACCTCCTGCGGGACCACGACGCTGCCCGCGCCCACGAAGCTGACCTACCCGCTGTCCGCGCCGGACGCGCTGGAAAACGTCGAGGGCATGCTGGTCACGGTGACCAACACCATGACCGTGACCAACACCTTCACGCTGGGCCGTTTCGGCGAACTGGGCCTTTCCAGCGGCGGGCGGCTGTTCAATCCCACCAACGGGCAGGGCGGCACGCTGGCCTCCAACGCGCTGCGGACCCTGGTGCTGGACGACGGCGTCAGCAAGCAGAACCCGCCCACCATTCCTTACCTGAACGCCGACAACACCCGCCGCGCCGGAGACACCGTGACTGGGCTGGAAGGCGTGATGCACTACGCCAACAATGCCTACAAACTGGAACCCACCAAAGCGCCCGCGTTCGTGAACACCAACCCCCGCACCGCCGCGCCCAAATCGGTGGGCGACAGCACCCTGAAAGTGGCGGGCGCGAACGTCCTGAACTACTTCACCACGCTGGGCGACGTCGATTCCAATGCGCGCGGCGCGGACAACGCCCTGGAGTTCACCCGCCAGAAGGCCAAGATCGTGGCCGAACTGCGCGCCCTGGACGCCGACGTCATCACCCTGATGGAAATCGAGAACAACGGCGAGATGGCCCTGGACGATCTCGTGGCCGCCCTGAACACCGCTGCTGGCAAGGTCGAGTACGCCAGCGTCAAGACCGGCAAGGTGGGCACCGACGCCATCCGCGTGGCAATCATCTACCGCCCCGGCAAGGTGGAAACGGTGGGGAACGCGCGCATCGACGACAATCCCGCGTTTGATCAGGCCCGCAAGCCGGTGGCCCAGACCTTCCGCGATCTGGCCGGAAAGGGCGTGTTCACGGTGGTGGCCAACCACTTCAAGAGCAAGGGCAGTTGCCCCAAGACCGGCGACGTGGACACCGGTCAGGGCTGCTGGAACATGCTGCGCGTGGATCAGGCCAAAGCCTTGCTGGCCTTCGCCGACAAGCTGAAAGTAACTGATCCAGACGTACTGCTGATGGGTGACCTCAACGCCTACGGCGAGGAAGACCCGGTCAAGGCGCTGGAGACGGGCGGCTTCGAGAGCCTGAACAAGCGGATTGCGCTGGAAGACCGCTATTCCTACCAGTTCGACGGCCAGTTCGGCTATCTGGACCATGCCCTGGCCAGCGCGGGCCTGGGGGGTCAGGTCACGGGCATCACCGAGTGGCACATCAACTCCGACGAGCCGACGGTGCTGGACTACAACACCGAGTTCAAGACGCCCGAGCAGATCGCTGGTCTGTACGCGCCTACCGCCTACCGCAGCAGTGACCACGATCCCGTGGTGGTGGGCCTGAAACTCAAGGCAGACGGCGCAGTCGCCGTTCCGCTGACCGTGGGCGCGACCGGGCCGGCCACCGCCACCGTGGGTCAGGTCTACACCATCAATGTCACGGCGGGCGGCAATCCCACGGCGCTGACCGCCGACTGGGGCGACGGCGCGGTGGAGGGGCTGTTTCCGGTTGCGCCCAGCGGCCCGCACATCCACACCTACAAGGCTGCTGGCCCCTACACCATCAAGGTGACGGCGACGCGGGACAGTGACAAGGCCACAGACACCACCACCCTGAAGGTCATGGTGCAAAACCCCGCGCCCACCAACGCAGACAGACTGGTGATCAGTCAGGTCTATGGCGGCGGCGGCAACACTGGGGCACAGTTCAAGAACGATTTCGTGGAACTGTTCAATGCCGGAAAAGTGGCGATCAGCACAGCGGGCAAAAGCGTGCAGTACACCAGCTCGGGAGGGGTTTTCGATGCCAAAAATGTGCTGGCCCTGCCTGCTGCAAACATTCAGCCGGGTGCGTATTACCTGATTCAGCTTGATAGAGGCATGGGCGGCACGGCTGAACTGCCCACCCCTGATGCCACTGGCACGCTGGCCCTCAGCGGCAGCAACGGCAAGGTTGCTCTGGCCAATAACATCGAGGCCGCTACCGGCATTGCGGATACGGACCTGCTCGATTTCGTCGGTTACGGCACGGCCAACGAGTCCGAGGGCAACGCCGCCGCGCCGGGGCTGAGCAACACGACAGCCGCCCTGCGTGCAGGCAACGGTTGCACCGACGCCAACAAGAACAGCACCGACTTCACGGCGACTGCGCCCGCACCGCGCAACAGCGCCTCGCCGAAAAACGTCTGCCCCTGAGTCCCTGAATCCCTCGCCAAGCCTGGACGGTCTTCGGACGGTCCAGGCTTTTTCATGCGCCGGTTTTCATGCGTCTGGACGGCGTTTTCTATCTGCGCTTGATCTCACGTTTAAAATGTAACCCGTATTCCGTCCGCATGGTGTACCATATGAGCCATGCTTTCCCTAGGAGAAACCCTTTAGTGCAACTTGATTCTGGCGCGGTGGCCGAGGGCCGCATTACTCGCGTAACCGATTTTGGCGCGTTTATCCAGTTCGAGAACGGTGAGACGGGCCTCGTCCACATCTCGCAGATCGCCCATTCGTTCGTGCGAAACATCCACGATCATGTGCGCGAGGGCGAGAACATTGAGGTCAAGGTGCTGGGCCGTGACGAGCGGGGCCGTCTGGACCTGTCCATCAAGGAACTGCTCGAAGAACCCGAAGAAGTGCCGCGTCCGCGCGCCATCGGGCGGCAGAGTCCGCAGTTCGAGGCCAAGCTGCGCTCCTTCATGCGCGACGCCAAGGAGCGCACCACCACGGGCGGCCCCAAGAAGCCCGGCAGCGGCAGCACCAGCACCAAACGCAAGAAATAAATCTGGTTTGGCTTCAGTTCTCCCGGCTCCCTGTAGCCGGGAGTTTTTTTTCTACGGTGGCAAAACTAGCTTGTCCCACTCTGCCTCAAGTTGGTCCAGGCAAGCCTGGGGGGCACGTCGGAATCGCGACTGAAGGCGGCGGGTTTCATGACGGGTTTCCAGTTTTTGACGTAAAACACGCCAATCCTCCACATCTGTGGGCTGAAGATCTTGTGGCGTGATGACGCTGTTTCTGGTGGCCGCTGCGGCCACCAGACGGACCTGCCCACGAATCACCAGCCCTGGTGAAGCTGATTTTTGACCGCTGATCCGACGTTCATACCGCCTGGCCGAGCCAAAATATTGTTCCAGTGCGTTGTTTGTTCGGGGCAAACCCGGCACGCGGTAGCAATGAAAGAGCCAGTCCTGCTGAGCGGTCAACACCTTGACGAAGTGCGCCAGCGCACCCGAAATCTCAGGCAGGCCTTGTGACCGGGGCTGTATTTGCGCCAGAACATGCTGAAACTGTTGCTGGACGACGTGCGCGTCGTCCTCACCGGGATTCTGAAGAACCTGTGCCACACGCATGATGGCGTTGTGTGCGTCGCTCAGCACCTGCCAGGGTTGATCATCTTCCTGAAGGGCTTTCTGAAGATGTCGTCGGAGACGACTCAGTTCTTGATCCGTTTGATCCCCCCTTTTTTCTGAGGCGCAGTTTCAAGGCGCTCCAGCGAGTCATGAATTCGGTGAACCCGGTCTTGAAGCCGTAACCCGCTGGCAACGAGTGGTGGACGCCCGTCATCGGTCAGGGCGCTTCTGACCGTCAGGGCATAGTTCAGCAAGATGCGCGCCTGGGGGTCTGAGCGCTGTTCCAGAGCAGATTCGATCTTCTTGATGCCGCGCAGGCGCTTTTTCAGTTGCACTTTGGCATGACGGTCCACCTCCAGAAGTGGCCGGGCGGCTTCGCGTAGCGAATGGAACTGGCACAACTGATGGGGAACACCTGGAAAGACCTGCTGGATCGTCAGGCGAATGGCCCGCTGTCCATCGCTGATGACCCCAAGCACGGGGAGGCGCTCACCGAGCGCCTCTCTGACTTCGGTCAGCAGCGTAGCAAGGTCATCTTCCGAACTCGTCACCAGGGGCCGGGCCAGCAGGACTTCTCCTGAAAGGACCTCCCGAATCAGCCACAGCACTTCGTGACCGACATCGGGCTGTAAGCCGTCCAAGCTGAGGATGACCCGGCCTTGCTCTCGCAACCTGGCCTGCCAGTGATCCGGGCGCATCAGTTTGGATGCCAGCAATTCCTCGTAACGGGCGATCAGGTGGGTGACCTGACGCTGACTGATATCCACTTGCCGCTGAGCCAACAGGGTGTGGATTTCCGGGACAGTGCGGTGGAACGCAAAGCGTTCCTGGCCGATGAAAGCCAGGACATCAAAACCATATTCACTGTATGGAAGGGCCAATCGCCCTTCTGCTTCTGGGCGGAGGGGTTTACGGAACCAGCCACACGCCTGGTTCTGACAGCGACGAATCTTGAGGGTGTACCTTACCTGCTCCTGCATCCCGACGAGACAACGGCTGTTGTGGTAATCCAGAGGCGCGAATGCGCCGCAGATGGGACACACCGGAGCCAGTCGGTGCAGCGTTTCTTCTCGGTCTGGGGCATGACGACGATGTTGGCGAGCCACGATAACGGGAGTCTAGCAAGTCAAGTTTGCCACCGTAGTTTTTTTGCCAGGGCTTTAACCGCCGTGTAACCGGGCCGCGCCACACTGCGGGCATGAAGAAGAACCTATCTATCCTGGCCCTGTCGGGCACACTGGCCCTCGGCGCGTTTGTCGGTTACGGCATCAATGAGCGCAGCGACGCCCAGACCGCCTCGCCCGCCACCGCCGCGCAAAACACCCAGGGAAAAATCGTTCAGACCCTGGCGACGCCACCCCAGGTCCCCCAGACCCAGACCTTTGGCGGGAGCCGCGCCCGCACCGAGTCCGAGACGAACACGGTGAACGTGGTCAAGCAGCGGCAGGGCGGGCTGGTCTATATCAGCGTGACAGAGAAGGCCGACAGCTCCGGCAGCCCCGAGGCCCAGCTCCGCAAGCGCATGCAGGAGCAGATGCCCTTCGGCTTTCCGTTTGGCGATGGCAGCGAGGACGGCAGTGGTGGCACGCCCCGGCCCCAGACCGGCACCGGCAGCGGCTTCTTCGTCTCTGCTGCGGGCGACATCATCACCAACAACCATGTGGTGGACGGAGCCAGCGAGATCACCATCCGTGTCCACGGCGACAAGACCGAGTACAAGGCCAAGGTCATTGCCCGCGCCCCCGACTTCGATCTGGCGCTGATCCGCCCCGAGGGCCTGCCCAAGAACCTGATCCAGCCGATTCCGCTGGGCGACAGCAGCAAGCTGGACGTGGGCCTGAAAGCGGTGGCGATGGGCGCACCCTTCGGCCTGGACTTCAGCGTCTCCGAGGGCATTATCAGCAGCCTGGAACGCACCGCCCCGGTGGGCGCGCAGGGCATCTACCAGAGTCTGATCCAGACCGACGCGGCGATTAACCCCGGCAACTCCGGCGGGCCGCTGCTGAACAGCTCCGGCGAGGTCATCGGCGTCAATACCCAGATCCTGACCGGGGGCGCGGGCCAGAGTGCGGGCGTGGGCTTTGCCATCCCGGTCAACACGGTCAAAAAGCTGCTGCCCCAGCTTCAGGCGGGCCAGGGCGGCGTGGTGCAGCCGCCGCGCATGGGCATCCAGTTCACCGACGTCAGCGGCCTGACCGACGCCCAGCGCGCGACCGCCGGACTGCCCGAGAGCGGCGCGCTGATTCAGGAAGTGGTGCCGGGCAGCCCCGCCGCCAATGCCAGCTTGCAGGCGGGCAGCAACGGCGGCATCAGGCTGACCAACCCCGCCACGGGCCAGACCACCACGGTGTCCACCGACGGTGACCTGATCACGGCCATTGACGGCCAGCCCATCACCGACGACAACAGCCTCCAGAGCGCCATCCTGGGCAAGAGCATGGGCGACAGCGTGAAGCTGACCGTCGTGCGCGGCGGCCAGACCCGCGAGGTCACGGTCAATCTGGGCGACGTGGCCTTCCCGGAAGCGCAACAGCAGTAAATCCAGACCGGGTGGGAGAAGTGGGGCGGGGGGTTGTGACCTCTGCCCCCTTCTTCTTTTTGCTGTGCCGGACATTTGAAAGTGAGGCCGAAAAGCACAGGCTCGCCTACCCGAACAGCGGTCCCAGATCGGTCATTTCCCCGGTGGGCGTCGCGGGGCTGAACGAGTAGCTGCTGAAGACGGCCATGAACTCGCCCCGGTCCAGTAGCCGCGTTTGCCCGCTGGGGCCGGTGGCCTGGACGTGGCTGCCGCGCATGTTCAGGCGGTATTCGCCCAGCTCGCGCACGCTGGCCTTCTTGCCCCTGCCTACATGCAGCAGGGCGGTGGCGCGGTATTCCTGACCGCCCCTGGCATTCAGAAAGTTCAGGAGTTCGGTGGGTGTCAAGTTCAGCGCTGTTCCACCACGACTGCCGTGCCGTAGGCCAGCACCTCGGTCACGCCGTCGGCGATGTCGTTGGCGTCGTAACGCATGGCGATGATGGCGTTGGCCCCGCGCTCCTGGGCGTGCTGCAACAGCAGGTCATACGCCTCCTGACGGGCTTTCTCGGCCAGTTCGGTGTACAGGGTGATGTTGCCGCCCAGCAGGGTCTGGAGCGACGCGCCGATGTTGCCCAGCACGCTGCGCGAGCGCACGGTCAGGCCGCGCACCACGCCCAGTTGCCGCACGATGCGGAAGCCCTCCAGTTCGTTGGCGGTGGTGATCATGATCTTGTCCATGTGTCTCCTTGCCCTCCAGTGTCCATGCTTACGACACCACCGTTCCGGCCCCGTCCAGCGCCGCCGTGATCGGCTGCCCGGCGCGGGCGTCCCCGAAGATGACGCGCTTGACCCCGCCCGCCACTGCTTCCGCCGCCCCCAGCACCTTCTTTTTCATGCGGTCCTGGGCGAATTCCAGGTAGGATTCCACGTCATTCGCCGGAATCTGGCGGATCAGGCTGGATTCGTCCGGGTAGGCGCGCAGCAGTCCCGGCACGTTGGAGAGGAGCAGCAGCGCCTCGGCTTTCAGGGCCACGGCCAGCGCGGCGGCGGCGCGGTCCCCGTCCACATTGATCGCCACGCCCTCATAGCTGCTGGCGGGGGGGGTCAATACTGGCAGGTAGCCCGCGCCCAGCAGCAGTTCGATCAGGCCCGTGTTGACCTTCTCCACCGTTCCGGTGTGATCGCCGCGCAGGATCTTCACCTTGCCGTTCTCCACGGCGCGCACGCTGTCCTTGTGGCGGCCCTCGAAGATGCGCCCGTCCAGGCCCGATAGGCCCACCGCGTTGACGCCCAGGCGCTGCAAGCGCTCCACGATGCCCTTGTTGATCTTGCCGCAGTAGACCATTTCGAAGATTTCCAGGGTCTGGCGGTCTGTAAAACGGGAGGTGTAGCCGCTGGGACTGGTCACGAATCTGGGCGGGTGGCCCAGCGCCTCGGCCACGCGGTTGGTCTCGCCGCTGCCCCCGTGGACCAGAATCAATTTCTCTCCCGCCTTCCAGCGCGCCGCCAGATCGGCGCACACCGCGTCGTAATCGATCCCGGCGCTGCCGCCCACTTTGACCACAATCAAACTCGTACCCTCATGCCGGGCATGCTAGCGCGCTCCTGGCCGGGTGTCGCGCCCTTAAGCTGGGCAGATGAGCGCGCCTGTCATCTGGATCAACGGTCCCTTCGGTGTGGGCAAAACGCATACCGCCGCGCACCTGCAAGAGCGCGTGGAGGGCAGTTTTCTGTTCGATCCAGAGGAACTCGGCTTCACGCTCCAGCACCTGACGCCGGGGTCCAGTGGTGATTTTCAGCGTCACCCGCTGTGGGTGCCGTTCGTGCTGGACGCCCTGGAGCATGCCGCCACGGTGGCCCACGGCGCGGTGATGGTTCCCATGACCGTCACGGACCTGGCCCGTCACGCGGCCCTGTTGGGGGGGCTACGGGACAGGGGCCTGGGCGTTCACCACTTCACCCTGCTGGCCCCGCCGGATGTGATCCACAGCCGTCTGCGCCGCCGCGCCCAGGGACGGCAGTCGTGGGCCGGACGGCAGGTCGAGGCGAGATTGAGCGATCTGAAGCATCCGGCCTTCGCCACCCACCTGAACACGGGGGAACTCAGGATCAGTCAGGTGGCGCAGATCATCGCCGCCCGCGCTGAACTGACCCTGGCCCCGGAAAAGCGTGACCCGTTGCGGTGGTTCAGGGTCACCACCCGGCGCTTTATCCGCTGACCGCCCGCCTCAGCCCATCGTGCGCGGCAGGGGCTGGCTGGCCAGAATCTTCTTCGGCTCGCGGAATTCGATGTTCTCCCACTCGCCCTCCTCGGTCACCTGTAATTCGGGATTCAGGGCGCGGAAGTGGGCCACCACCTCCTGCACCAGATCGTCGGGCGTGCTGGCGGCGCTGGTGATGCCGATGTTCCGCACGCCGCTTAAATCGAGGTGCGCCAGATCGGCCACCGTTTCCAGGCGCTCAGCGCGGCCACAGGTGTCGGCGGCCAGTTCCAGCAGCCGCATGCCGTTGCTGGAATGCGTGCTGGTCAGCACCAGAAAGGCGTCCACGTTGGGCGCGATGGCCTTGACCGCGTCCTGGCGGTTCTTGGTGGCGTAACACAGATCCTCGCTGGGGGGCACGATCAGTTCTGGGAAGCGGGCCTTGAGGATGTCCACCGTGCGCCGCGTGTCGTCCACGCTCAGGGTGGTCTGGGTCAGCACCACCAGTTTGTCGGGGTCTGGCACCGTGACCGTGTGCGGGTCATGCAGGCCCTCGCCGCGCTTGCCCAGTACGCCCACCAGAATGGTGCTGCCCGGGGCCTCGCCGCGCGTGCCGATCACCTCCTGATGCTGGGCGCTGTCGCCGATCAGCAGGATGGTGTAGCCCTCGCGGGCGTATTTCTTGGCCTCGGTGTGGACCTTGGTGACCAGCGGGCAGGTGGCGTCGATGGTACTCAAACCCAGCGCCCGCGCCCGTTCGCGCACCAGGGGGCTGATGCCGTGCGCGGAGAACACCACCGTTTCGCCGCCTTCCGGCAGGGCCTCGATATCGTCCAGATTTTCCACGAAATGCACGCTGTGGTCGCGTGCCAGCCGGTCCACGACGGTGTGGTTGTGGACGATGGAATGGTAGACCGTCACAGGTTTTTCCTCGGTCCGGGCGGCCCGCTCCACCGCGCCGATGGCCATGACCACGCCCGCGCAGAAGCCGCGCGGCTTGGCCAGATACAGGCGCTCAACCATGTGAGGCACGCGTGGGCAGAACGGGGGAGAGGTCAGTCATGGCCCCAGTTTACGGGCCGGGGCGGGGCGTGACCGTGTCGGCTGTCCCGGCAGCGGGTTCTGGCGTCAGATCAGGGGTCACGTTCTTCAGCCACCACTCGTCCGGCACGGGGCGGCTGGCGGTCTTCCAGATGGTCTCGAAGCTGGTCTGCTGCTCCTGCACCGCTGCCGGATCGCCCGTGGCCAGCGCGGCCTCGGCCAGTCCCAGCCTGCCCCACGCGCTGAAGTGAAAGTTCATGCTGCCCACCACCACCACGCGGCGGTCCACCGTCAGCGCCTTGGTGTGCATGTTGAAGGTGGTGTAGCGCGCTTCGAAGCGGCTTTCGATGCCCCGGCGGCGCAACTCCTGACGCAGCAGGGTGATCCCACTGCGGTTGGGGGCCGCGCCGATCCCGTAATCCACGGTCAGCAGCCGGACACGGACCCCACGCTCCAGCGCCCCCAGCACGGCGGTCATGTACACCGGCCACGACTCCGGGCCGCAGCCCTGCGGGTTCAGGTACGCGCCCCAGCAGTTCAGCGTGGGGCCAAAATCCGCCTGCATCAGCTCGATCTCCCCTCTTGCCGCGCCCAGCAGCGCCAGATGGGCGAGGTCCGCCTCGTCATGGCCGGGACGGCGGTAGAGCATGAAGGCCCGCGCCGTGCCGGTGGGCACAGCCTTGCGCACGGTTGCCGGGTGCGTCACCGGGTCCGGTGGCGTCATCTGGCACAGCGCCTCGGCCTGCGCCCGCGTCACCCCTTCCGGGCAGCGCAGTTGTGAGCTGTGCCGCCACAGGTCGTCGAAGGCGGCCACGCCGCTCTGCGCCACTGGCCCGGTCATCCGCAGTCCCAGGTCATGTAGACCGCGTCCCCCCGGTTCGGAGGCGGGCAGATGCCAGTCGGTGTAGTTGTACCCGGCCACGGTCAGGTCTTGGCCGTCGATGACGTGCAGCTTGACGTGGCTGTGCGGCAGGTAGCGGTAATTGAGGACGCTGAGTTTCCAGCCCACGCGGGCGTCCTCCAGCGGCACGCCCAGCCCCAGCAGATCGTCTAGCAGGGCCAGCGGCTGCGTTCTGCCGTCCGGGCGCAGCAGGTCCGGGTAGCCGCCCAGCAGCGCCCGCACCGTCATGCCCTGTGGGTACGCGGCTGGATCCTCGCGTACCCGCCCGTACAGGTTGGCCACCGCCTGCGCGAAGATCCAGCCTGGATTTCCCGGACCGCCGCGCCATTCCATGCTGGCCAGCAGCACCTCGCTCCGGGCGTTGGCGATTCCGCTGGCCGTGACCTCGAAAGCGTCCAGCGGTGTGGTCAGGCTGCGCGGCGTCCGCAGATACCCCACGAAGGCATTGTCGCAACTCAGGTCCGGCTGACCATTCGCCGTGACCACTGTCCACAGCGCCAGCTCCAGCGGGTCGGTGGGCGGGGCACAGATGGGGTCGGTCAGGGGCGCAGCGGGCAGCACCGGCCCCAGAAAAAGTGGCACCTCCGCCGCCCGCCCCCACCCGCCGCAGGCCAGGGCCACCAGGGTCAGGAGTGGACGCAGGGCGCGGAAGATCACGCCGCAGCATAGACGCGCTGAACTCCCGCGTAGCCGCACTTCAAGGCACGTCCTGAACGTTCTCAGAGAGTCGTCAGGTTGGGCGCGGAGGTCAAGTGAAAGTCAAGTGATGGTCAGCGTGCAGGGGGGAAGAAACTTACAACAAAGGGTGTGGGCGGAAAGCCCAGGGTTTTAACCCTGGGATGGATAGCCCACGCCTCCCGATAGGGAGGTCGTGCTGATGCTGAACGTTGATGCCGAGGCGCTACCCACACGCCGCCCCGTCGTGCTAAACTGTGGAAGTGTCGACGTCCTATCTTCACAAGAACACTTCTGTCTCGCTGTTGCGATACCATTTCGTATGGTGTCCCAAGCGGCGCAGAAAGGTCTTGGTGGGAAACGTGGCGCTGAGGCTCAAGGAACTTCTGGAAGACAAAATCGCCGAACTGGGCTGGCGCATCGTGGCAATGGAGATCATGCCTGATCATGTCCACCTGTTCATCGGTACAGACCCGGACGTATCGCCTACTCAGGTGATGCACGCCCTCAAGGGCTACACCTCCCGTGTTCTGCGTCAGGAGTTCCCCAAGCTGCAAACCATGCCGTCCCTGTGGACACGTTCCTATTGGGTCAGCACGGCGGGCAACGTCAGCGCCGAAACCATCGAGAAGTACATCGCCGCTCAGAAGACGAGAGACTGAATGCTGAAAGCCTTCCGCTACCGTCTCTGCCCCACGAAAGTGCAGGAAGCTGCGCTGAACGAACAGTTGCGTCTTTGCCGCACCCTGTACAACGCCGCGTTGGAGGAGCGCAAAACGGCATACAAGAAGGCCCGAAAGACGTTGACTGGATACGATCAGATGAAGCATCTCAGCGAGATCAAGGCGGAACTGCCAGAATACAAGGGCGTCTATTCGCAGGTGTTGCAGGACGTTCTCAAGCGGCTGGACAAAGCATTCCAGGCGTTCTTTCGGCGCGTCAAGGCAGGGCAGACCCCCGGCTATCCCCGCTTCCAGGGCCGGGACAGGTACGACTCCATGTGCTACCCGCAGTCGGGATTCAGCGTCTCCGAGAAGACGGCGTTCTTTTCCAAGATCGGCAACATCCGAATCCGGTTGCACCGCCCGCTGGAAGGCAAGATCAAGACGGCTACCATCACCCGCGATTGCGTTGAGTGGTACGTCAGCTACGTCTGCGAAGTGGAGCCTCAACCACTTCCCGAAACGGGAAGCTCAGTGGGGGTGGACGTGGGAACGACATGGTTTGCCATCACCTCCGATGGCGAGTTTGTGGAGAACCCCCGGCACTTCCAGACCGCCATGAAGAAGTTGCGGGTCGCTCAGCGTGCGGTCGCCCGCAAGCGAAACAAACGCAGCAACCGCAGGCGGAAGGCCGTGCAGCGGGTCGCCAAGCTGCACCGCAAGGTCAGCCGCCAGCGGTTGGACTTCCACCACAAGACCGCTCTCCAACTCGTCCGGGAGAACGACTTGATCGCGCACGAAGACCTCAATGTCGGTGGGATGGCGCGGGGCAATCTGGCCCGGTCTATCCACGATGTCGGCTGGGGTCAGTTCTTTTCTCTCCTTTCGCAGAAGGCAGCATGGGCCGCTCGAAAGGTTGTCGCCGTAGACCCCCGATACACCTCACAGGCGTGCAACCAATGCGGCCACACCTGCCGGGAGAACCGGGCCAGTCAATCGCGGTTTCGGTGTGTCGCCTGCGGTCATCAGGAGAATGCGGACCTGAACGCAGCGCGGAACATCCTGGGGCGGGCCGTCCCATCAGGCATCAACGTAGCGGTAGTCAACGCAAGCGTTGCCTGAGAAGCCAACGGATTTATCCGTTGGTAGGTCACAATTCCTCGATTTGTTTGGACAGCAACCGACGGCTCTCGCGGCAGCCGCTCTAGTCCACCACTTCAAAGCCCAGCCGCGCGGCCTGTTCCACAAAGAAATTGATGTTCTCGCTCAACGTCTGCGGCCCCAGGCTCTTGCGGTGATGCTCGCCCGTGGCGGCGATGATCAGCGTCTCGGCCAGACAGGCGGGCACCGCGCCCTCGCCGAATTGCAGGTCGATGTTGCTGGTCATGCCGCCGGGCGGGCGCACCACGCCGCCGGGAATAATGCGCACGCCGGGAATGCCCGCCACACTTTCATCCACATCTGCCGGGCGGCCCTCGTCGAAGATCCAGGTGCCGGGTTTGACGTGCTGCGGAAAGATGACAGGCAGCGGGTCGCTGGTGGCGGTGAAGATCAGGTCCGCGTCCTTGAGGGTGGCGTAGTCGGTGGTGGTGATGATCTCGGTGTCCTTATTCGCGCGGCGCAGGGTGGCGGCGCTGCGCTCCAGCTTGTCCAGGTTGCGCCCCAGCATGATCAGTTTGGCCACCTGCGGCGCAATGGTCCGCGCGATACCAAAGGCCACCACGCCGTTCGCGCCCACGATGCCAGCGGTGGCAGCTTTCAGGTCCCGGCCCCCGGATTCAAAGTGTTTCAGGATGCCCGGAATGGCGGCCTTGATGGTCCCGGAGGTGTAAGCGCCCCCGTTGGTCACGGTGATTTCGGGCACGGCGGCCTGCACATCCACGCCCTTGTTGCCCACCACGGACCAGAACGCGCCCAGCCCGAACACTTCCGCGCCCAGCTCATGCGCCAGCCGCGCGCCCTCGATGGCCCGGCGGGTGGCCAGTTCCGGCTGGGTGTCGAACACGTCCGGCAGCAGTGGGCTGGACAGCAGGTAGCAGCGGATGCTCTGGCCCTCGGGCGTGCGGATGCCGCGCAGCTCGCCGATCTTCATGGGGCGCAGGTTGGCGGCCATCTGACGCACGGTCGCCTCGCTGATCACGCCGCGTTCCACCAGCGGTCTGAGCCACGCGAAGCGCTGGGCAGACCAGAAATTCTCCAGCGTCATCGGGTGGATCATGAAGGCGGCCACCACCTCGTCGCCGCGCTTTCCGGCCAGCGGCACTTCCTCGCCGAATTTCGGCTCGGTGCCGTCCAGCATCCGCCCGATGTTTTCCTTGAAACGCCAGCCCGCCGCCACCAGCAGTCCCAGTGCCCCCAGCTTGGCGGGAACGCCGACCGGCAGCAGTGCCACCACGGCAGCGAAGGCCGCCAGTCCTGCCAGCGTGGCCGCGCTGACGTAACCCCAGTAGCCGGTGACGCCCGCATAGACCACCACGGGCAGGGCGGCGGCCCACAGCGGCACGGCCCCGGTGACCGCCACCCCGGCCAGCACGCCCAGCAGCACCAGATTCCCGCGCCCGCGCGGCGGCACCCGTCCAAAAGCTGAGCCGTAGAGTGGCAGGTAAAGAGCGTTCGGCGGATTGAGATGCCCCAGATACGCCGCCAGCGCCGCCAGCACGGTCACTTCCGGCAGGCCCAGACTGGAGGCCATCAGCACCGCCAGCAGGCCCTTGCCCGCGTCCAGCACGGCGGAGGCGGTGGCCAGCCCCGGCCCCACCAGCCGCAGCATATTTTCCACACCCAGGTTGTGGGCATTGCTCAGGCGGGTATTGACCCCGGCGCGGCTCAGCAGCAGGTACCCCAGCGGCAGGCTGCCCACAAGAAAGGCCACCAGCAACAACAGGGCCGACAGAAACAACATGCCGGGCATTCTAGGGCTTTTGGCGAATCGTCAACGGTGGGCCGGTGGCGGTTCACGGGGCACGCGGGCGGTGGGGCAATGCCCAGTCCTGTGCCAGAGCAGGCCAGAGACGCAATGCCGCTTCATTTATCGGGGACAATCTGCGGCAGCAACCGACAAAAGGAACACCGCGAGTCGGCAGTGTGCCTGACTCGCGGTGTGTGGGAAGGAATGAGCGCTGGTTTTACTTCGCGGGCGGCATCAACACGGTGTCGATGACGTGAACCACACCGTTGATCGCGGGCACATCGGCCTTGGTGATCGTGGCGTTGTTGATGATCACGGTGCTGCCATCGACTTGGATATCCACTGCTGCGCCGTTCACCGTGTCGGCGGTGGTGAGCTTCACGACATCGGCGGCCATGACCTGACCGGCCACGACGTGATACAGCAAGACAGCCTTGAGTTTTTCCGGGTCCGCAAGCAGGGCGTCCAGATCGGCCTTGGGAATCTTGGCGAAGGCCGCATTGCTGGGCGCAAACACCGTGAAGGGTCCCTTGCCCAGCAGGGTGGCTTCCAGGTCAGCGGCCTTGACCGCCGCCAGCAGGGTGCTGAAATTGGGGTCCATCGAGACGATGCCCGTGATGGTCTGTGTCGGCTCAGCCGACGCCGTGCTGGTGGGCGCAGCCGCCGCCGCGTTGGCGGTTGGCATCAGCACGGTGTCGATCACATGGATCACGCCGTTGGTGGCCTGCACATCGGCCTGGGTCACGGTGGCATCGTTGACCATCACTTTGCCGCCGTTGACCTTGAGATTCACCGCCGCGCCGTTGACCGTTTTGGCCGTGTTCAGTTCAATGACGTCGGCGGCCGTCGCCTTGCCCACCACGACGTGGTACAGCAGGATGGACTTGAGCTTTTCTGGATCGTTGATCAGCGCGTTCAGGTCGGCGGCGGGAATCTTGGCGAAGGCTGCGTTGCTGGGCGCAAAGACGGTGAACGGGCCAGCGCCGCTCAGGGTCTCCACCAGTCCGGCGGCCTTGACTGCCGCCAGCAGCGTGCTGAAATCGGGGTTGGTGGAAACGATTTCGGCAATCGTCTGGGTGGGCGCAGCCGCCGTCGTTCCCTGTGCGGCCCCCACGGCGGAAAGCATCAGCGCACCCGTTAACATCAGTGTGGTCTTCTTAAACATATCGGTCTCCTTTTGTGCAAAAATAGAACGTTTTAAAAATGTCACCGATTCAAGCCTGAATCCATCTAGCTCTATTAGAATTGGAATGAGTTAGCTTGGAACGGAAGTAGCTAGATAATCCTCTATCTAGGCGGCTTGATTGATATTCATCCTAAAGAACAGGGCTGAACGCACGAGTACGGCGAAGTACAATGGTAACTACTCAGCGCGAGAAGTCGGGCATGAGGATGTCACCGCGAAATACACTCACGAGGCCCTGCCAGACATGTATGCCCTGCTTGCGAAGTGTGGAGATATAGCTGCGAATCCGGCAGAACGCCGCTCCACCAGTCAGAGACCGAAACCCACCTGACACTTTGCGCTTGATACAGAACATCCGAATATCCCGTTCCGCCTGGTTGTTGTCGAAGGGAACGTCGTCCCGTTCGAGAAACAGAAGCACCGCATCTCGGTGCTTCTGACACCGCAAGGCCAAATTCCGGCCCGGAGTTTGCCTGGGTTTTCCCCGGCGGCCTGGCACTGGGGGCGCGGCAGGATTGGCGTT
>NZ_JNIV01000037.1 GCF_000701405.1 Deinococcus marmoris DSM 12784
CGGGCTTGGAAAGCCCGCTGGGGGATCGAAGTCATTCACCGCCTTGTTAAACAGAACTTGAGTTTCGGCCAGTGCCGTTACCGTGACATCCAGGCACACCGAAACTGGGCCTTTCTGGTGGTTCAAGCCTTTCATGCCGTCCTGGAGGTCAGAAAACGAGATCCCGAACTCACATGGCGTGCTGCACAGCATCTGGCGGCCCAAGAACACCGTAAGTTCGTCCTGACCGCACTTTTTCCTGGTTCACCACTGTTGGAGGCTGTTTGAGACGCAGTGTGGCACAGGACTGGAAACTCTTGGTTAACCGTGGGAGCCGTTCATCAAACAGGACGTCTGTTCTCCACTCACTTTCCCCCCGCCTCCCGCGCTATGCTTTTGCCCATGACCGTTCCCCGCGCGTGGTGGTGGCCCAGTTTCGCCTGGGTCTAACGCGCTGCTATTCTTTTTTTGCCGTGTCCGACGCGCCCAGGTGGTTTCCAGACCGCCGGGCGCTTTTTTTGGCCCCGTTCCCCAGCAGGAGTGCAATGACCCAGACTGCCCAACCCAGACCGATGTCCGCCGTGGCCGTGCAGGAGCTGAACGCTGACCTGGACACCCCGGTCAGCGCCTACCTGAAAGTGACCGACGGCGCGAAGAAACTCAGCTTCCTGCTGGAAAGCGTGGAGGGCGGCGAGCGGCAGGCCCGCTACTCGTTCATCGGCGTGGGCGAGGTGGGACGATTCACCCTGCATGGACGCACCGCCACCCTGAGCGGCGTGCTGGGCGATGAGATACTGGAAACCGACGATCCGCTGGACGTACTTTACAGCCGGGTTTTGCGGCCTGTGAAGCTGCCCGCCGAGAAATTCAACGGCCTGCCCCCCTTCTTCGGCGGCGCGGTGGGTTACGCGGCTTACGACATCATTCGCGTGTACGAGAAGTTGCCCGACAACAACCCCGACGAGCTGAACATCCCTGACGCCCTGTTTATCGTCCCCGAAGGCCTCGTCATTTTTGACCATCTGCGGCACAAGCTCTATGCCGTCGCCATCTCTGAAACGCAGGCGGAGGCCGAGCGCATCGTGGCCGCGCTGGAGGCTGATCTGCGCGGCCCGTTGCCGGATGTACCGGGGCGCGAGAAGGCCGAGCCGATGACCTTTTCCAGCAACTTCACGCCCCAGGGGTATCAGGCTGCCGTGAGCCGCTGCATTGAATACATCCATGCCGGGGACGTCTTTCAGGTGGTGCCGTCCCAGCGCTTCTCGGCAGACCTGACCGTGGAGCCGTTCGCGCTGTACCGGGCGCTGCGTGGCATCAACCCCAGTCCGTATCTGGGTTTCCTGAATCTGGGCGAGGTGACGCTGGTGGCCAGCAGCCCAGAGAGTCTGCTGCGAAGCGACGGCGTGAGCATCGTGACCCGCCCAATCGCCGGCACCCGTCCGCGCGGCAAGACCCCCGCCGAGGACAATGCGCTGGCCGCCGAACTGCTGGCCGACGAGAAGGAACGCGCCGAACACCTGATGCTGGTGGACCTGGGCCGCAATGACATTGGCCGGGTGGCCGAGTACGGCAGCGTGACCGTGGAGGACGCCTTCACCATTGAGCGCTACAGCCATGTCATGCACATCGTCAGCGGCGTGCGCGGCAAGTTGCGCGGGGGGCAGACGCCACTGCACGCCCTCGCCAGCGCCCTCCCGATGGGAACTGTATCGGGCGCACCCAAAATCCGCGCGATGGAAATTATTGACGAGGTGGAACCCGTGCGGCGCGGGCCTTATGGCGGCAGCTTTGGCTATATCGCTTTTGATGGCAGTTTGGATATGGCCCTGACCCTGCGGACAATGGTGATCGCGGGCGGCAGACTGCACATTCAGGCCGGGGCAGGCATCGTGGCCGACTCTGATCCGGTGGCAGAAGAAGAGGAGACGCGGAATAAGGCGGCGGCATTGATGCGGGCGGCGGAAAAGGCGGCGGCGGGACTGTGACGGGGCGCAAGAGCCAGATTGAAGCCATGCTTGCCTCTGAAAATCCTCTGCTTCACCTGAGTGTCGGAATCGCCTCCCAATCTGCGCTGCCTGGAGACCACCAATGACGCACATCCTCCTGATCGATAACTACGACTCCTTCACCTACAACCTCGTTCAGTACTTCGGTGAGCTGGGCTGTGAACTGACGGTGTGGCGCAACGACGCCTTTACCTTGGAAGAAGTGGAGAAGCTCAATCCCGATGCCATCGTCGTTTCTCCCGGCCCCTGCACGCCGCTGGAAGCGGGAATGAGCGTAGAAGTGATTCAAGCCTTCGCGCCCAGATACCCGCTGCTGGGCGTCTGCCTGGGTCACCAGAGCATCGGGGAGGCATTTGGGGCCACCGTCAAACGTGCGCCGATCCCGGTGCATGGCAAGACGAGCAAGGTGGCGCACGATGGCCAGGACCTGTTCGCCGGAATCGTGGGAGACGCCAGTGTGACCCGCTACCACAGCCTGATCGTGGAGGACCTGCCGCCTGAACTCGTGGCTACAGCGTGGACAACAGACCAGACCCCGGCAGGCGAATACCGCGCCCTGATGGCCCTGCGCCACCGCGATTACCCGGTCTTTGGCGTGCAATTCCACCCCGAGAGCATCGCCACCGAGGACGGCAAAACGATGATCCGCAACTTCGTGGACTTGGTGCGCGAGGGTCAGGCCGTGCGGGAGAGCGCGTGACCCCTCCCATTCATGCCCGGTTGATGAACGGTGAAATCCTGTCCCAGTCGGAAGCAGCGGCGTTTATGCGCGAGGTCATGGCCGGGGAGATGAGCGGTGTGCGGATGGCGGCGGCGCTGGCTGCATTGCGCGTGCGCGGCGAGACGGCGGACGAGATTGCCGGATTTGCCCAGGCCATGCGCGAGAACGCCGTGCGCGTCAATGTCCGCCCACGCGAGGTCCTGCTGGATGTGGTGGGAACCGGGGGCGACGGGGCGCACACCTTCAACATCAGCACCACGACGGCGTTTGTGGTGGCCGGGGCGGGCGTGCCTGTCGCCAAGCACGGCAACCGCGCTGCCAGCAGCCGCGCTGGAAGTGCGGACGTGCTGGAAGCGCTGGGAGTGAATCTGGACGCCCCCCCGGAAGTGATTGAAAACGCTGTGAACACGCTGGGGGTGGGCTTTATGTTTGCCCGCAACTACCACCCGGCGCTGCGCCACGCCGCCCCTGTCCGCTCCGATCTGGCGGCCCGCACGGTCTTTAACATCCTGGGGCCATTGAGCAATCCGGCGGGGGCCACGCATCTGGTGGTGGGCGTGTTCAAGCCGGGGCTGACGCGCACGCTGGCCGAGGTGCTGCGGCTGCTGGGTGCCAAGGGAGCCACCGTGGTCTATGGCGATGGTCTGGACGAGTTCACCGTCTGCGGCGTCAACACGGTGTCTGGCCTGCGGGGCGGCGAGATCATTGACCGCACCCTCCACCCGGAGGAGGTGGGGCTGGCCCTGCACCCGCGCGAATCCCTCGTGGGGGGCACGCCTGCCGACAACGCTGAGATCACTCGCGCCCTGCTGACGGGCGGCGGCACGGAGGCCCAGCGCGACATCGTGGCCCTCAACTCTGGGGCGGCACTGCGGACGGCGGGCCGCGTGGACAGCATTCGCGAAGGCGTGGCCCAGGCCCGCGAGGTCATGAATGCGGGCCTGGGCTGGGACGTGTTGCAAAAGTACGCGGCGCTGACGCGGTAGCCAAAGAACCCCTCTACCCTTGCAGGAGAGGGGCCTTGCGAAAGCTTGGGGGTGGCTGGTACAGCTCGGTATGAGAGGGGTCCCTTACTGCCCCTGCCCCAGCGAATACCCTGGCTCGCCGTCAAAGGTGTAGAGGTGTTCGGTTTTAATAAAGTCCAGCCCCTTGTCGTGAACGCGAATCAGTAGGGCCAGCAGATCGCCGTGCTTGACCGGGGTGTCGGACTGGAAGCGGCAGCGCCAGTGATCGGATTTGAAGGTCTCGGGTAGGCCGCCGGGCCAGACCTTGACGCCCCGGTTGGTGATCATCTTCAGCGGGATGTTGCGGAGTTGCGCTTCTTGCAAGATGGCCGCCAGCACATCGGGGTCACGCCCTGCGTCGGTCCACTCGAAGAACACATCGGTGCCGACGAGCTGTTTGTCGATGTAAGCGGGTTCCACGGGCTGCCGGACGGGCATTTCCTTTGCCTGTGCATCGGCGGTGACGGCGGGCAGATGCTGCGGCATGTTGCCCAGGCGCTCGATCACGGCGTCGGCAAAAGCCTGCGTTCCCAGCACCTCCTTCGTGTGTGGCCCGGCGATGTCCTGGGTGTGCATGCCGTCTTCCAGCGCGCACAGCAGGGCATTCTGAATCTTTGCGGCCACCTCATGCTGGCCCAGATGCCCCAGCATCAGCGCCGCCGCTGAGATCAGCCCGCCGGGGTTGGCCGCGTCCTGTCCGGCCAGATCGGGGGCCGAGCCGTGAATGGCCTCGAACATGGCAAACGTATCGCCAATATTCGCGCTGCCCGCCAGCCCCACCGAACCGGCCACCTCGGCGGCCACGTCAGAGATGATGTCGCCGTACAGATTGAGGGTCACGATCACGTCGTATGCCTCGGGCCGCGCCGCCACCCGCGCCGTGCCGATGTCGATGATCTGGTGTTCGGCTTTAATGTCCGGGTACTCAGCGCTGATCTCATTGAAAACCGTGTGAAACAGCCCGTCGCACATCTTCATGATGTTGTCTTTGGTCAGCGCCGTGACCTTCTTGCGGCCATTGGCGCGGGCGTATTCAAAGGCGTAGCGCACGATTTTCTCGCAGCCTGGGCGGGTGATCAGTTTCAGGCACTGCATCACCTCGCGGGTCTGGCGGTGTTCGATGCCCGCGTACAGGTCTTCCTCGTTCTCGCGGATGATGACCAGATTCATCTCTGGGTGGTGCGTCGGCACATACGGCGCGTAGGCGCGGCAGGGGCGCACGTTGGCGTACAGCCCCAGCGTCTTGCGCAGGGTCACGTTCAGGCTCTTGTACCCCCCGCCCTGCGGCGTGGTGATCGGGGCCTTGAGCATGATTCCGGTCTGCCGCAGGCTGTCCCAGGCGTCGGGCGCGAAGCCGGAGGTGTGACCTGCCTTGTACAGCGCCTCGCCCATGCCGACTTCCTGCGGGGCGATTCGCGCGCCCGCCGCCGCCAGAATCCGCAGGGTGGCGTCCATGATCTCCGGGCCGATGCCGTCGCCGTACACGACAGAAACGGGAACGAGGGCGGTCTGGGCGTCGGCAGTCTGGGCAGGCTCTTTGAGGGCAGTCATGGCGGTCTCCTGGGATTGAGGGGTTAACATACGAACTATGTTTCGCATATTAGGGTTCGTATATCGGGAATGCAAGCACCCCGCCGCTCTCACCATCTGGAGGTCTAGCCATGTTTGCCCCGCGGTCTCGGCTACACTCGGCTCAACCCGCCATGACCCAGCCCCCACATGCACCCTCGTGGACGTTTCTGTCCAACCACAGCCGCGTGCTGCTGTGCCTGAAGCGCCAGCCGGACGCCACGTTGCGTCAGGTGGCCGCCGACGTGGGCATCACCGAACGCGCCGTGCAGCGCATCGTCCGTGATCTGGAGGACGCCGGAATCCTGATCCGCCAGCGCGTGGGCCGCCGCAACACCTACCAGGTCGAGGCCAACCGTCCGTTGCGGCATCCACTGGACGCGCACCGCAATGTCAACGAATTGCTGGAGCTGCTGCTGGCGGGCAGACAGGATTCGGAGGGTTAGTCGGGCCGCTCCCCGTTTCCCGGCAACTCGTCTTCCAGTGGCCCGGCAGTGTCCATATTCAGGCGGCTCAGCGGTGCGGCGTTCTGGAGCATCCAGCCCTGAAGGGGCAAATCGCCCAGCCAGTCCTGCACGCTGGGAATGCGGCCCAGGTCTTCCAGCACATGTTGTTCGCCCACCAGTCGGGTGGGAACATGCTGGCCGTCGCTGGCGCGTTTGAAGGTGGGGCCGAAGAACTGCTCGCACAGGAAGATGCCGAAACTGCTGTGCAGCACGGCGCGGTGGCGGGCGTCGGCCCAGTGACTTTTGGTCTGGTCAAACCAGCCGTGGACGGCCAGATAATCGTCTGGCACGCCGCCAAATCGTCGGGCGCTGCTGCGAGCGTGGTGCCAGGCGTGGGCCATAAAATCAGCGCCTAGAGGGGCAGGCCATTGGCGTAGCGCCGCCCGAATAATTGCGTCACCCGGTTGAGCCGTGCCACCACCGGATCGTCACTTTCCTGAATGGTCTGCTGGGGATGCTCGCCGTCCTCATCCTCCTCTTCGTAACACAATTCCAGGCCAATAAAGGGCCGTTGTGGGGTCAGAATCAGCGCGGCCTGGGCCACCTGCCGCTTCCCGTCGTCCATCTCTGTTTCCAGAATGTGGTACAGGCAGATTCCGGCCTGCTCGATCAGCGTGTCCAGTTGCACGTCGCTCAGATTGGCGGGCAGCGGTTTTGCGCGGCTCACGAATCCGGGCAGGCTGGACCGCAGTATGGGACTCAGTTTGTCAGACTGTTTCAGCAACT
Organism: Deinococcus marmoris DSM 12784; assembly: GCF_000701405.1. Taxonomy (GTDB): domain Bacteria; phylum Deinococcota; class Deinococci; order Deinococcales; family Deinococcaceae; genus Deinococcus; species Deinococcus marmoris. The sequence goes on from NZ_JNIV01000037.1 coordinate 6,512, forward strand.
CGGCCAGCCTGTAGTCGGTTTCCTCATCCAGTTGCAAATCGTCAAACGTCGCGCCGCGCATGGCCCGGCGGGTCAGGGCGCGGATGGCAAATTCAGCCCCCTCCCGCGTGGCATACAGTCCGGCGGGATTGACGCCTTCCAGCGTGACCGTGTAGTCGTGATACCACTCGTCGGTGAACTGCGCCAGTTTATGAACTACGAGGTAAGCGGGGCGGGCGGTCATGATTCAACCCGGCCCATCGCCCGTTCCTTCGGCGGCAGCAGCAATTTCCCCTCCAGCGGCGTACTCAGCACGATGCTGGTGTCGCAGGTAAAGCCCATCCCGATCAGGTCACCCAGCATGGTTTCCAGCGCCCCGACGTCCGGCACGGCCACCTTCAGGATGCAGGAGTTGTCCCCGGTGACGCTGTGGCATTCCAGCACGCCATCGTGCGCCGTGGCCCAGCGCACCAGGGTGGGATCGTTGCGCCCGCTGTCCTGCACGCCGATAAACGCGGTAATGGTGCGCCCCAGCGGTTTGCTGGCAACGCGCACGCCGTAGCCCAGGATCACGCCCGCGTCCTCCAGCCGCCGCACGCGCTCGGTCACGGCGGGGGCCGAGAGTCCCACGCGGCGGCCAAGTTCGCGCATCGAGAGCCGCGAATCGGTCTGGAGTTCTTGTAAGATCCGGTGATCCAGCGAATCGAGAGAGCCGCCCATCTGTCGCATAACCAGAGTTTAGCACCGCAGTTGGCATATGCAAGGTCAGGCGTGGCATTTGCCAGAGAAACGGCCACCTGACCCCACCAATCTGCTGGCCTGCGCGCCTTCCAATGGTGGGGGCAAAACGTGAAGAATAAAGGTCAAGCAATTCACGTTTCTCTCTCCCAGGAGGCTTCAATGTCCCACGCCCCCCTACACCCGCAGGCCACGGTCCGCAGCCAGCAGATGCTGCCCCGTGGTCACCGCGCCCCCAAATGGGCCGATGTTCCCGACGAAAAGTGGTTTGACTGGAAATGGCAGCTCAAGAACCGCATCAACTCCGTTTCCGAACTGGAAGAGGTCATTCGCCTGACCGAGAGCGAACACGCCGGGGCCAGTGCCGAGGGTATCTTCCGGCTGGACATCACGCCGTATTTCGCCTCCCTCATGGACGCCGACGATCCCACCTGCCCGGTGCGCCGTCAGGTCATTCCCACGCATCACGAGTTAGAGCCGTTCATGTCCATGATGGAAGACTCTCTAGCCGAGGACAAGCACAGCCCCGTCCCTGGCCTCGTCCACCGCTACCCGGACCGCGTGCTGATGCTGGTGACGACGCAGTGCGCCAGCTATTGCCGCTACTGCACCCGCAGCCGTATCGTGGGCGATCCCACCGAAACGTTCAATCCCGCCGAGTACGAGGCGCAACTGAACTACCTGCGGAACACGCCCCAGGTGCGCGACGTGCTGCTGTCCGGCGGCGATCCGCTGACCCTCGCGCCCAAGGTGCTGGGCCGGCTGCTGGCCGAACTCCGCAAGATTGAGCATATTGAAATCATCCGCATCGGCACGCGCGTCCCGGTGTTCATGCCCATGCGCGTGACCGAGGAACTGTGCGACGTGCTGGCGGAAAATCACCCGCTGTGGATGAACATTCACGTCAACCACCCCAAGGAAATCACCCCCGAAGTGGCCGACGCTTGTGATCGCCTGACCCGCGCGGGCATCCCGCTGGGCAACCAGAGCGTGCTGCTGCGCGGCATCAACGATCACCCGGTCATCATGCAAAAGCTGCTGCGCGAGCTGGTCAAGATTCGCGTGCGCCCGTACTACATCTACCAGTGCGACCTCGTTCACGGCGCGGGCCATCTGCGGACCACCGTCAGCAAGGGGCTGGAGATCATGGAAAGCCTGCGCGGGCATACCTCCGGCTACAGCATTCCCACCTACGTGGTGGACGCGCCCGGCGGCGGCGGCAAGATTCCGGTTGCGCCCAATTACGTCCTCTCGCACAGCCCCGACAAGCTGATTCTGCGGAACTTTGAGGGCTATATTGCCGCGTACACCGAACCCACCGATTATGTGGGGCCGGACATGATGGTTCCTGATGACTGGGAGCGCAAGGAACCCGGCCAGAGCGGCATCTACGGCCTGATGCAAGGGGAGCGCATCTCCATTGAACCTGCCGGATTCAGCGACACGCACCACCGCCCCGGCGGGGTCAGCCACCGCCTGAACAGCCGGGAGGACAAGTGGGCGGCGTATGGCGTGGGCGCACCGAACCCGGCCAGTGTCAGCGACACCTCGCCGGACGGCAAAGTGAATGTGCCAATTCCGGTGCATGGCGGCGACTGAGGGCGAGAATGGAAGAGATGGAAACCTATGCCAAGCTAATGATTGATTTTCTGCCCACCGCCCCAGATGACGCCTGGCTGTGGTTTGCCTGTGATTCCAACTATGACGGCAATGGCGAATTGATCAGTTGGATGATTGAGCAGCCAAGCTGCCCGGAAGCCGCTGCTCTGGCGATCTACTGGTATTCGGGGGCCGGGTATTACGCCCAGTATCAGACGCGGGAGCAGGTGCCGAAATTCGGTCAGGTCACCTTCGATGTTCTCCAAACCCTTCAGCAGAGGTTGCTCGGAGGATTCTACCGCAAGACTGCCGTGGGGTTTGACCCCAGCAATGACCCCACGCCAATTGGGAGCCTGATTGGTCCCGGCTATGACTGGGTGGCCGCCAAACCCGCATCTCAGTCACTGCCCTCTGGCGTCAGGGACGCTGTGCCGGGGACCAACTTCGGTGCGATGAACATGCCTGAAGGCTGGGTTGAAGGAATGCCTCCAGAGATTGACGCTGTTCTTGAACAGGAATACACGGAAGAAGAAGAAATCTGAATGCACCCCGGAGGATTTATGACCACCGCCACCAAACCCCGCCAACCCATCCTTAAAACCGCCCTCCCCGGCCCCAAAACAAAGGCCATCATGGAGCGCGACGCCCAGCACCTGTCCACGTCTTACGTGCGCCCTTACGCCTTCGTGCCGGACCACGGCGAGGGCGTGTGGCTTAGTGACCCGGACGGCAACACCATGCTGGATTTCTTCGCGGGCATCGCCGTGTCCACCACCGGCCACGCCCACCCGCATGTCGTGAAGGCCGTGCAGGAGCAGGTCACCAAGTTCACGCACGTCTGCCTGAGCGACTACCCGCAGGAAATCACCACCAGTCTGGCCGAGCGGCTGGTCAAGCATGTGGAGCGGCCCCTGCCCGATGGAAGTACAGAAAAATGGCGCGTCTTCTTCGGCAACTCCGGCGCGGAGGCGGTGGAGGCCGCCGTCAAGCTGGCGCGCAACCACACCGGGCGGGCGCACATCATCTCCACGATGGGCAGCTTTCATGGGCGCACCTACGGCGCGATCACGCTGACGGGTAGCAAGACCAAGTACAAGCGTGGCTTCGGCCCTTTGCTGCCCGCCGTGTCGCATGTGCCGTACCCCAACCCCTTCCGCCCGCCGCTGGGGTCCACCCCCGAAGCCTGCGGTCAGGCCGTGCTGAACCACATCCGCGAGCTGTTCGTGGGCGTCATTCCCGCCGATGAAGTCGCCGCGATCATCGTGGAACCCATGCAGGGCGAGGGCGGGTACATCGTGCCGCCCGCCGATTTCCTGCCAGGACTGCGGGCGCTGTGCGACGAACACGGCATCATGCTCATCTACGACGAGGTTCAGGCCGGAATGGGCCGCACCGGGAAGATGTTCTCGTACCAGCACTTTGGCATTTACGGCGAGGTGCAGCCCGACATGATCACGGTGGCAAAGGGGATCGCTTCGGGGATGCCCATTTCCGCGCTGATGGCGAAGGAATCGGTGATGACCTGGCCCGTCGGCTCGCACGGCAGCACCTACGGCGGCAACCCGGTGGCGGCGGCGGCAGCTCACGCTACCCTGGACCTGATTGAAGGTGTGGTCAAGCACCCCGGCTGCGGCGAGAGCCTGATGAAGAATGCCGCCGATGTGGGCGCATACCTGCTGTCCGAACTGAAGGCCATGCAGTCCGATTTCCCTTTCCTGGGCGACGTGCGCGGCGAGGGTCTGTTCATTGGCCTGGAATTTGTCAAGCCTGACGGCAGCCCCGACGGCAAGTTGCGGGACCGCGCCAGCACCGCCATCTTCGAGCGCGGCCTGCTGAATCTGGACTGCGGCGAGGCCGTGATCCGCGTCAGCCCTCCGCTGATCCTGACCCGCGAGGACGCGGAGACCGGACTGGAAATTATGCGGGAAGCGTTGCGGGGCCTGAGCTAAGCGACTGTCAACAGCCTACTCGTCCTCTCCTCTGGTGATTTAGAGAGTTGGGCGAGTGGGTTTTTAATTCTCTACTTTAGAAAACTCCGTCGTATACGTCATCTAGCGTTAGCATTGCGCCCAGATAGGGCAATTCAATCTCGCCCGTGTCGCTTAATTCGCGTTCGCTCCAACTGTCGTCTGGCTGACGTTCAATGGCCCGGACAAGGCGGGTATCAGCTTCCACGATCAGGTAAGTCTGCAAGCTTGCCAAACTGGTGTAGGCCCAGATTTTGTCGGTCAGGTCCGTGTGGCGGGTGCGCGGGCTTAGGACTTCCACGATCAGACTGGGGGCGCTGATGCTGGCCGCCTTGCCGTCTACCCGTTCGCAGGTGGCGACAACATCCGGGTAGTAATAGACCCGTTTCCCCACGGGCGTGGTGCAGTTCACGCGCATATCTGAAGCGTAAACTTTGCAGTGTTTTTTGCGGGCCAGGGGCTGCAAGTTGCCTGCGATATTCAAAGTGATCTCACCGTGCCGACTGCTGGCCCCCGCCTGTGCCAGCGTGTCGCCGTGTAGCGCGTACACGTAACCGCCGACATACTCCCGCTTGACCGGGCTGAGTTCCTCGCTCGCCAGATAGTCTTCCTCGGTCATGTGCTGGTACGCAGGCTCGCTCATGGGGCCAGTTTAGCGGTGATTACAGGTTTAATCCTGGAGCCAGCACGCAGATGCCGTCCTCGTCCGCATGAATCATGTCGCCGGGCTGCACTGTGACGCCTGCGAAGGTCAGCACTATATCCCGCTCTCCCACGTTCGCCTTGCCGCTGCGACGGGGATGGGCGGCCAGTGCCCGGATGCCGATGGGCATGGTGCGAAGCTGCGCCGTGTCGCGCACGCAGCCGTGAACGATGATGCCTGCCCAGCCGTTCTCCACGCCCAGCCCGGCCAGTTGATCGCCCACCAAAGCGCAGTTCAGGTTGCCGCCGCCGTCTACCACCAGCACGCGGCCCTCGCCCGGCGTTTCCAGCGTGGCGCGCACCAGCGTGTTGTTCTCATAGACACGCAGGGTCAGGGCGGGGCCGCTGAACCGCGCCTGCCCTCCGAAATCCCGAAAAAGCGGCGCGAAGACCTGAGCTTCCGGGTGGGCGTCGCACAGGTCAGAGGTGGGGGTGAAGGGGGTCATGCTGTATTGAACCCGTTGAGAGGACCAGAAGGCGGTTACTGCTCCGGGGACGCCCCCAGCGCCGGGCTGGCCGCGTGCGTGTGGGCGTCGTGGATGCGCCCGGCATGGCCGCTCAGGAAGCCGCCGTCGTAGCCGCGGCGCCACGCCATCAGCTCGGCCAAGATGCTCAGAGCCACTTCCTCTGGGGCCTCCGCACCCAGGCGCAGGCCCACAGGGGCACGCAGGCGGGCCAGCTCCGCGTCACTGAAGGTCACGCCTTCGGCCTCCAGCTCGTCCAGCAGACCCTGGGCGCGGCTCAGCGGCCCCAGCACGCCCACGTAGGGTGCGCCAGAATTCAGCGCGTGCTGCAAGCAGATGCGGTCCCGGTCCAGATGGTGGTTCATGATCAGCAGGCTGGCGCGGGCGGGCGGCGTGAACTGCTCCAGTTCCTCCGGTGCGAGGTCATGCAGGATGGCCCCCGGAAAACGCCCAGGCGTCAGGTACGCGCCGCGCGGGTCGATCACATGGACCTCGTAGCCCAGATCGTGCGCCCCACGCGCCAGCGGCATGGCGTCGTGGCCCGCGCCGTACAGCACCAGCACCGGCGGCGGCGTGCTGATGTCAATGAAGAGGGGCGTGCCGTCCGGTGCGGCCAGCGTGACGGCGCGCGGTTCCAACTGGTTCAGACGTTCCCGCGCGGCCTGAACGGCAAAATCCCGCAGCGGGGCGGGGGAGAGGTGACCCTGGGTTTCCCCGTCCGCCGTGATCAGGAGGCGGCCCTCGCCCTTCAGCGGCACAGCCAGCGCCGCCAGTTCCCCCTTTTCCAGCGCCGCAAGCCACGCGCCCATCACGGGGTCATCCCCATCCACCCGCTCCACGCGCACGTCCACGCTGCCGCCGCAGCCGATGCCCAGGCCCCAGGTGGCGTCCTCCGACAGATCGTAATGGGTGATGGCAGGCGTACCGCTGCGGATCGCTTCCAGCGCCACCTCCACCACCTCCGCTTCCAGGCAGCCGCCGGAGAGCATGCAGACCTGCGCGCCGTCGTCCAGCACCAGCATGCGCGTGCCCTCGCGGCGGTAGGCGCTGCCCTGTACGCCCACGACGGTGGCGATGGCGGCCCGCTGACCCCGCGCCGTGGCGGCGTTCAGGGCGTCCAGCAGGGCGCGGGTCTCGGCGGCGTTCATGCGGCCTTGCCTGCGGGCGCAGCCGATTTTCCGGCCCGCCACGCGCTGAACAGAGGCAGCACGGCCAGCGCGGCGCAGGTGTAGGCCAGTGCCGGGAAGCCCGCGCGGGCGATCAGGAAACCGCCCAGCAGCGTGCCCGCGCCCGCCGTGATGTAACCCAGGCCATCGGTGACGCCCTGCACGGCGGGAAAGTGGGTCAGCGCCTTGCTGCCCGACACGAAAGCCAGGTTCCAGCCCAGCCCCAGCAGGAACATGCTCAGGCCCAGCGCCCCCGTTCCCGGCTGGGCAGCGGTCAGGGCCGCCGCACACAGCAGCGCCGCGCCGCCCACATAGCCCACGCGCACGCCCAGGCGGTCAATCAGCGGCCCGGTCAGCCAGCCGAAGCCGAACATGCCCAGAATATGCCCGCTGATCAGCGCGGCAATACTGGTGTGGTCCATGCCCATGTTGTGCGCCCGCAGCGGCGTGAGGCTCATCAGCGTGACCATCAGGCCCTGTGCGGTGGCCAGCGCCAGCGCGGTGCTGCGAACGCCGGGAACGCGGAACGCCTCCGAAAAAGAAGGGGTCTTGCGCGTCGCTCCGGCGACTGTCGCCGCGACTGGCTCGCGCACTGGTGTCCAGAACAGCATCAGCAGCGCGGCCACGCCCAGCAGGCTGCCGCCCACCAGCCAGCCGACGATCTCCGGGGTGGTTCCAAAGGTAACGGCCAGCCGTTCAATGGGACGCGAGAAACCGGTCATCAGGAATGATCCCAGTACGCTCATCAGCATCAGTGCGCCCAGCGCCGTGCCACGCCGGTTGTCGGGCACGCTCTCGGCGGCGGCGTAGCGGGCCTGCTGGTAGCCGCCCTGCGCCGCGCCCATCATGGACGCCCCCACCAGAAACAGCGGCGTGAGGCCCAGCTTGCCACCAAAAAACCCCAGCACTGCTCCCAGCGTGCCCAGCGCGAAGGCCAGCCCCAGCCCCAGCCTGCGCCCGGAGCGCAGCATCAGCGCACCAAAAAAGCCGGCCGACAACGCCGCCGACACGCTGATCAGCGTGCTGGGCAGGCCTGAGAGCGTGCCCAGGCCCAGCGTGCCCATGATGATGCTCGCAAGGATGGTGCTGACCGTCGTGGCCCCTGTCGCCAGGGCCTGCGCGGCGTACAGCGGCACCAGACGGCCAAGCTGGATGCGGGACATGGACTGGGGGGCGGGGGCAGCTTTACTCATGGCCAGGACGACACAGGGAGGAAAGAGCCATGCTCACCCCTCCCCCTGCGCCCGCCAGCGCTCGGTGACCGCTTCCTGAAGGTAGCTGGCGGCGTCCCCGGTGTTCGCGCCGGGCGTGAAGACCTTGCCCACACCTAATTCCTTGAGCTTGGGCAGATCCTGATCGGGGATGATGCCGCCGCCGAACACAATGATGTCGGTGGCGTCCTTCTCCTTGAGCAGCGCCATCACGTCGCGGAAATAGTGCATGTGCGCCCCCGAAAGCACGCTGAGGCCGATGGCGTCCACGTCCTCCTGTACGGCGGCGTTCACGATCATCTCGGCGGTCTGGCGCAGCCCGGTGTAGATCACTTCCATCCCGGCGTCGCGCAGGGCGCGGGCCACCACTTTCGCGCCCCGGTCATGGCCGTCCATGCCCGGCTTGGCGATCAGCACCCGTATCCGGCGGTCTGACATTTCTTCATTGTTGCGGTCCATACGGGCCTCCTAACGGGCGTTTGTTTTGATTCTAGGGCATCGGCTGGTGGGCAGCGGTGTGGTGGACGCGTGGAGTGTGCCGTCTGAGGTGCCGCTGTCCCGCTCTGAAAGACCTTTTTGCGGCCAGTTGTCCTGAAGTCCTGCCTCCAGCGTCAGCCCGCCTCCTGTACACTGCCCAGTTGATGATCGTGACCATTGACGGCGTGGCGGCCAGCGGCAAATCCAGCGTGTCGGGGGGCGTGGCGCGGGCGCTGGGCGTGCCATATGTCAGCAGCGGCCTGCTGTACCGCGCCGCGACATTGCTGGGCTTGGAGGCTGGGCTGGACCTGCATGACCCCCGCGCTCTGCTGGCCCACTTGCAGACCCGTCCCCTGCGTCTGGAACCGCTGGCCGAGGGCAACCGCGTGTGGCAGGGCGGGCGCGAGCTGACGGGCGAACTGCATTCCACCCGCGTGGACCGGGGGGTGAGCGTGGTGGCCGCGCTCCCCGAGGTGCGGGCCTGGGTGGACGCCCAGCTCCGCGTGCTGCCCTCTCCCTTCGTGGCCGAGGGGCGCGACATGGGGACCAACGTTTTCCCTCAAGCCGGGGCCAAGTTCTACCTGACGGCCAGTCCCCACATCCGCGCCGTGCGCCGTGCCCAGGAACGCGCGGAAGACGTTCCTGCCATTGAGGCCGCTCTGATCCGCCGCGATGAGCTGGACCGCGTGCAGAGTGCGCCCGCCCCCGACGCCGTGGTCATCGACACCGGCCCGCTGACGCTGGACGGCGTGATCCAGACCATTCTGGCTCAGTTGCCAGAGCAAGTGACCTCCGCCTGATCCATGCCCTCATCCCCGGCTGTCTTCAGTGATTCAAGGGTGCGCGAGATGCGTCGTGGTTTACGGTGGCGGCGATCTGGAAAACCTACCGCGCGGCCTGACCCAGCGCTGGAAAAACACGGTGGGCGTGCTGTAGGCACCCTGGAATAGCAGCGGGGCGTAATCCTGGCCCCGTCTCCTATCAGCGCACCACCGTGAATTTCTGACTCAGATACGTCTCGGTGTCGGCAGCGACGTCAGGGTTGCCCAGCGCCTTCAGCACCTTCAGGCGCAGTTGATACGTCCCGGCGGGGGCGGGTTGCCCGCCTGCCAGCGTGCCGTCCCAGCCCACGAAACTGAAGGCGTCGCTGTTCGGGTCCGTATAAACGTTGGTGGCGCTGCGCCCGAGATATTCCTGGGTAAATACGGTGCCCAGGCTTGTGCCGCCCCCGTCCAGCACCTCCAGCGTCAGGCGGCGGGCCTGATGACCGAAATGGATCAGCAGTTGTGGCGCGTCCAGCACCGTAATTTTCTGGCCGTTGTCGTCGAAGACCTGCACGTCTTTGAGGGTGTAGGCGGGCGGCGCGGCGATGTTCAGTCCTTCCGGGTAGAACTCGAAGGTTTTGGGATCGTACAGCGCCGGGAAATTCCTGAAGGTCCGGCCCCCGTCGAAGCTCACGTCGCCCAGCACGGTCAGGGCCTGGTAGTTGCCCACGAACCCGCTGTAGGGAATGGTCATGCGGCGTCCACTGGCGCTGCTCAGGACGACAGCGCCGCCGTACTGCCCCTGGCTGGGGCGGGCAGGAGGGGTGATCAGCACATTCAATTCGGCCTCGCCCCCGGCTGGGACGGTCACGCTGACCGCACCGCCGTCCACGTTCTGGCCGTTGATGGTCATGCTGATAGGCCCAGGTGGGACGACGTTGCCCAGGGTGTCCAGCGATTGGGCCAGAACGTGGGTTGCCGTGAAGGTCTCTGCCTGCGCGCCGCTGTTCCTCAGCACGATGACCTTGCTACGGGAGCCAAAGGTCTGGCTGGCCCCCAGACTCAGTTTGGCGGGGGTGGCGGTGACCGGGTTGCCGTAAGCCGTCAGCACGTTCACCAGTCCCGCGCCCTGCTGCTGCACCGGGGCAGGCCCGCTTCCGTCCGGGCCAGGGCGAAGGGCGGAGTTGTTCATCAGCAGCGCCGCCATCTCTCTGGCCTGAAGATTGGGCCGTCCCTGAAGCAGCAGCGCGGCGATCCCGGCCACCTGCGGCGCGGCCAGCCCGCTGCCGCTGAGAACCGCGTACCCGCCGGAACCCGTCTTCAGCGGCGTGGTGGTGCGGACCCAGCCCCCCGGCGCGGCCAGATCGGGCTTGGGTTCCAGATCGGGGGACGCGCCGAAAGCCGAGAAGGTGCTGAGGCTATTGCCGCCCGGATTGTCGAAGGTCCGGGCTTCCGCGTTGAAGGTCAGCCGCACGCCCCCCGCGATCCGGGCGTCGGTCCTGATGCCGTCGGCGGCCAGCACCGAGACGACGGGAATGTTAATAGGTCTGCTGTCGCCGGGGCTGGCAGGGGCGGCGGTCACGGAGGCAAAGGCGGACTGGTTGTTGTACAGGACCACGGCCCGTGCCCCGGCGTTCTGGGCGTTGATGACCTTCTCGCGGGCCGTGCAGTTGCCCAGCCGGATCAGCGCGGCCTGTCCGCTCAGGCTGCCTGCCGCGTAGGGATTCAGGCCGTCGATGGAGCAGCCGTCATTGTCTGTGCCGGGTGTACTGGAAGGCAGCTTGCCCACGGGTAGATTCAGGCCGATGGGCGCACTGGGCGAGCCGCTGACCGCGCGGAAGCCGATGGTGGTGGCCCCGTCCCCGTCACCCGGCGTTTCAGAACTCAGGGTGACGTTGCCCAGTTGCACCCGTGTATTTTCCACCGACGCCACCGCCAGCACGTTCTCGCCCAGGGCCGGTGCGCCCACGCTGTACGGTCCATCCTGCCCGCTGTCCCCGGCGGCGGCGCTGACCACCACCCCTGCCTTGACCAGCCGACTGGCGGCCCGCGCGGTGGGGTACTGCGGCCACTGGAAAGGCACGCCCAGGCTGATGTTCAGCACCTGCATTCCGTCGGCCTGGGCGCGTTCCATCGCCGAAAGCAGGGTGGCGCTGTCGGTGGTTCCCTGGCACCCGAAGACCTTGTAGATGCCGAGGCTGACGCCGGGGGCCACGCCCACGAAACCGCCTGCCGGGTCGTCGCCCCCCAGAATGCCTGCCACGTTGGTTCCGTTGCCCTGGCAGTCGTCGGGGCTGGGGTCTGGCATGGGAACTGAACCCGCTCTGGAGGCGTCGTAGCTGTCGCCCACGAAGTCGTATCCGGTGATCACACGCCCCCGAAACGCCGGGTGGCCCAGGTCCAGCCCGGTGTCGATGATGCCCACCCGCACGCCCCTGCCGCTCAGACCCAGTTGCGACTGGGCGAGGTCTGTACCCGTCATTGCCAGCGCGCTCTGCACGTCCGGGCTGAGCGCCTGGGCATTCAGCCCTGGATTCGAGATTCTGTGCGGCCTGATCTGCTGCACCGGGTACACGCCGGTCACCCCTGGCAGGCGCGACAGGCGGCCCAGTTCCGCCGGACTGGCCTGCACCGCAAAGCCGTTGAACAGCGTGCGGTAGCTGGCCGTTTCCCGGTACTGGACCCCGCTGGCGCTGGCCTGCGCGCGGAAACTGGCCTGCTGCGCGCCCAGGCTCTGGGCGTTCAGGCCCGTGGGATCGCCCGCCAGTTCTATAAACCATCCTGTGCTGGCAGGGGCCGCCGCAGAGGGGAGTTTGAGACCTGCCCCGGTTGCGGCGGGGGGCGGGGCTCTACCAGGGCCGCAGGCCACCAGCAGAACAGTCAGCCCCAGCAGTGAGAGACCAGATGACCCCTTCATCGGCGGACCAGGGCAAGTTGATAGGTGTTGGTGGCCCGGTCATCGCCCGCCCGCTCGTCGTCGTGAATCCTGAAACTGGTCACGGTCACCACATAGGTGCCCGGCTGCGTCACGTTGAAACGCAGTTCGGATTCCAGGCCCGCACCGCCGTCGTCATCCTTTTCCAGCACCGTGAAGCCGTCGGGCAGCCGCACCTGCACGTAGGGGTCCAGGGTGCTTTGCGGGTCCACGCTCAGGCTCCTGACCGTCAGTTTCAACCTCTCACCCGCCTCTGCGCTGAACTTGTAAAAGTCCGTGTCACGCGGCTGTCCGGCAATCTTGCCACTGAGCGGCGTGCCGATGCTCAGGGCGTTGGCGCTGTCGGCGCTGTCGTTCGGCTCGGTTTCGCTGCCCAGGGTGGGGGGCGGCGGGGCATCGGTGCAGGCGGCCAGCACGCCACTCAGGGCCAGTAATAGCAGGGAGGACAGAGGCTGGGTGGGCACGCTCCCGATTGTAGGGGCAGCATGTGAGGGCGGCTGCCGATCAGGGCAGTGAACTGCAAAAAGAGCGCACCCGAACCGTTGCAGGTTGGGGTGCGCTCCTACGGGAGATAGCTTAGTTGGTTTTGGCGAGTTTCAACTGGTACTTGTTGAAGGGGCCGCCATCGTCGCCCGTATCGGCGGCGATGTTGTAACTGGTCACGGCCAGGTAGTAGGTGCCTGCCGCCGGAATCGTGAAGGCAAATTCGGAATCAGAGTCGATGCGGGGGTCACCCCGGTCATCGTTGTCGGCCAGCGTCTTGCCGTCCGGGCCAAGCAGGAAGAGGTAGGAATCGAGCGATCCACCTATGCGTCCGGCGGCCAGCACATCGGCCTGGATCTTGTCGCCAGCGGCAGCGGTGAACTTGAAGACGTCAAAGTCGTTGGGCGTGCCGTAGATGTAAGCAGTCAGTGTGGTCTGACCGTAGGCGATGGCCTTGGCAGTGGCCAGCGAGTCGTTAGGCTCGTAGGGGTCCACCGGATTGAAGTTCGGCGAAGCTGCCGTCAGGGTCACGTCCTTCATATCTGGATTGACCCGCGTGGACCCCGAAGTTGCGGTCAGGCTCCCGATAAAAGTGCCACGGTCTTCCAGCAGGCCGCCGGTAATGTTCAGGTCGGCCCCGGCCACGTACAGGTCGTATTCACCCGGCGCGATCTCGGCGAAGTTGGCGTTCCCCTGGGCGTCGGTGGTGGACAGGTACAGCGGCGTGGGGTCGTCGGTGGCCCCGGCGCGCATGCCCTTGCCGCGCAGGATCACGTCGCCCAGCACGCCGGGCTTCTTGCCGCTGCTGTCGACGTAGGCCACGTTGATTCTGACATTGGCTCCCTTGGCGGGCAGCTTGTCGCAGGAGGTCAGGGTCTTGGCGATGTTTCCAGCATTCAGTGCGCCCCAGCCGGTGTCGCGGTCAAAGCCGGTGGGGTTGGAGCCGATGGTGTTGTTGGCCGTGGTTTCCAGCACGCGGCGCACCTGGAAGGGGGTGGCTGCCGGGCACTTCTGGTACACCAGCGCGGCGACACCGGCGGTGTAGGGGCTGGAGAACGAGGTGCCGGAGATCAGCGCGTGGCCGCCGCCTAGCCAGGTGGGGTTGGCCAGCATGGTGTCCTGACCGGGGGCCGAGGACGAGATATGACGGCCCATGGTCGAGAAGGTCACCCTGCGGTTGCTGCCGTCCAGCGCGCCCGAAGCCATCACGCCGGGCAGGGCGGCGGGGTACTGGAACTCGTCGTAGTAGCTGTTGCCCATCGAGGCCACCACGGCTGTGCCGTTGCTCATGGCGTAGTCGAAGGCGTCCTTGACCGCCCCGAAGCTGATGCCGCCGCCCCAGGAGTTGTTCAGAACCCGCGCGCCGTTATTGCTGGCCCACACGGCCCCAAGCGCGATATAGAACGAGGAATAGAACTCGTTGGTCTGGTTGAATGCCGGGTTGATGACCACCGGAATGAATTTGGCCCCCGGCGCGACGCCGACGATGCCCTTGCCGTCGTCGGCAGCCACGATGCTGGACGCCACGAAGGTGCCGTGCGAGGCGAATTTGCTGGTGGAGTCCTTGACCCACTCGGCGGCGTTCGTGTACACCTTGTTCAGGAAGGGGTTGTACGCCTTGCCCGCCCAGTTGGCAGCCAGATCGGGGTGTGACACGTCGCCGGGATCGTCCAGCACGGCCACCACCACGCCGGTCCCGTCCAGGCCAGCGTCCCAGGCGGCCTTGGCGTTCAGGTGGCGTGGGTCCAGGGCGTACTGCGGCAGCTCGTCGAACTTCTGGTCGTCGGACGCGGCCTGGGCATTCAGATTCCCCTGACCCTGCGGCGCGGACGGCTCTTCACCCCTGACGATCTGGTTGGGCTGGGCGTAACGCAGCCCCGGCAGGCGGAAGGCCTGTGAGCTGACCTTCATACTGTCGCCCTGCACGCGCAGCAGCGCCACCCGGATCTCGGGGATGGTTGCCACCACAGTCGCTTTCAGAGTGGACACGGCTCGGCTCAGGCTGGCGTCGTCGGTGTAGCCCACCATCAGCTCGTTCTGGACATACTTGAGCTTGCCGCTCTGGGCCACTGTGGCGTGTTCGCTGAGATCGTTCCTGGGCGTGGCCGCCACCGAGGTGGTTCCAGGGGTCTGCTGTCCGCAGGCAGCCAGGAGGGCGGTGAGGGCCACCACTCCGAGGGTGCAGTTGAGGTTGTGCCGGGAGGGTTTGTGCATGAATGCTCCTTGAAAGCGCGGGAAAGCGCCGGAAGTAGGAATGCGTTAAAAGACGGGGCACATTTTGAGTCTGTCCTGAGGGTGGTTCTGGTGACCAGCTCTGGTGTTGTGGACCGTGCGGTGGGCTTGGGTCCAGGTTCACCCGGCGCTGGTCACCCTGGCGCTTATTTCTGACCCGTGACGAAGTCGAAGTTCTGGTTCAGGGCGCGGGTGGCCGGAATCGGCTGGAGGGCGCTGCTGGGCCATGCGTACACCGAGTAGGCGCTGACGCGGTTTCCCTCGCTGGGCAGGTACTTGTAGGCGTAGCCCGCGTACATCTGCCACTTGTAGGGGCGCAGCGGTTGCAGGGCGGGAATGCCCAGTTCGCTCAGCGGGATGCTGACGCTGTGGGCAGCGCTGTCTACCGGAAGCCGCTTGGGCTTGTCCTTGTCGAGCAGCCCAGCCGTATCGGTGTAGACGGTGTTCTTGGCTAGGCCCGAGGTGTAGACCAGGGTCTGCCCCACGGCGACGCCGTTGCCTGCGTCTCCGGTGCCCTCTTCCACCCGGAACAGGCCGAGGGTACCAGCCGCTGCCGGATTGCCGGGCATGTTGTAGCCGCTGCCGCTGAACAGGTCACGCAGTTGCAGGTTGTAGCCCGCGCCGTCCGCGCCGATGGCCAGTTGCGGGTGACCGATCACGAAGGTGGGGTTCAGTGCGACGCCCACTGTTTCGTCGCCGGGGGCCAGCAGTTTGGGCATGAACGCGGCCAGCGGGGTGGTCTGGGTGGTGTTGCTGGCGGCGGTGTTCGCGCCGCGCGCCACGACCCGGTAGGTAAAGGTCTTGCCCACGCTCAGATCGGCGCTGTTGTCACGGTAGAAGAAGGGACGCGCGAGCTGGTTGGCCGGGCATGACGCGCTCGTGCCGCCCGCCACAGTGCCCACCTTGCTGAAGGTGCTGCCGTCTGCCGCACGCTCGATGTCGAAGGCGAAGGGCGCGGCGTCGGTGTTGCACCAGCGCAGTTCCACGAAGACGCCCGATCCGTTGGGGGCCGCGTCGCCCACAGGCGCAGTCGCGTCTGCGCCGGGCAGGCTGTACGGCTGGGTCCAGGAGCCTTCCTGTTTGAGGGTATAGGCCACGGCGGCGGCATTCTTGGGGGCCGTCACGGTTGCGCTGGCCTCCTTGGCCGTGTTCTTCAGGGTGATCGGCACGAGGTACAACGAGTAGTTGTAGTTGTAATCGACAACCAGGACTTCCAGATTGAGCTTTTCGCCGGCGGCGCTGCCGAAGCCCTTGATGAAGTTGGGGGTTCCGGCGTTGGGCAGCGTCACGGCCCCGGACGTGGGCGGCGTCAACAGGTCCTGCTGCGGCGTGAAGAACCATTTGCCGTCCAGCGACGATCCTGCCACGCTGCCGGAGCCGGGCGTGCGGCCCAACTGGGCGTACATCACGCGCACCGGTCCCACGTGATTGGAGTCCGCAGCCCCGGTGATCTTAAAGTCCACGGTGTCGGTGAAGGTGGTGTCTGCCAGCGGCGTCTTGCCGTCTGCGCGCGTCAGCACCAGCTTGGCCCCGTCGGTTGTGGCGCTGGTCTCGAAGGCCGGGGGCTGGATCATGCGCACCTTGATGGTCCCGTCGGTCACCACTAGGCCGTGCAGATCGAAGCCCGCCAGCCCTGCCTTGCGCGCCTGAAGAGCGTAGGTTCCGGCGGGCAACTGCGGCGCGGTGAATGTGCCGTCGGCCCCGCTGGTTACGGTGCTGTACGTCTTGCCGCCAGACATCACCGTGATGGTGCTGCCTGCCACCGGCGCGCCGATGTTCTGATCAACGACGATGCCCTGGATCACGCCCTTGCCCAGCGGAACACTGCTCACGCTGACCGTGGCGGTGGCCTCGGCGGTGTTGCCTGCCGCGTCGCTGGCCACCGCGCGGTAGGTCAGGGAGCCGCTGGCCGCGCTACCCACCGTAGTGGTGGCGGTGTAAGGAACGGTGGTGTCTTCGTCGATCAGCGTGGTGCCCTGATAGAAGCTGACCTTGAACACGTCCACATTGTCTGCGGCGGTGGCGGTCAGGGTCACGGTGCTGCCCGGCTGCACGCTGCTGGGAGACGCCGTCAGACTGACGGTGGGCTTGGTGGTATCGCCTGTCTGGGGCGTTTCCGGGCTTCCGCAAGCGGTGAGAAGCAGCCCGGTGAGGGCCAGAAATGCGAGGGGTGAGGACCTCTTCATGTGATCTCCTTTAAACCAGTCGGTGGACGGCCTGAGCGGTCAGGTGGGGCGCTCATGTGCAATGGGAGGTGAACACAGGCCAACGAACGCCTAGAGGCGTTTCTCTGGGGCTGTGGCGCTCGATGTCGGTATCAAGCTGCTTGTGGGACGGGTGAAAGATAGCGCGTGATGCTCAGGTGAGCAAGCGCTCTGCAAAGTCTCATCTGGAAAGGTCTGAGTGGCTGAAGGCAAATGTGCGGGGCAGTGTCTGAAAACTTTACAGACGCCAGCTTCTGGCCGCCCGAAAGCGAGAGGACGGATTCATGAAGCCGCAGCCCGGTTCTCACCTGCCTGCGGCTTACTCTGTACACATGCGTTCTCTTCTGCTTGCCGCTCTGTTGCTTCCCCTGACGCTGGCCGCCTGCGGTCAACAGGGGGTCAAAGTTCCCTCCGACTACGCCCTGAGCGGCAGCCTCGGCGGCGACTGGGGCACGTCGCCGAAGCTGCGGCTGGCGCTGGTGGGAACTGGTGTGCCGGTGGCCGTGACCAACGACAGCACCATTGCCCAGAATGTGGTCAGTACAGCGGCGAATTCCTGGCAGTACGGCTTTGATCTGCCGAACATTCCCGGTGTGGCCGGGGTGTATCAGGTGGTGGCCTACGACGACGCCAACAACGACGCGCGCCTGAGTCTGGGCGAGACGGTGGCGCGCAACCGCCTGTGGCTGGTCTTCAGCCCGGCGGGCGGCACGTTCGGCCCCTTCGAGCTGCCCGACAACTGGCCCGGCGGCGGAACCGAACTGCTGCCCCAGATGACGGTCTCGCGCGGCTGGAACCTGTATGACCGCTCGCAGGCTCTGGGCGACGCCAACCCGCGTGCCGTCGGCAGGATCACGGGCTACGACATCAGCCGCTAAGCCACCGGGCCAGACCGTAAGTCTGTCTCAAGGCCCTAACGTCGGTCCTGACGCTTTTGCAGGGCGGCTCCCCCTCTAGCCTGGGAAGATGAAACCAGCTCTTTTCCTCACGTTGCCCATGCTCCTCGGCGCATCCGTTCTGGGCGCGCAGGCCGGGGCACAGTCCGCCGCCGCCCTCGCAAAAGTGGATGTGGCAGACATGGGCATCCAGACGGCCCGCGAGAAAAAATATCCCGGCAGCGCCCTGAAAGTGCTGACCAATCTGCGTGCGGGGGGCAACTACTCGCGTCAGGTGGTGTCGTATCAGTCGGGCGGACTGACCATCCGCGCCCTGCTGACCGTTCCCAGTGGCACGCCGCCAAAGGGGGGCTGGCCGGCCATCGTGTTCAACCACGGTTACGTTCCGCCCAATGTCTACCGCACCACCGAGCGCTACGTGGCGTATCAGGACGCCTTTGCCCGCGCGGGCTTCATCACCCTCAAGAGCGATTACCGGGGCCACGGCAGCAGCCAGGGTGAGGCACTGGGTGGCTACTACTCCCCTGGCTACACCGACGACGTGATGAACGCGCTGGGCAGCCTCAAGCGCGACGGGCGGGTGAATGCGGCGCGCATCGGCATGTGGGGCCATAGCATGGGCGGCTTCCTGACCCTGCGGGCGATGGTCATTGATCCCGGCAGCGTCAAGGCCGGGGTGATCTGGGCCGGGGTGGTGGGCGATTACAACGACATGATGACCAGGTGGAACAGCAAAACGCCCGCCAGCATTCCGCAGGGCGTGCTGAACCTGCGCAAGACGGCGGTGGCGAAGTACGGCACCCCGGCCAGCAATCCCAAATTCTGGAATTCATTGAGCGCCAACAGCTACCTGGGAGACCTGAACGGCCCCATCCAGCTTCACATCGGTACGGCGGACGAGGATGTGCCGGTGGTCTTTCACACCACGCTGAGCCGGGACCTGAAGGCCATCGGAAAGCCAGTGGCCAGTTACGTCTATCCCGGCGACAACCACAACCTCAGCGGCAACCTGCAAACGGCCCTGAACCGCAGCGTGCAGTTCTTCAAAGAGCATCTCTGAACGTATGAGGCGACTGATCAATTTCGTGGTGTTGCTGCTGGTGCTGGGCGCGGGCTTTGTCGCCGTGACGCAGCCGGAGAATCTGCCGTTCAGGGTGCCCTGGCAGACGCAGACGGGGGTCCCAGCGCCTGACCCGCCCCCGATGCCTGATGTGCAGCCAGACAACACCGTGCAGGCAGGGCCACTGGGCGAGATCACCGACGCGGCCATCACGGCTCTGGTGGCCCGGCAGCCCGTCAGCATCCAGGCACTGCGGGCGCGCGAGTATCCGGGCAGCAAGCTGAGTGTGGTCCGCAGCCTCAACCCCGGCAGCAACTACAGCCGACAGGTGGTGTCCTATCAATCCGACGGCCTGAAGATCTTTGCCCTGCTGACTGTTCCCGGTGGCACGCCGCCGAAGGGAGGCTGGCCCACCATCGTGTTCAATCACGGTTACATTCCGCCGGACGAGTACCGCACCACCGAGCGTTACGTGGCGTATCAGGACGCCTTTGCGCGGGCCGGGTATGTCACCCTCAAAAGCGATTACCGGGGCCACGGCGACTCCGAGGGCACGGCCCTGGGCGGCTACAACGATCCCGGCTACACCGTGGACGTGCTGAACGCCGCCGCCAGCCTCAAGGCGGACCCGCGCGTGGACCGGGGGCGCATGGGCCTGTGGGGCCACAGCATGGGCGGGCAACTGAGTCTGCGGGCCATGCTGGTGGACCCGGACCTGAAAGCCGCCTCGCTGTGGGCCGGGGTGATGGCCAGTTACGACATTCTGGCCACCGATTGGAATCCGCCAAGTGGGGAGCAGAAGCCCACGCTGGACAACCTCAACCGCCGCTACCTGCGCGCCCTGAGTCCCAACGCCTACCTGCAAGACCTGGACGGACGGCCCATCCAGCTTCATCAGGGCACCGCCGACAAGGATGTGCCCTACAGCTTTCAGAAGGATTTTGCAGACGATCTGCGCGCTGCACAGCAGCCCTTCACGGCCTACAGGTATCCCGGCGACAACCACAACCTGAGCGGCAATCTACGGCTGGCCCTGGACCGCAGTGTGGCGTTCTTCAAGGACAACCTGTGACGTGGTGGCCCCTGCGCGCCGTCCTGGAGGGCTGAAATGCCTGCGCTGCGGCGACATTCAGGCCCCTGCCAGTTCAGACGCCTGATAGACGCGCCGCTTCATCTGATGCCGGAGGATGCCCGGACGACGTGTGCCCATTGACGTATCACCTGTGCTGGGCTATGATTCACGCCGTGCTGAAAAGCACCCCTTGAAAGGGCGGCGGACACACTGAAAAAAGTGAATGCTGAAAGGTGTGGCCCCATCGTCTAACGGTTAGGACACTACCCTTTCAAGGTAGCGATACGGGTTCGAATCCCGTTGGGGTCACCAACTTGAGCCTCCGCCTCGGCGGGGGTTTTTGCTTTGTCTGTGGCACCCGGTGCAGATGCTGTCTATCGCGGATTTCTGTACCCGCATTGACACCCCGCCGCCCCCTTGCTACATTGACTGCCGCCTGTCCGGTCACGGACGTGCGGAAAGAAGCGGTGCGCGGGTGTAGCTCAGTTGGTTAGAGCGCACGCCTGATAAGCGTGAGGTCCCCAGTTCAAGTCTGGGCATCCGCACCAAACAGTAGAGAACCCCGTCCAGTACGGGGTTTTTTCGTTTTCGGAAATCTAGCCCGAACCTCGAAAAACGTCTGCATACTGGCAAGGAGCGTGGGGCTATATGCACGGTGGGAGAGGAGAAGCCGTCCTCCACTTCTCCTCCCCCACGGTTCTATCTCTTGCTGCTACCTCGGCAGCACGCTCGTGCCCATCAAATACTGATCCATCGCCCGCGCCGCCTGCCGCCCTTCGCGGATGGCCCAGACCACCAGACTCTGCCCGCGCCGCATGTCTCCCGCCGCAAACACACCGGGGAGATTGGTGACGTAGCCGCCCTCCTCCTCCGTTCCGGCCAGGGCGTTGCCGCGCGTGTCCTTGTTGATGCCGAACGCCTCCAAGACACTGCCCACCGGGCTGACAAAGCCCATCGCCAGCAGCACCAGTTCCGCCGGGTGGATTTCCTCGCTGCCCTCAATTTCCCTGAGGTGGCCGTCCACCAGTTCGATGCGGACCGTCTTGACCCCGGTGAGCTTGCCACCCTGGCCTACAAATTCCTTGGTGGCAATCGCAAATTCTCGGGTGACGCCTTCCTCATGGCTGGAGCTGGTGCGCAGCTTGAGGGGCCAGTACGGCCAGACGAGGGGTTTGTTCTCGTGTTCGGGCGGCTGGGGCATCACCTCGAACTGGGTCACCCCTGCCGCGCCGTGGCGGTTGCTGGTGCCGACGCAATCGCTGCCGGTGTCGCCGCCGCCGATCACCACGACGTGTTTGCCGTCTGCGCGCAGTTGTTTCTTGAGTTTGTCGCCCGCATTCACGCGGTTCTGGCCCGGCAGGAATTCCATCGCGTAATGCACGCCGTCCAGCTCGCGCCCTGGCACGGGCAAGTCACGGGGCTGTTCCGCACCGCCGCACAGCAACACGGCGTCGAATTCGGCGCGCAGCTCGTCGGGGGTCACGGTGACTTTGGCGAGGTTGGTCACCGTGCTTTTCCTATCCCACGTGCCCACCAACACGCCAGTTTTGAAGGTTACGCCCTCGGCCTCCATCTGATGGACACGGCGGTCAATGTGGTGCTTTTCCATCTTGAAGTCAGGGATGCCGTAGCGCAGCAGGCCGCCCACGCGGTCATTTTTCTCGAACACGGTGACGGCATGTCCGGCGCGGGCCAGTTGTTGCGCCGCCGCCAGTCCCGCCGGGCCGCTGCCGATCACGGCCACCGTTTTCCCGGTCTTGACCTGCGGCGGCTGTGGCCTGACCCACCCTTCCTGCCACGCGCGCTCGATGATCGCCAGCTCGATGGACTTGATGCCCACTGGATCGTCGTTGATGTTCAGGGTGCAGGCGGCCTCGCAGGGAGCTGGGCAGATGCGCCCGGTGAACTCCGGGAAATTGTTGGTGCTGTGCAGGGTTTCGATGGCCGAGAGCCAGTCGTTCTCGTACACCAGATTGTTGAAATCGGGAATGATGTTGCCCACCGGGCAGCCGTTGTTGCAGAACGGGATGCCGCAGTCCATGCAGCGCACGGCCTGTTTCTGGGCCGATTCGCCCGCCAGTGGCAGCACGAATTCGGCGTAATTTTTCAGGCGGGCATCGACAGGCTGATACTTCTCTTTGACGCGGGGCTGTTCGAGAAAGCCGGTGATCTTGCTCATGGGTGCCCTCCAGAGGGTCTGGGCTGTGAAGCGTGTGGAAAGTGGACGGTCTGGTCTTTCCCCTCATGGGAAGGGTGGAGCCGCGCCGCAACGAGAGGGCCGTTCAGGTCAGCACCGAAGCCGCCAGCCCCTCCCTGTTACCTCGTCAACGTGCCCTGTCCGCCTTTGCGGCTCGCCCCGGCCCGCATGTCCGTCGTGTCGGCGGCCTGCACGGTTCCGGCTTCCGGCTGGGCGGCGCGTTCTTTCAGTGCCCGCTGGTATTCCAGGGGAAAGACCTTGACGAAGCGTTTGCAGGCGTTGTCCCAGTCGTCGAGAATCTCGCTGGCGATGGCCGAACCCGTCCAGCGGTGGTGGCTCTCGATCAGCGTGCGGAGCTGGGTTTCATCGGCCTCGCCGCCGTGCAGGCTGGCCACATCGGCGCTCTGCATCTGCTCGTCGGCGGGCTGAACCCGGTGCAGGCTGACCATGCTGTGGTTGCACTTCTTCTCGAAACTGCCGTCCTCGTCGTAGACGTAGGCCACGCCGCCGCTCATGCCCGCCGCAAAGTTGCGCCCGGTCTGGCCCAGCACCACCACCGTGCCGCCGGTCATGTACTCGCAGCCGTGGTCTCCCGTGCCTTCCACCACCGCCCGCGCACCGCTCAGGCGCACGGCAAAGCGTTCCCCGGCCACGCCGCGCAGAAACGCCTCGCCCGCCGTTGCGCCGTACAGGGCGGTATTGCCGGTGATGATGTTCTGCCGCGCGTCGCCCCGGAACTCGATTGAGGGACGCACCACCATGCGCCCGCCGCTGAGGCCCTTGCCCGCGTAGTCGTTGGCGTCGCCGATCAGGTAGAGGGTCAGACCCGGAGCCAGGAACGCGCCGAAGCTCTGGCCTCCGGTGCCTTCCATCTGGATAAACACCGTCTGATCGGGCAAGCCCTCCGGGCGCACGCGAATCAGCTCGCCGGAGAGCATCGCGCCCACCGAGCGGTTGACGTTCCGCACGTCCTGAAGGAAATGCACGCGCTCGCCCTTCTCGATGGCGGGGCGGCACTTCTCGATCAGGATGCGGTCCAGCGCTCCCTCCAGGCCGTGGTCCTGCGTCCCGGTGTGGCGGTGGCCCACGTCGGGCAGGTCAGCGCGGAAGAACAATCGGCTGAAGTCCAGGCCCTGCGCCTTCCAGTGATCGATTCCGGCGCGGGTGTCCAGCAGGTCAGAGCGCCCGATCAGTTCATCGAAGCTGCGGATGCCCAGCGAGGCCATAATGGCGCGCACTTCCTCGGCCACGAAGAAGAAATAGTTGATGACGTGTTCGGGCTTGCCAGTGAAGCGGGCGCGCAGCACCGGATCCTGCGTCGCCACCCCTACCGGGCAGGTGTTCAGGTGGCACTTGCGCATCATGATGCAGCCCTGAACCACCAGCGGCGCGGTGGCGAAACCGAACTCGTCCGCGCCCAGCAGGGCGGCCACCACCACGTCGCGCCCGGTCTTGAGCTGCCCGTCGGTCTGCACCCGCACGCGGTCTCGCAGGCGGTTCAGCACTAGCGTTTGCTGCGTTTCTGCCAGCCCCATTTCCCAGGGCGTCCCGGCGTGCTTGATGCTGCTCCAGGGGGAAGCCCCGGTGCCGCCGTCATGCCCGGCGATGACGATGTGATCGGCCTTGCACTTGGCGACGCCCGCCGCAATCGTGCCGACGCCCACCTCCGACACCAGCTTGACGGAGATGTCGGCGCGCGGGTTGACGTTCTTGAGATCGTGGATGAGCTGTTTGAGATCCTCGATGGAATAGATGTCGTGGTGCGGCGGCGGGCTGATCAGGCCCACACCGGGAACGCTGTGGCGCAGGTAGCCGATATAATCCGTGACCTTGCCGCCGGGAAGCTGGCCGCCCTCGCCGGGTTTCGCGCCCTGCGCCATCTTGATCTGGATTTGATCGGCGCTGCCCAGGTAGCCGGTGGTGACGCCGAAGCGCCCGGAGGCCACCTGTTTGATCTTGGAACGCAGCGAGTCGCCGGGTTCCAGCGGGTAATCCACCTCCACGCGGCTGGCTCCCAGAATGCCGGCCAGGGTTTCGCCCTCGCCGATGACCTCGCCGCGCAGTTCTCGCTCGTAGCGGGCCGGGTCTTCGCCGCCCTCCCCGGTGTTGGATTTGCCGCCAATGCGGTTCATGGCGACGGCCAGCGTGGTGTGCGCCTCTGTGGAGATGCTGCCCAGGCTCATCGCGCCGGTGGCAAAGCGCTTGACGATCTCGGCGGCGCTCTCCACCTCCTCAATCGGTACGGGCGTCGCCTCTGCCGTTTTGAATTCGAAAAGGCCACGCAGGGTCATGTGGCGCTTGCTCTGATCGTTGATGATGCGGGCGTATTCCTCGTAGGTGGACGCCGAACCGCTGCGGGTGGCGTGTTGCAGCTTGGCAATCGCGTCCGGGGTCCACATGTGTTCCTCGCCGCGCACGCGCCACGCGTACTCGCCGCCCGCATCCAGCCCGCGCGCCAGCAGCGGGTCTGCCCCGAAGGCTGCCGCGTGCGTGCGCAGGGCTTCCTCGGCCACCTCGAAGATGCCGATGCCGCCGATCTGCGTGGCGGTACCCCGGAAATACTTCTCCACGAAGTCGGTTTGCAGGCCCATCGCCTCGAAGAGCTGCGCGCCGCAGTACGACATGTAGGTGCTGACGCCCATCTTGGACATGATCTTGCTCAGGCCCTTGCCAATGGCCTTGATGTAGTTGCGCGTGGCCTTGACCGGGCCGATGTCACTAAGGCTGGGCATGCCGGGGATTTCGGTATGCAGGTTGATCAGCGTTTCCAGCGCCAGATACGGGTGAATGGCCTCCGCACCGTAGCCTGCCAGCGCGGCGAAGTGGTGGACCTCGCGGGCGTCCCCGGTTTCCACCACCAGCCCGACTTTCATCCGCAGGCCCGCCTTGACCAGATGGTGATGCACGCTGGAGAGGGCCAGCAGCGCCGGAATCGCCACCCTTTCCCGGTCCACCCGGCGGTCAGAGATGATGATGATGTTGTGGCCGTTGTCAATCGCGTCCACCGCCCAGGCGTTGATCGTGGCGATCTTGGCCTCGATCCCTGCTGCGCCCCAGTCGGCGGGGTAAGTGATGTCCAGCTCGTAGGCGCTGAACTTGCCGCGCGTGTGTTCGCTGATGGAGCGGACGCGGGCCATGTCGTCGAAATCCAGGATGGGCTGCGCGACTTCCAGGCGCATCTGCGGGTTGACCGCGTTGATGTCCAGCAGGTTGGGGCGTGGCCCGACGAAGGAGCGCAGGCTCATGACCACCGATTCGCGGATCGGGTCAATCGGGGGGTTGGTCACCTGCGCGAACAGTTGCCGGAAGTACGAGTACAGCGGCTTGCTGCGCGCCGATAGCACGGCCAGCGGCGAGTCGTTGCCCATCGAACCCAGGCCCTCCTCGCCGGACTTTGCCATCGGCCCCATTAAGAACTTGAGGTCTTCCTGGCTGTAGCCGAACGCCTGCTGCCGGTCTAACAGCGACTCAGAGAACTGGCCCACGGTGCCAGCGTCCTCGGCGTCGGCCAGCGGGACGCGGGTGTTGTCCACCCACTGGCGGTACGGCTTGGCCGAGGCGTACTGGTTTTTCAGCTCCTCGTCCTCCACGATGCGCCCGGCTTCCAGGTCCACCATGAACATCTTTCCGGGCTGGAGCCGCCATTTCTTGACGATCCGGCTCTCTGGAATCGGCAGCACCCCCGACTCGGAGGCCAGGATCACCAGATCGTCGCGGGTCTGGATGTAACGCGCCGGGCGCAGGCCGTTGCGGTCCAGCATCGCGCCCACCTGCCGCCCGTCGGTGAAGACCATCGCGGCGGGGCCGTCCCAGGGTTCCATAAGTGCGGCGTGGTACTCGTAGAAGGCGCGGCGGCGGTCATCGATCAGGGGGTTGTCCTCCCACGCCTCGGGAATCATCATCATGGCGGCCTGGGCCATCGGATAGCCCGCCAGGGTCAGCAGTTCCAGCGCGTTGTCGAAGGTGGCGGTGTCGGACTCGCCCTCGAAGGACACCGGGTAGATCTTCTTCAGATCGTCGCCCAGCACCGGAGAGGACATCACGCCCTCGCGCGCGCGCATCCAGTTGAAGTTGCCCTTGACGGTGTTGATCTCGCCGTTGTGGGCCACCATGCGGTACGGGTGCGCCAGTTGCCACTCGGGAAAGGTATTGGTGGAAAAGCGCTGATGCACCAGGGCCAGGGCCGAGACGACACTCTGATCCTGCAAATCCAGGTAATACTCGCCCACCTGGGTTGCCAGCAGCAGGCCCTTATAAATCACCGTGCGGCACGACATGCTGGGCACGTAGTACTCGGCCCCATGCGTGAAATTCAGCGCGCGAATGGCGTTGCTGGCGCGGCGGCGAACCACGTACAGCTTGCGCTCCAGCGCGTCGGGCACCAGCGTATCCGGCCCGGCCCCGATGAAGATCTGGCGGATCACCGGCTCCTTCTCGCGCACGGTGGGACTCATGGGCATCTCGCGGTTGACCGGCACGTCGCGCCAGCCGAGGACCAACTGCCCCTCCGCCGCTACGGCCCGCTCCAGCTCCTGCTCGCAGGCGCGGCGTGAGGCGATCTCCTTGGGCAGAAAGATCATGCCCACGCCGTAGTCCCCGGCGGGGGGCAGCGTCACGTTCTGCAAGGCCATCTGGGCGCGGTAGAACTCGTCGGGAATCTGAATCAGCAGGCCCGCGCCGTCGCCCATCAGGGGGTCAGCGCCCACCGCGCCCCGGTGATCCAGGTTTTCCAGAATCTTCAGCCCCTGCTCGATGATCGAGTGCCCCTTGAGACCCTTGATGTGCGCCACGAAGCCCACCCCACAGGCATCATGTTCGCGGCCTGCATACAGCCCGTGCTGCCTTGTGGCCTCGATCTCTTCACGGGAGGGCGGCAGTGAAGGGGGCACGCCCTGGAGGGAAGTCCGTGCTTTTCCCTGGGGTTGAAGCTGGCCCGGAAGGTTCGGGTCGGTGTTGTTCGGCATAGGCACGCTCCTGTGGCTGGGAATGACAGCCCACCCGCTGTGGGCGAGGCTTCATGGAAATCACCATACAGTCGGGTGCATGTTCATGCAGGACGTTGTTTATAACGCGCCCAGCATACATTTGGCCTGTCGGATGTCAGGCGGAGGCCAATTCAGGCATTCTGTCTGGCAGGAATGGGGAATCTGGCGCGATTCTGGAGACGCCGGGTCGGAAGCAAATTCTGTCTGCGGTCTCAGCGGCAGGGGTTCCCGGCGGCGTCTGGAAACAGACCGGGCCGGTCCTCTGGCTGCGGCTCTCCTTTGAAGCTCAGTTCGCGGCGGGAACTGCGGCGGGCACCAGCCAGATCACGGCGCGGGCGTCATTCAGACCCGTCAGCAGCACGCGGGGGGTGAAGTTGCCCGATTGCAGGCCCAGCGCCGTGTTGTAGTGGGTCAGGCTGGTGGCGGTCAGGGTGTACAGGTTGCCGTCGGGGGCCAGGGTGATGTCGCGCAGGTCTGCCACGGACGCCACGGTGGACGCCGCGCGGCTGGCGTTGCCGTCCCAGACCAGCAGCGGCTGGGCATTCAGGTTGCTCAGGACGTTGCTGCGCCATGCGGCCAGCAGATTCTGGCTTCCGGCGGTGCCGCTCCACAGGCGGTCAAAGCGCCGCGCACCGAAAGCGGCCAGGGCTGCGCCGTCTGGAACGCCCGTGGCAGACAGCTTCTGCACCCCGGTATCGGTGGCGGCCAGAAGATCAGCGTTGTAGGCCACCAGATCGCGGATGGCGGGGGTAGGAAGCGGAACACTGACCACGGCCACCGTGTCACCCGTGTTCTGGAGCGCGGCACGCAGAACCTCGCTGCCGCCGCCCAGGCGCGGGCGGGCCACCACGCCCACGTCCCCGCTCACGGCCAGCCGCACGGGCGGCACATCGGTTCCCGGTGCGGGTGGCAGAAAGGTGGGCAGCGCGGCGGTCCAGATCAGGGTGCCAGCCGCGCTGTACAGCGCCAGTTGCTGCGGGCCGTTGTCGCACTGGCTCAGGGTCAGCAGGCGGTCCCGCGTAGCGCTGCTGGCTGTCTGGGTCAGACAGATGGGTGTGAACGGCAGCGTGGCGAAGGACTGGGGATCGGCCAGGGCGCTGCTCCGACTCTCGATTCCGGTTTTCAGCGTCAGGGCCAGCCGCTGACCGCTGGGGAGCGAGTTGAGAGTCACGCCGCCAGTGACCGGGACGGTTTGATCGGCGTTGACTGGCGCGGAACTGCTGTCGGCGTTGGGCGTCACGCTCCGCAGCGTCGCGCCGCCGTCCGTGAGCAGCGCCACGCGCAGGGCCACCTGGGCTTCCTCGGTGCCGGTGCAGGCCACCAGCAGGGCGGGGGTCAGGAACAGGGCGGTCAGGTGGGCCAGTGGTCTGGACAGTGATTCAGTCGAAGATTTGGTCGGGGATTTCATGGATTGGACCTCTGATTTGGAGGAGCGCCGCGTTGGCAGGCGAGGCTGGCAGGCGAGGCTGGCAGGCGAGGCGAAGAGCAAGAGGCTGGATCAGGCCAACGGGTTCAGAGGGTTCTTCTCTTCCTGTCCTCCCAGTCCCTGTCTCCCGGACTGAGCGGGTTACGGTGTGCTGGGACCCAGCAGCGGCACCTTGGCCCCGTCCGGCGTCAGGTCAAACAGGGGGTACTGGGTCTGGCCGGGCAGGCCCACCGACAGGCGGTAACGCCGCAGGCCCAGATCGGCCTCGGCCTGGATGGCCCAGCAGCAGCGGTCGATGGTCAACCCGATCACCGGGGACAGCGGCGTGGGGTTCTGGGGCACCCCATCGAGCCAGATAAAGGTCTGGCGCAGGCTGGCGGTGACGTATGCGCCCGGAACCTGATCCTTGCGGCCAATCCCCAGGCTGACCCGCAGCGGGCTGAGACTCAGGAAATCGGTGGCTTTGTCGTCCGGGTACAGGCCGCTGCGGCTGCGGGAATACTGCACGTTGCCCGACAGCGCCGCGCGGCTGCCGAACTGAACGTTGGCGTCCAGTTGCGCCTGGGCCAGCTCGGTGCGGAACTGATCCAGGCCGGGGGTGTTGACGGTGGCCGACAGCGCCAGCCGCTGTCCGGGCCGGGTCACGCTCAGGCTGCCGGAGACGGTTGGACGGGTAAAGCCGCCCCGCACCAGATCGTAGGGGCCGCCGTAGGTCAGTTGCCAGTCGTTGGCGCTGCCGTTTACCGTGCCGACGCTGAAACTCACGTTGCCGCTGTTCGGAGAGCTGCCGGGGGCCGGGTTGGGGTCCACCGGGCGGTTCAGGAGCAGGTCATGCGCGGTAGACAGCCGGTAGCGCGCCCGCCACGTCAGGCTGGCGTTGCCCACGACGCGCCCGGTGGGCGGGTACAGCGTCTCGCTTGCCGAGAAAGTGATGGGATTGAGAACCGCGTCGCGCCCCACGGAGGCGTTGATGGTGGCCCCCACCTCGTCGATCTGCGGCTTTTCGATGTTGTGGGTGGCGTAAACGCTGATCGAGTCCGCGCGGGTGGCCCCGGTCACGG
This sequence comes from Deinococcus marmoris DSM 12784, assembly GCF_000701405.1. Taxonomy (GTDB): domain Bacteria; phylum Deinococcota; class Deinococci; order Deinococcales; family Deinococcaceae; genus Deinococcus; species Deinococcus marmoris. The sequence continues at coordinate 36,130 of NZ_JNIV01000037.1, forward strand.
TGGCGCGCAGCGTAAAGGGCGCGTACCCGTTGATGCGCGAGTAGCTGCCCGAGGCGGTCAGGGTCAGGTCCGGTGCGGGCCACGCGCTGCTGCGCCGCAGGTAGGCGGGCCGGGCGGGGACGGCGGGGCCAAATTCGCTGGCCTCGCGGGCAGGCTGCGCGGCCACCGGGGTCAGCGTGCCGGAACCCGGATCGCCCACCGTCGCGTTGTAAGAGAAGGTTTCCAGCTCTTTCGTGAACGGCTGGTAGCCCAGTTGCGCGCTCAGGCTCAGCGGCAGGCGGTTCACGTTGACGCTGAAGACGGCGGGGGCCTGCAAGTCGGGGGCCAGGAACAGGTCGCGCTGGAGCAGCACCCCGAAACTCACGTCCTTGACCGGCACGGTACTCAGGTTTAGGGTCAGTGGGGCGCTCAGCAGGCGTCCGTTCACCGCGTCGAAGGAAAAGGGACTGGTGCCCTCGCGCCGCAGGTAGCCCACGCCGAAGGCCACGGTGTTGGTGGTGTTGAAGCGCTGGGTGAGCCGGGCGTTCAGGTTCAGGTCCACGGTCCTGGCCCCGGTGCCATAATAGCGCCCGGTGAAGGTGTTGCCCAGCGCCAGATCGGCCCCTTCCCACGGCTGGGCGGTATAGGCCAGCGCGTGCTGTTCCTCCAGGCGGGTGGTGGTGATGTTCTTGCCCTGCGCTGTGGCGCTGGGAGACAGCGGGTTGCTCTGGGCGGTATAGCGGCCCGCCGTCAGGCGCGTGTCGGCGCTGAACGTTCCGTTGGTGTAGGGCTTGGGATCCAGGACCACCTCGGTCTTGCGGTACGGCGAATAGATGCCGTCCGTCGGCTCCGGCCCGAAGCGGTCCAGGTAAGAGAATTCCGCCGAGAACAGGGGGTATTCCACCTTGGCCCCAAAATCTACCCGCGTCACGCCGCGCTCAGTGCTGCTCTGGGACAGGCCGATGTCCTTGCGGGTCACGTTCAGGCGGTAATCCAGATCGCGCACGGCCAGCGACAGCGGAACGCGGCCCGTCACCCCGAAATTGATGTCGATGTCGTAGCCGGGGTTCGCGGTGCCGTCCGGGTTCAGGGGTTTGGGGTCCGCCAGCGTGTACAGGTTGAGGCGGTCCACGAAGGGCAGCGGCGCGTACGAACGCAGGGCCACGCCCGCGCCCACGCTGGGGCTGCGGTTCTGGTAGTAGCGCAGCAAGGTAGTGCCCAGCGTGCTGCTGCCCACCGAGAACGGCAGATCGGCTTCCACGGTGTAGCCGTCCACCGAACCCCGCCCGATCAGCAGGCGGGGCTGGCGTTCGGGATCGTTCAGCGGAATCACGATCACGGGCAGAAACAGCACTGGCACGTCGGCCAGGAGCAGTTGCGCGCGGTAGGCCACCAGCCGGTCACCGGGGTAAACGATCAGGCGTTCGGCGCGGAAGGCGTAGTCGTTGGGAGTGCGGCCACATTTGGCGCAGGTGGTGAAGTAGCCCCCGGTGGCGCGCAGTTGACCTGGAATGCGCTCCACCTCCTGCCCCCGGATTTCCAGATCGGCGTCGCTGATCAGCACGTCCTGTCCGGTGACCTGCTCGTCGCCCAGTTCCACCACCAGATTCTCGCCGCTGAGGTCCTGGCCGTCCTTGGCGCTGCGGTAACTGGCCGCGCCCACCAGCGTCAGCGTGCGGCGGGTGCGGTTGTACTCCACCCGTTTGGCCCGCACCACGTCGTCGTCCACGCGCAGTTCCACGTTCGCGCCGCTGATGATCACCAGTTCCTGGCCGTCCACCTGCCGCAGTTCCAGCGTGTCCGCCGAGATGATCTTGACCGTGCGCGCCTCTGCGCCGCCCAGCACGGCGGCCCCCAGCAGCCCCAGCGTGAGGGCGGTGTTGCGGGCCAGCCGCTGAAGGCTGTTCTTATGCGGCTGACGCTGAGACGGCTGACTCGGTTTGCCCGGCCCCGTCCGGCTTCCGAAGCTCACTGGACAGCCCCATTGGCGTGGGGGGCCAGATTTGCAGGAGAGGCCAGATGAGGGGGAGAGGCCAGATGGGAGGACACGGCCAGGGGTTGCCTCACGGAAGGCAGCGGGAAGGTGTCCGCCAGCACCGCCCCCCCCGACTCTGTGTTCCCGGCCAGCACGCCCAGGCTGGTGCCGGGGTAGTAAAAGCCCAGGATTTTCAGGTGGTCCTGTCCGGCTTTCGCCAGCCCCAGCGCGCCGTACTGGGACAGGCCCACGCCGTGCCCCGCACCACTGCCGCTGAGGACCAGTGCCCCCTGTCCACCGCTGAGGCCGCTCAGGGTGACGCGCGTGCCTGGCGCACCCAGCGAGCGCACGAAACCGCCCGCGTTCGCCCCTGTGATGCGCGCCGTGCCGCCGTCCCCCCTGACCGTGATTTCTTCCGGCCTGCCCGACGGACTCAGGCGCGTGATGGTCACGGCCCTCAGGCTGCCGACGCGTGCGCCGTAGCGGGCGGCAGTGGTCTGGACCTGCGCCGCCGTGACCTCGATGCGCCACCCGGCACGCGGACTGCCTGCCGAATACGGATCGGCCTGCGCCCGCAGGTAGGGCAGCGCCGTGCCCCAGACCTCGGCGCTGGAGGCGGTAAAGCCCCCGGAGTCGCTGCTGAAATAGGTGCTGGCGGGCCGCCCCGCGTAGGCGATCACCTGCGCGCGGGTGGCCGCGATGGCCGCCGTCGCCTCGGCTTTCTCGGCTTTCAGTCCGGGGTAGACCTGACAGCTCTCGGTGGCGCAGGTGTCGTAGGGGGCCGCCGGATTGATGCGGGCGGCCACGTAGGTCCGCGCGATCACCGCCTGGGCATTCAGCGCGGCGGCGGGCCACGAGGCGGGCATCTCGGCGGGCACCACGCCGCGCAGGTAATCCTCGATGTCCACCACGTTCACTCCCTGCACGCCGCCGTCCTGAACCCGCAGCAGCACGCCGCCCCGGTAGGGCTTGCCCGCGATTTCTACCATGCTGCCGGGGCTGGGCGGCAGATAGAGCGTGGAGTTGCCTGCCCCCCGCCCGTTCAGCGTGAGCTGCCCGCCGGATACCCCCACCGTCCAGGTGGTAATCGGCGACGGGGCTGCTGGCGAGAGGGGAGCAGGCTGCCCCAGCGGTGTGCCAGCGCCTGGCCCGGTCCCGGCCTGGGTCACGCGCACCGTCAAGCGTGGGGCGGCAGCCACCAGCACCCGCACATTCAGCGCGGTGGCCGGGGTGACGGCAGTGGGCGCAGTGGGCGCGGTGGCAACAGGCGCGGCAGCGATGGGCGCAGGGGGAGTGGGGGGGTTCACGGCAGGCGCGGGCGCAGATGCTGTGGGCGCAGGCGCAACAGGTCTGGGTGCCTTGACGATAGGAGCGGGGACAACAGGAGCGGGGGCCGTGGGCACAGTGACAACGGGGACGGGTGCGGCAGGAGGGGTGATGGTGGGGGCGGGTGCAGTCACTCTGGGCGCGGGGGCAACAGGAGTGGGCGCAACAGGTGCAGGAATGGCGCGGACAGGGACGACGGGCGCGGGCGCGGCAGGGACTGCCACCGTGGGCGCAGGCGCAGTAGCCGTGGGGACAGCGGCTGTGGGTGCAGCGGCTATGGGTGCAGCGCGGTAAACCGGGGCGCAGGAGTTCAGGACGCCAAGGGACAGCGCCGCGCCCACGCCCAGCAGCACGGACCGCCGCCGCAGCCCGTGCTGGGCCGTCTGGAGCTGGGCCATCTGCAACTGGGCCAGCCGGGAGGTCAGGAGGGGAAGGGAGGACTTGGACATCGTTGATGCCGAGTATAAACACCCCGCATGTGCGCCCCCGCCAGGGCGGCGTGAGAAGCCTCCGGTCAACGGTGGGCGGCGCGCGGCATCATGGCGGGTATGAACACTGCCGCTCCATCCCCGGAACCGGGTCAGGTCTGGGCGCACGTCGGTCAGCCCTTCACGCCCCGCCCCTACGACGTGGTGGTGCTGGGCGCGGGCCGCATGGGATCGGCCTTTGCCTTTTACCTGCGCCAATTGGCTCCCCACCTCTCTCTGCTGCTGCTGGAAGAAGGCGGGTTGCCTAACGAGGACGGCGCGACGCTGCTGGCCCCCGGCGTGTGGACCGCGTGGGGGGTGCCGGGGGACCGGCTGGCACAGGCGCGGTGGACCCGCGATCAACTGGAGACGGCGTTCGGGAACATCAGCTTCCAGACCCGCCCGCTGATCGAACTGTTCGCACAGGCTGGAGAGGACAGAGTCTCTTCCGCTGATGCGCTGGCCCCCCACCCGGACGCCCTGGCGATGGTGGACGTGTCCGCCCTGCCCTTCGCGCGGGTGGACGCTGGGGCCGCCACCTACCGCCCCGGCGCGCTGGCGCTGGCCGCCGCGCAGACCGCCGTGAAAGCGGGCGCGGACCTGATGCTCAATGCCCGTGCCCACGCCGTCCCTGACAATGAAGCGGGCGGCAGCGTGGTCATCGAACGCCTGAGCGTGACCAACACCCACCAGATCGTCGTCCACGAAACTCACCGCCTGCGCGCCGAAACGCTGGTGCTGGCGCTGGGCGCGGACGGCCCGCACGCGGCGGAACACGATCTGGGCGTCCACACCACCCACGCCCGCGCCTACCGCCAGACGCCGCGCCTGAACGTCCCCAGCAGAGACGACACGCCCACCCTGCGCGCCGCTGGCCTGACCCTGCGCCCTCAGAACGGCGGTTTCACCCTGATTCCGGCGGTTCACCACCGCGATCCGCACGGCTACGTGCCCACGGGCGGCCACCTGACGGGCGTGCCCACGGGCCTGCGCCGCGAGACGCTGGAGGATCTGGTGGCCCTGATGGACGCCCTGCCGCCGCTGGGCACCGGGGCGTTGGGTCTGGGCCGCAGCATCAGCGACATTCCCGGCGCGTGGCTGGCGTTGCCGGGCGGGCGGGCGGACGGGTTGCCGCTGCATCAGACGCTTTCGGGCGGCGTTCATCTGCTGCTAGGCGGCCCGCACGCCGATACGCTGGGACTGGTGGTGGCCCACGATCTGGCGGCGGCGGTGGCCGGGGTGGCGGAGAGGCCGTGGGTGGGCGGCGCGTCCGTCTAAGTTCGACTTTGTCCATTTTTTCAGGCGGCGCTGAGAGAAATCTCAGCGCCGCCTGAAACCATTTGGAGATGTTCAAAGTCCCAAAATGGTTCACCGATGTTATCGCCCCTTTTGCCGAGATGTTTACCCAGCCCACCTGGATCACTGCTCAAACCTTGCTTGTCGGGTCCATCCTTGCCACCCGCAAGCGCACCATCTCTGCCCTCCTGACCTTGCTCGGCCTGAGTGATGAAACCGGATTCTCCAGATTCCATCACTTTCTCAGCCGGGCCATCTGGTTTCCATTGCAGGGCAGCCGCATTCTCTTGAGTCAATTGCTGGAAGC
>NZ_JNIV01000038.1 GCF_000701405.1 Deinococcus marmoris DSM 12784
GGAACAAAGGCTTCCAGCAATTGACTCAAGAGAATGCGGCTGCCCTGCAATGGAAACCAGATGGCCCGGCTGAGAAAGTGATGGAATCTGGAGAATCCGGTTTCATCACTCAGGCCGAGCAAGGTCAGGAGGGCAGAGATGGTGCGCTTGCGGGTGGCAAGGATGGACCCGACAAGCAAGGTTTGAGCAGTGATCCAGGTGGGCTGGGTAAACATCTCGGCAAAAGGGGCGATAACATCGGTGAACCATTTTGGGACTTTGAACATCTCCAAATGGTTTCAGGCGGCGCTGAGATTTCTCTCAGCGCCGCCTGAAAAAATGGACAAAGTCGAACTTAGACCCTCAGACTTTTTGACCCTTAGACCCTCCGAAGGAGTTCCCCCATGTCCCCCCTCCCCTTTCTTTTCCTGTTGCCCCTGCTGACGCCCGCGCCCATGAGCGCCGGGACAGTTCTGGGGCTGAGTACGCCGCCGCTGCATTTCGTGATCGCCGCCGATATGACGGGCAGCAGCAAGAATCCCGCCTACAAGTACGCCGAACAGGCCAGATTGCTGTCGCAGAGCATCATGCTCAATCAGGTGCGTTCAGGGGACACGCTCACCCTGCTCCGCATCTGCGAGGGCGTGCAGACGGTGGCCGACTTCAAATTCGCCTCCAAAAATGGCGCGCGGATGGGCAAGGCCGACATCCTGCGCTACACGGGCGCACTGACGCAGCCGTGTACCGGGCGGGGCAGCGCGATTACCGCCGGGCTGAGCAAGGCGAACGAGCTGACCGCCAGAACCGCAGGCACGGGCGACGTGATCGTGATGTTCACCGATGGGGCGCTGCTGGATGACCCGGCGCGGGGCAAGCTGGGAATTATTTTTGACAAGCTGCTGGGCCGCAAGGACACGCGCCAGCTCTTCTTCGCGGGCCTGAGTCCAGAAAAGGACAAGAACGGTAACTCCATCCGCGACGGTTTCGTGAACGCGCTGGGCAAGGCGGGCAACGACGCGCGGGTGCTGACGGCGGGCGCGTATGACCTGAACAACGTCTACCCCACCTTCGCCGACGCCGTGAAAAAAGCCAGGAGGTAGAGCCAGTGACCACCGACAGAACGGTTGAAATCCACCTCTCCAAGAGAGAGCCAGAGCTGACCTCGCCTGAGTCTTCAGCCCCTCAGACCCCTAAGCCTTCAGACGGGGCCAGCGGCCCCACGGACCCCGGAGCCTTTGACCTCTCCAGTTACGCCGCTGCCCTACCGCGCCCGGAAGCGCTGAGCGCCGAGCAATTCCTGCCGGTGCTGAGGCCGGAGCAGTTCTCGGAATTGCTGGACGATTTGAGGGGCGAGTTGCAACTGGTCCCAGATGAGGCGGCCCGCAGCGCCCTGACCTCACGGGCGAGAATATTGCGGCTGAACGTGGACCAGTACCGCATCAATTACGACGCGGCCCGGACGACGCTGGACCGCGTGCTGGCCGAAACCGGCGTGGGCGTGCGCGGCTCCTGGGCACGGCAGCAGGACCACCTGAATTTCATGAACGTGGCCAGCGGCGATGTGGAGCGCGAATACCTGAAGGCCACCGAGGAGATTGAGGCCGCCCGCCAGGGCCGTTTTGAGGCGCTGACCCGCCACGGAGTGCGCCCTGATGTGAACAGCGCCGAGGGCTTTTACCACGAGCAGGCGCTGGCCGAACTGGCGCGCGAGGGCCACGCCCTGCGTCCACCGGAGGGCCGTTCGGGCAGCAAGAAGGTCTTCAATGCGTTTGCCGTGTTCAGCAAATTCTTTGTGGGCATCATCAGCGGCGTGAGCATCAATCTGCTGTTCAACCCGGAAAGTCGGCTGTACATGACCGTCATCGCGCTGACCGCCGGGATCATGTTCAGCGTGCTGCTGCTGTGGCTGGTGGACGAGCTGGCGTACCGCGCCAAATTGGCGACGCGCACCCAGGGCATGGCGCGGCCTATCGCGTACCTGGGCGGCATCGTGGCCGTGACCGCGCTGTATCTGGGCGTGGAAGGTTACCTGAACTGGGACGGCATCCTGCGCGTGACCCAGCAGATTGCCGCCAACGCCGCGCAGCAGGGGCAATTAACTGATCTGAGTGCCGCCTCCGATACGCCGACGGAGCCGCAACACTGGTCCCTGCTGGTCTTTACCCTCGCGCTGGTCAGCATGGCGGCGGGCGCGGCACTCATTCAGGGCCGCGAACGCGCCCGCATTCTGCTGGAGCGCGAACGGCTGGCAAGCAAGGTGGCCGAACTGAAGGTGGAAGGCCGTTACGCCGACGCCGCCCGCGCCACCGATCACGTCACCTATCTGGAGATGGCCCGTGACCGCCTGGCCCCCCCGCGCGACGTGACCAGCCCGGACCACGCCCGCCTGAACGAGCGCGTCCTCAACCACTGGGAACAGGAACGCGACGGGCAGGTGCAGAGCATCGCCGCCGATCTGGTGCGCGAGGCGAGGGCCGTGCAGGACGCCCTGGAAGCCTTCGCACAGGATTTGACCGGGGCCAAGCACCCGCAGACGCGACGGGGATTTGGGTTCTTGTAGGGAGTGAAATGTAGGGCTTTTTGCTCCCTCCCTCTTCATGGGGGACTGGTACAGCTCGGTACGAGAGGGCTGGGGACTTGCAAAGCTGCGAAGCAGAGGGGGTCAGGCGGGCATGGCATCCCAGAAACTCGTTTCCTGATGGCCCCCATTTTTTTCTGAGGGGCCAGGCAACTTGCCATATTTCCCCCCTCCCAGCCTCCCCCGCAAGGGGGGCGGGGCTAAAAGCTCTTATTGATCAGGCTGCCAGCTCTTCCAGCAGAAGGCGCTACCCTGGACTTTCCGCGCTCCTTTCCACCCCGGCACCCGCGCTAAACTCGCCCGCATGACTGCTCCATCCCCCACTCTGACCACCGCCGAGATTCGCGAGAAGTTCCTCAGTTTTTTTGAGAGCAAGGGCCACCTGCGCCTGCCCAGCGCCAGCACGATCTCCCCTGATCCCACGACGCTGTTCACGGTGGCGGGGATGCAGCCGTTCAAGGCGCAATTCATGGGCGCGCCCGCCCGCTTTGAGCAGGGCGCAAACAAGCGCGTGACCACCGCCCAGAAATGCCTGCGCGTCGGCGACATTGAGAACGTGGGGCGCACGCTGCGGCACTGCTCGCTGCTGGAAATGCTGGGCAACTTCAGCTTCGGCGACTACTTCAAGCGCGAATCGCTGACCTGGGCCTGGGAATTTCTGACTGACCCGGAATGGATGGGCCTGGACGGCTCCAAGCTGTACGCCACCATTTACGAGGACGACGAGGAAGCGTATGACATCTGGACGAAGGAAATTGGCCTGCCCGCAGACCACGTCCTGCGCTTCGGGGCCGACGAGAACTTCTGGCCCGCCGACGCGCCGAAGGAAGGCCCGAACGGTCCCTGTGGCCCATGCAGCGAGATTTTCTATGACCGGGGACCGAAGTACGGAGACGACACCTGGGCCGAATACGCCGACACCCGCGAGAGCGCCCGCTTTCTGGAAATCTGGAACAACGTCTTCCCGCAATATGACCGCCAGGAACCGGGGGCAGACGGCACGCCGACGCTGATTGACCTGCCCTTCAAGAACATTGATACGGGCATGGGTCTGGAGCGGATTGCCACCGTCGTGCAGGACGTGTATGACTTTTACAGCAACGATGTCTTCGGCCCGATTGTCGCCAGGGTGGCCGAGCTGAGCGGTCACGCCTACGAGGGGCCGCAGAACGTCTCGCACCGCGTCGTGGCCGAGCATGTCCGCAGCGTCAGCATGGTCATTGCAGACGGCAGCACGCCCGGCAACACCGGGAGCGGCTACGTGATCCGCAAGATTCTGCGCCGCGCCAGCCGCCACGCCTACCTGCTGGGCCTGCGCGAGCCGACGCTGTACAGGCTGGTGCCACTGGTGGTGGAGAGCATGGGCGACGCCTACCCCGAACTGCGGACGGAACAGGCGCGGGTTGAGGCGATGATTAAAAGCGAGGAAGAGCGGTTTTTGAAGACTTTGGAAGGCGGGATTCAGCGGGTCAATCAGTCTATATCAGCACTTATTTTCAGGAAAATTGCAGATCCTGAAATCAATGAGGCCACAGAGGAATTTAAGAACGATCTTTATGGCAGTGGAACCAACACACACACCATTCAATATTATTACAATACTAGCTCAGAAGACTGGCGATTACTAAACAAAATACTCGATGGGAGACTCGAAAATCTTCTAACAAATTTTGAAGAGCAAGATATCAAGAGGAGAGAAATCGAAGGGGGCATTCGTTTTATGCACTTCGATTCTCAGATGAGTCCACAGATGGAAGTCAAACCAGTAAATAGAGAAGCCCCGATGCTCCTCTCTGGCGAGGAAGCTTTCATTCTCTACGACACCTACGGCTTTCCCGTCGATCTGACCAAGGAAATTGCTGAGGAATACGGTGTCAGCGTGGACGAGGCCGGGTACGCCGAGAGCCTGGAAAACGCCCAGAACATCGCGCGGGCGGGCAGCAAGTACGGCAAGTCCGAACTGTTTGGCGCGCAGGAAGCGCTGGAAGACCTGCCCCAGACCCAGTTTGTCGGCTATGACGATCTGGAGGCCGACGGCAAGGTGCTGGCCCTGATGGTGGGCGGCGAACGCATTGAACACCTGAGTGCAGGCGACGAGGCAACCGTGGTGCTGTCCCAGACGCCTTTCTACGCGGAAGGCGGCGGCGAGGTGGGCGACACCGGACGCCTGGAATGGGAGGGCGGCGCGGGCATGGTGCGCGACACCCGCAAAACCCCCGGCGGCGTGTTCCTGCATGACGTGGCGGTTGAATCCGGCGAGCTGAAACCCGGCCAGAGCGTGCGCGGCGTGGTTTCGGGCGAGCGGCACGCGACGCAGCGGCACCACACGGCCACGCACCTGCTGCATGCGGCACTGCGGGCGGTACTGGGTTCGGGGGTGCGGCAGGCCGGGTCCCTGGTTGCGCCGGACCGTCTGCGCTTTGACTTCTCGCACGGCGCGGCCATGACGGTGGATGAAATCGCGGATGTGGAGCGGCTGGTGTCCCGCTGGGTCAGCGCCAACTTCCCCGTGACGTGGCAGGAAATGCCGATTGCCGAGGCGCGGGCGGCAGGCGCAACCGCACTGTTCGGCGAGAAATACGGCGACACCGTGCGCGTGGTCCGGGTGGGCGGCGACGTGTCCTACGAGGGACAGGCCGTGGCGAGCATGGAACTCTGCGGCGGCGCGCATGTCTCGCGCACCGGGGACATCGGCGCGTTCGTCCTTCTCAGCGACGAGAACGTGGCCGCTGGGGTCCGCCGCATTGAGGCTTTGGCGGGCGAGGCCGCAACCGAATGGCTGCGCGAACGCCTGCAACAGATGGCCCGCGTGTCCGCCATGCTCAACACCAATCCCGACGGTCTGGAGGGACGTGTGGCTGGCCTGCAAATTCAGGTCAAAGCGGCTGAGAAGGAAATGGTGGCGGTGCGCCGTCAACTGGCCGAGGCCCAGATGGGCGGCGGCAGCGGCGCGGCTTCCCCGGTGCGCGAACTGGGCGGCTTCAAGGTGGCGTCCCTAAAACTGAGCGGCATTGAGGGCAACGAATTGCGCGGCGCTGCCGACAAGCTGCTGGATCAAAGTGAGGCCGATATTGTCGTCATCGCCGGGGATAAAGGTCTGGTTGTGAAGGCCACCAAGGACGCTGTGGCACGAGGGGCGCACGCCGGGCAACTGGTGGGCAAGCTGGCGGCGGCGGGCGGCGGCAAAGGCGGGGGCCGCCCGGATATGGCGCAGGCGGGGATTACGGATGCGGGGGCGGCTCTGTTGGCGTTGGATACAGCGTTCTGAGTTTATCTTTCAGCCTCAGCTCCGGTTCACCGCCTCCATGCAGGAGTTGACCACGACTGACGGGTGCGGCGCGCAACGCGGTCAGGTCAGCGGCAGGGCCATCGTCCTTCAGCTCACCAGACTGACCCCTGGTTGATCAGATTGGCCTTCCGCTAACCTGACTGACCTATAGTGGGCCTTCATGCGCCCAGGTTTCCGCCTTCTATCTTCTGTGATGCTGTGCCTTCTGATCGTCAGTCCTGTGGGCGAAGCCCAGACGATCAAATACGACAAGCCCATCGTGATCCGCAAGGGCGGCACCTACCGGGGCAACTGGCAAAGCCTGGACCCCAAAGTGCCCGCCGTGACCGTGGCCACCAGCCAGAAGGTCATCATCGAGCGGTCCAACATCCAGAGCAAGGGCACGCTGATCTACACCGCGTTCACCAGCGCCAACCTGACGGTCCGCAACACCAGGGGCGTGGCGCTCAATCCAGACCGGCCCCTCAAGGAATACCGCTATCCGGGCCGTTTCCTGGCCGCCGAGGAATTCAGGAACATCGTGCTGGAGAACAACGAGATGATCGGGACCTCGGGGATTTACCTGCGGGCCTACAAGGGGCGGGCGAAGCTGGGGGAAACCATCAAGATCCTGCGCAACAAAGCCCTGAATATCGACGGGCGCTACAGCGTGGGCAAGGGCCGCTACTCGGACAAGGAATACCGGCTGGTGCAGTTCGTGCAGTTCAACGCAGTCCGCAAGATCAGCGGCGCAGAGATCGCCTGGAATCAGGTCATCAACCAGCCGGGCAAGAGCCGCCCCGAGGAAAACATCAACATGTATCTGTCCAGCGGCGTGCCCAGCAGCCGGATCAAGATCCACGACAACTACATTCAGGGGGCGTATGCCGTCAACCCACGGGTCAGCACCTACGCGGGCGGCGGCATCAACGCGGGCGACGGCAGCGCCAGGACTGTGGCCGAGGCGGCTGGCCACGTGCTGGTCTACAGAAACCAGGTCGTGGCCACGTCCAACAACGGGATCGCCGTGTCTGCCGGTCACGATATCGAGGTCTACAACAACCGCATCATCGCCAGCGGATACTTGCCCAGCGGGGCACCCATTCCTGCCCAGAATGTCGGCCTGTACGTGTGGGACGCGGGCGGCGACAAGGCCAGGAAGACCTTTTTCAACATCACGGTGCGCGACAATCTGGTGGCCTGGGGCAATCCTCTCAAGGGCCGCGAGGCCCAGAATCCCATCTGGTTTCCCGACTGCGAACCGGGCAAATGCCGTGCCAACAGAATCCTCCCTGGCCGCATCACCCTGACGATGGAACGCCAGGAATACACCCGCTGGCTGGCCAAATTGAAGTCGGCCAGAATCACGGTGGGACCAGTTTCCAGGTAAACCGCCTCTGGCCAGGAGAAGCGCAGAGTCAGGCCGCCCGTTTATTTTTTATTAGCGGCCTGACATCTACATTCCGTCATGTCACGAGGTTCGGGCCGGGTCCGTTCCCTCTTCTGGGAGAAGTATGTCTGCAAGCCGTCCGTCCACGCTGTTCCCCGCCCGAAATCGGCCTGCTTTCAGCTCGGCTGACACCCCTCAGCCCCAACACTTTCAGGGCGCACGGATTCTGGCGGTTTCCCTGCGCCCGCGTCCCTTCGTGGGAAAAATGACCGGGACTGACCTGTGAAGTCCATGCCGCTGCGGTCTTCCGGGGCCAGGGGTGAGCTGCCGCGCACCGGCTGGGCGGTGTGGCTGGCGCTGCTGCTGGCCGCGCTGCTGGTGGGCGTCCTGGCCAGTGTGCAGCCGCTGCTGGCCGGTGGCCTGACCGCCCTGATGGTCCTGCTGGCCGGGCTGGCGCGCGTGTGGAGCCGACTTTCGCAGTTTGCCCTGGGATTCATCGGCGTTTCGCTGATCGGCTACGCCTTTCTGGGCAAGGGCTACTCGTATATCGGTGTGCCGCCGCTATTCGTGGGCGAGATGGCACTGGGCCTGGGGTTGCTGGCGCTGTGGCGGGTCGGCACGGTGGGCGTCCGCCACTACCGGGGCCTGCTGGCGCTGCTGGGCGTGTTCCTGTTCATCGGCCTGATCAATACCGTGCCGTACATCGGACTCTACAAAATCGATGCGCTGCGCGACGGCGTGACCTGGCTCTATGCGGCTTTCGCGCTGATCGTGGCGGGGCTGCTGCTGCGCCTGGGCTGGCTGGAACGGGTCACGGCGCAGTACGCCCGCCTCATTCCGTGGTTCCTGGCCGCTGCACCCCTGAGCTTCATCGTCTTCAAGCTGTTCGAGAAGGTCATTCCCGCGTGGCCGGGTAGCGATACCCCGCTGCTGTATCCCAAGGGTGGAGACATCGGCGTGCATCTGGCGGGCATCGTGGCCTTTTTGTTGCTGGGCCTGCACCACCGCTTTACACCGCCGGAGCGCCGCCGGAGCTGGCACGAATGGCTGTGGTGGGGCCTGATCCTGCTGGGCATCCTGGCCACCTCTGAGAGCCGCGCCGCGACGCTGGCCATCGTCGCCAGTGGGGCGTTCATCGTCCTGCTGCGCCCCCGCAGCGGCTGGGGCCGTCCGGTGTATCTGGTGGCCGTGCTGCTGACCCTGCTGATCGCCACCAACTTCAAGGTCAATCTGGGCGGCCAGCGTGACATCTCTGCCGAGGCCCTGCTCCTGAATGTCCAGAGCATCGCCGGGGACTCCGGCTCGGACGTACGCGAGGGCACCCGTACTTGGCGGCTGAACTGGTGGAACGACATCGTGGACTACACCGTCTACGGCCCCTATTTCTGGACCGGCAAGGGCTACGGCATCAATCTGGCCGACTCCGACGGGTATCAGGTGTACGAGGACCACTCACTGAGAAACCCGCACAACGGCCACATGACCTTCCTGGCCCGCTCCGGGGTGCCGGGCTTCCTGGCCTGGACGGCGCTGCAACTGGCCTTCGGCGTTTGCCTGCTGCGCGCCTCCGCCCGCGCACGCGCCGCCCGGAACACGCTGTGGGCCAATCTGAACCTGTGGATCTTTGCGTACTGGGCAGCCTTCCTGGTCAACGCCTCCTTCGACGTGTATCTGGAAGGCCCACAGGGCGGCATCTGGTTCTGGTGCCTGTTCGGCTTCGGGCTGGCTGCCCTGGAAACCCAGCGCCGCCAGTTCGCACGGTCTGACTCTCCCGCCTCACCTTCCGCTCTGCCTGTTCCCACCGCACTCAAGGAGTCCTGAACGATGTCTTTTCCCACCTCACCCGATCTGCGCCCTGCCGTTTCCATCCCACCCTCCCCCACCCTGATCTCCCGCTCGATTCTGGGGATGCGGGTGGACGTCACCACCTATGCGGACGCCACGGCGCGTGTGATGGACTGGGCACGTTCGGGGCAGGGGCGCTATGTCTGTGCCTCCAACGTCCACATGGTCATGGAGACCAGCGACAGCGCCGAATTCCGGGACGTGGTCAACGGGGCCGATCTGGTGACCTCTGACGGCGTGCCGCTGGTGTGGGCTTTAAAGGCGCTGGGCGTACCCCAGGCCGAGCGCGTCTACGGCCCCACCCTGATGCTGCATGTCTGCGAGGCCGCCGCCCGTGAGGGCGTGCCCATCGCCCTGTACGGCGGCACGCCCGAGAGCCTGGAGGAATTCGTCGTTTTCCTGCACTCGCACTATCCGGGCATCGAGATCGCCTGTCTGATCGCCCCGCCCTTCCGCCCCCCTACCCCTGAGGAAGACGCGCTGTACACGCAGCAGATCGCCGATTCGGGGGCCAGGATCGTGTTCGTGGGCATCGGCTGCCCCAAGCAGGAGCGCTGGATGGCCGCCCACACAGGCCGCCTGGACGCCGTGCTGCTGGGTATGGGGGCCGCGTTCGACTTCCATTCCGGGCGGGTCAGGCAAGCCCCCGCCGCCATGCAGAAGCTGGGGCTGGAGTGGCTGTTCCGCCTGATCATGGAACCGCGCCGCCTGTGGAAACGTTATGCCAAGCACAACCCCCGTTTCGTGGGCAAGTTCATGCTGCAACTGCTGGGCCAGAAAGTGATTGACCGGGGACGGACAGCGAGCAGAGGCTGAGGGCTGGGCGGCACAATTCAGAGCAGGATGCGTTTCGGCGGTACAGGGGAGAACCCAGGGTGCCGCCGAATTATTGACTTGAGATATAAAATATGTTTTAATTCAGTATGAAAAAAGTAAGTATACGAATCTCAGATGGTGAGCAGGAATTACAGTATCTGGTTTCGCCCGAAGTCGCAGGAAAGCTGGTACAGCAGCTCAATCAAGCGGTTTTTCCCGCCACTATGCCGCTTCCGCAGGATTTTGACTTCACGCCCGTTTCGCCCAAATATCGGGGGCTTGCAAAGTATCTGCATGAACAGGACGCCGCCCCCGTTCCTCTGACCTTCTCGCAGATTGAAGACATTCTGGGGGAAGCACTCAAGCCTTCGGCCAGAAAACATGCAGCGTGGTGGGCGAATACAGATAGTCACTCACAGGCAACTGCGTGGCTGGCGGTGGGCTGGAAAACCAGTGAGCTTGACCTTGCCAGGGAAACCCTTGTATTTCAAAAAAGTAAGTGAAAGGAGAAATGTCATGACACTGTATTCACATCTGACCGAATTGGCCCTGACCCACGCTGTCCCTCCTGCGCAAGCCTGGGAGAACTCCGTGCAGATCCTGGGCGCACAGGGCATCGGCACAGCGTCCAGCAGAGGCAAGGGCTGTCCGAAGGCGGCGTTCGTGGGTCTGGCCGAGCATGGCTACGTCCGTGGATTCACTGCGTCATCTGACAGGCCGATGAGGGAAAACGCCCGCCATGCCTTATGTGCTTACCGCCTGTATGTGGCTGATCCCTCGTTGCTGGACCGCAAGGCTCTATGGTGGCAGGCTGTCGCTGCTGAGCGTGGCATCTCCCGTAAAAGTCAGAATGGCGTGCTGGATGTTATGACTGCACTGATCCAACAAGACGCTTTTCTTCCGGCAGCAGGGACAGCCTCACACTGACCTGTCACAGCCCGGCACGCGATCAAACAGCGGCAGGGTCACTTCTCCCCGCCGCTCTACCATTAAGCCCATGCTGACCGCCTTCGCCACGCTGCTGTGCGTCACGGCGCTGCTGGCCTACCTGGACGAGCGCTATCTCCACTTTCCCACCACCGTGGGCGTCACGCTGGCCGGGGCGCTGGCGAGCGCCGTCCTGATCGGGCTGGACGCACTGCACCTGATTCCCGGCGTGCGCGGCTGGGCGGCGGGCCTGCTGCAAACGCTGAACTTCACCAATTTCGTGCTGAACGGCATTCTGGCCGTGCTGCTGTTCGCCGGGGCGCTGAGTCTGGACGCCCGGCAACTCCTGCGTCAGCGTGACAGCATCCTGATACTGGCCTTTCTCAGCACATTGATCAGCACCTTTCTGATCGGCTTCGCGGCCTACTTTGTCTTCGGTCTGGTGGGGCTGGACGTGCCGCTGATCTGGGCGCTGCTGTTCGGGGCGCTGATCAGTCCCACCGATCCGGTGGCGGTGCTGGACCTGCTGAAGCGGGCCAAAGTTCCGGCCAAGATCGAAACCCTGATCGCCGGGGAAAGCCTGTTCAACGACGGCGTGGGCGTGGTCATTTTCCTGGCCCTGGCCGGAATCGCGGGCATCGGCGGGCGGCACGATGGCGGCGTGGGAGCGCTGGAAATCCTGATCCTGTTTCTGCGCGAGGCAGGGGGCGGCCTGCTGTTCGGGGCCGCGCTGGGGGTGCTGGGCTACCGCCTGCTGAGTAGCATCAACCAGCACGCCGTGGAAATCCTGGTCACGCTGGCGCTGGTGGTGGGCGGTTACGTCGCCGCCGCCGCGATGGAGATCAGCGGGCCGCTGGCAATGGTGGTGGCCGGACTGGTGATCTCGGCCAACCGGCACGCGGTCTTCAGCGATGAAACGGGCGCATTGGTGGAAAGCTTCTGGGAAACCATCGATCAGGTCCTGAACATCCTGCTGTTTGCCTTTATCGGGCTGGACGTGCTGCTGACCCGCACCACCGGAGCGCAACTGATCGCCAGCGCCGTGCTGATCATGGTGGCCCTGGCCGCCCGCTGGATCAGCGTGGCGCTGCCCTTCATGCTGGTGCGTGCCCGCGAGGGCTACGGGGCCTACACCGTGCGGCTGCTGACCTGGGGCGGCCTGCGCGGCGGCATCGCCATCAGTCTGGCCCTGAGCCTGCCCGCCAGCCCGTACCGCACGCACGTCGTGACCGCCACCTACGCCATCGTGCTGTTCACGATTGCCGTGCAGGGGTTGACCATCCTGCCGCTGGTGCGCCGGGCCGCCGAGGCCAGCCCGGACGCGTGAAGCCAATGCTATTGCATTCCATCTCACATTGATGACTGCCCACAGGCAGCTCAATACCCACATGACAAGTTCAGAAAAGACGATGTCCCGCGAGGTTCAACTGGCCGCCCGGCCCCAGGGTGCGCCCAAAAACAGCGACTTCGCGCTGGTGGACCGCGAACTGGGCCAGCCCGGTGACGGCGAGGTGCTGGTCCGCAACCTGTTCCTGAGCGTCGATCCCTACATGCGCGGGCGCATGAACGATACCAAGTCCTACACGCCCCCTTTCGCGCTGAACGAGACCATGACCGGCGGCGCAGTGGGCGAGGTCATGGCCTCGGGTGCAGACGGCCTGAGCGTGGGCGATCTGGTGCTGCACGATCAGGGCTGGCGCACCCACGCAATGCTGCCCGCCAAGGCGGCGCGCAAGGTGGACGCGATGGACGGCGTCTCGCCCAGCGCCTACCTGGGCATTCTGGGCATGCCCGGCCTGACCGCCTACGCGGGCCTGCTGGACGTCGCCGCCTTCAAGGAGGGCGACGTGGTGTTCGTGTCGGGCGCGGCGGGCGCAGTGGGAAGCGCCGTGGGCCAGATTGCCCGGTTGAAGGGCGCATCTCGCGTGATCGGCAGCGCCGGGTCCGCCGAGAAGGTGGCGCACCTGACTGAGAAACTGGGCTTCGACGACGCCTTCGACTACAAGGGCGGCTCAGTGACCAAACTGCTGCGCGAGGCCGCGCCGGACGGCATCGACGTGTACTTCGACAATGTGGGCGGGGACCATCTGGAAGCGGCACTGTTCGCCTTCAATCCCTTCGGGCGGGCGGCGCTGTGCGGGGCGATCAGCCAGTACAACGCCACCGAGGCCCCCAGCGCCCCGCGCAATCTGGCGCTGGCGATTGGCAAGCAATTGACCCTCAAAGGCTTTATCGTCAGCAGCTACAGCCACCTGTACTCCCAGTTCGTGCAGGAGGTCGGCGGCTGGATCGCGTCCGGCCAACTGCACTACGACGAAACTGTGATGGAAGGCATCGACGGCATGCCCGGCGCGTTCATGGGCCTGCTGGACGGCCAGAACACCGGGAAAATGGTGGTCAAGCTGTAGGCTTGAAAGGCTTGACGGTATCCCCTCGGCTGTGTTGGCTGGGGGGATTAAATTTGAAAGATGCCCAGGAAGAAAATGTCCAGCACACTCCAGAAGCAGTTGGCGGCGGCGCGGTTCACAGTGGCCAGGGGTCAGGAACGGTTGGTCGAGAGCATCACCGGAAGTCTGCGCGTTGCGGGATACGCCGTGAAGCGCAGTGCGGTGGCTGAGGCCGTAACAAGGCGCGAGAAGTAACCCCGTACGAATGGGCATCCCGACGAATCACCACCCCGCAATTGACATCCCCCTCACCTTCTCGCCTCAGTCCCGGATCATGAACATTGGCGAGAATGGGGGTAATGCGTGCCCTCCTGCCCGTGCTGACCCTCGCCCTGCTGGGTGCGGCGTCGGCGTTGCCCGCCCAGGTCAGTATCGGCAACATCAAGCACGAGTATCAGCGGCTGAACAACTGCGGCCCCGTGACGGTGGGCATGGCGCTGAGCCGCTGGGGCGGCACCCTGAATCAGTACGACATCGCGCCGAAGCTGAAGGCGGGCGGCGGCGACGTGAACGTGTCGCCCGAGGAACTGGCCGCCTTCGCGCGGAGCCAGGGCATGAGCGTGCATCTGGCGCGCGGCGGCACTCCGGCCATGCTCAAGCGCCTGCTGGCCGCCGGATTCCCGGTGATCGCCGAAACGTGGTTCATCACCTCCGACAGCGGCGGCATGGGCCATTACCGCCTGCTGACCGGCTACGACGACGCCAAGGGGAAGTTCTCGGCGCTGGACTCCTACATGGGCCGCCTGGGCTTTACCTACGCCGAGCTGGACGAGCTGTGGCGTTCCTTTGGGCGCACCTTTCTGGTGATCACCCCCCCAAGCAGACAGGCCGAACTGGACGCGGTGCTGGGCTATCACGCCGACGCGGGCATGACCAAACGTGCGGCCCTGCGCGTGTCGCTTGCGGAGGCAGAAAAGAAGAACGACGCCGTGGCGTGGCTGAACGTGGGGCAGGCCAAACTGAACATGGGCGATTCGCGCGGCGCGGTGCGGGCCTTCGACGCCGCCTTCGCGGCCCAGCCTGACCGCAGGCTCGATCCCACGCGCCCGGCGCGCACCGTGGGCGGCCTGGCATGGCGCACGCTGTGGTATTCCTTCGGCCCGCTGGAGGCGTACACCCGCAACGGGCGCTACGACGACGTGCTGCGCCTGACGAACGCGGTGCTGCGCGACGTCCCCGCGCACGAGGAAATGTATTACTGGCGGGGCCGGGCGCTGGCCGGAATGGGCCAGACCGCCAAAGCCCAGGCGGCTTACCGCGAGGCGCTGCGGTTGCGCCCAGGCTTCGGTGCGGCACAGACGGAACTGACGAAACTCTAAACCCCGTCCGCTTTTCTCTGGGGATTGGAGTGGGTTGCGGGCCGCTCCAGCAACTTCCTGACCCTGTAAGCCGTATAAAGGGGCATGAATGAACCTGTCCTCCAGGAGACGGTGATTAACCTGCGGCCCTCTGGCGGCGCGGAACTGGCCCCCCGGCCCGTCACGGCGGGCAAACTGGTACTGGCCACCGGCGGCGGCGTGCTGGCGCTGGCCGTGCTGGGCGGCGCGGCGGTGGCGCTGTTCAACGTGGCGCTGACCACCGTGACCATCGCCGCCTTCGGCGTGGCGCTGCTGGCCGTGATCGTGCTGATGCCCGCGCTGATGCTGGCCCTGAACGCGGGCCGGGTGCGGGCCAAGGAAGCGGTGGCCCGCGCCATGCCGCTGGAAACGCTGATCTTGCAGCGCACGCAATTCGAGAACCTGATCACCGCCAAGAGTCGCCAACTGGCCGAGGCCAACGGCCATCTGGAAGACTTCCGCCGCCTGATCGACACCAACAGGAAGGACATGGACGCCGCCGATCTCGCCCGCTGGGAAAACGACTTGCAGGTCAGCCGCGACGCCTTTGCCCGCGCCCAGACGCACATGGAAAACCTGCGCGACGATCTGGGCGAGTTTGACCGCCAGATCAAGAAGGCGCGTATCGACACCCAGCTCGCCCAGGCCAAGGGCAACGTGGCCTCCGCGCTGCAACAGGCCAACCTGAGTGCCGAGGACCGCCACGTCACCGAGAGCGCCCTGAGCGAGATCGCCCGCCGCGCTGGCCGCAACGCCGCCCTGCTGGACGAGGCGCTGGCCGCTGGCGAGCAGTCGGGCCGCGCCCGTGGAGGCGGGGCATGAGGCCGCAACGATGACCCGCGCCCGCGTGCTGACTGCCGTACTGGCCGCCATCCTGCTGCTGTGCGCCGCCGCCGTGTACCTGGATCAACAGGGCTTTTTCGGGGGCGAGTCCGCCGTATCAACGCCCACACAACCCGCCACCCCTGCTCAACGGTCCACCCCCGCCGCGCCCCCAGATACCACCAACGGCGACGGCTACGGCGAGCTGAAATGAAATCTTCTACTGGAGGTCCGCTATGAAACGCCCCCTGACCCTCGTGCTGCTGTCCACGCTGGCCCCAGCCCTGTTGAGCAATGCCCAGGCTGCCGATCCCATCTCGTTCAACGTCGCCACCGGCAGCCCCACCGGCACCTACAGCGCCATGTTCAAGAACATCGGGCGGGTGTGTACCGGGAGCGCGTATCTCAAGGAGCGCGGCACCGGCGGCAGCCTGGATAACATCGATCTGCTGATGAACAACGAGGTCTCGCTGGCCTTCGTGCAGAGCGATGTCCTCAAGGCCCGCCAGCAGATCGATGGGGACCCGCGCGTGGCGAATATTAAAGCGCTGCTGCCGCTGTACGACGAGGAAATCCATATTTTTGCCAAGCCGCCCGTGACCAGCAAGAGCTTTCTGGGCAAGACCACCGTGACCGGCGTGCAGACGTTTAACGACCTCAAAGATAAACGGGTGGCGGCCTGGGGCGGTAGCGTGATCACCGCCAAGGTGCTGAGCGCCAAACTGACCGTGCCCTACAGCATCGTGCCCGTCAAAGACCAGCCTGCCGCCTTTGCCGCGCTGAACGCCGGAACGGTGGACGCCGTGCTGGCGGTAATCGGTCAGCCTGCCGCCTGGGTCAAGGGACTTACTGGTGTGCGGCTGGTGCCGTTGCCGTTCAGCCCGCCGCTGGAGGGCATCTACACCTCCGCCAAGCTGCTGTACCCCAATCTGAGCGTATCGGGCGTGCCCACGGTGGCCGTGCAGAGCGTGCTGGTCACGCGCGACTTCAAGACCCCCGACAGGAAAGATCGGTTGCTGACCTACAAGAAGTGCGCCGAGGGCAAGCTGGTCAACCTTCAGGAAGACGAGGGGATGCACCCCAAATGGCAGCAGGTGACCTTCAAGACATGGCCGTGGCCGGAGTACAGGTAGGCCAGAAATTCAATCTGCGCCCAGAAAGCTGTTCAGATGACGCGACAGATGGTTGCCACCCAGCGGCTGCGGGGTCTGGAATGTCAGCACGGCCAGCGTGCAGTGCGGCCCCGAGGCGCTGTGGCCCTCGGCGTAGGCCCCCTCCAGCAGGGCGCTGAGGGCGCGGGCCAGCCGCCGGTACCGTTCGGGCGAGAGGCGCAGCGTGAGCGAATCCAGATGGGTCGGATGGGTTTCCAGACTGGCGCTGTCGGGCGGTGGCGGCAGCGAAATCGGACGCTCGCCTGAGCCGAAGCCGTACACGTCTTCCTCACCCTCGTGCATTAGCGCCCAGGAGCGTTCGTAGGCGCGCAGAAAGCCCCCGCTCAATTCGCGCATATCCGCCGTGCCGTTGCCCTCTGAATCCTCTGGAGGCAGCAGACCACTGGGCACCCGGAACTCCCGCGCCGCCAGCCTATAAAAGACCCTACCGCTCTCCCTCTTGACTTCCAGCAGCAGGCCCAGACCGGCCAGTTTGCGGGCGTGGTGGTGCGCCAGATTGGCCGCCATGCCTGCCGAAGCGGCAATCTCGCTGGGCGAACGCGGCTGCGTGAACAGGCCCAGAAAGCCGATGTTCTGCCGCAGTGCGCGGACAGTGTCGGCGTCGGTGATTCTCTGCGTTTCTGCCTGGGAAGTGGTCATGTCGCCCAGTCTGAACTTCCGGCTTTCAGCGCGCGAGGGCCTGGGCTGAAAGCCCGTCTGATGGGACAGGGGGGCCGGATGGCCCAGACCGCGCAACCGCTGGGCGAAGACAAGCAGGTCTGCCCGGCCAGGCTCGTCAGGATCGGCCTCCCAGAAAGGCAACGCGTGGGCACAGGCGCTACCGCAGAAGCCGCTCGCCCCGAACGCAATACAGTGTGACCGAAAGAGCTTTAAGACGTATGGCACAGCCGCAACGGGCAGTGCGGCGTCTCCGGCTAACTGAGAGCGGCGAACAGTGGGGCCTGCCTGCGCCTTAAATAGCGCCCGAATGCACCCACCCACGACACCCTCACCCGGTAACAGATGGGACACTCGTGAGATTGCTCATGGTGGGGGCAACCGATTTTTTATGAGTGCTGGAGCGTCCTTTCTCACCTGAAACATTGAATAGTGGGAAGCGTCATGAAGCAGAAGATTATTCTTTTCTCATCTGCCCTGCTTCTAGGGGTGGCCGGAGCCGGGCTGGCGCAAACAGGCCCCGCACAAATGAATTCAGCGCAGACCAACCCGGCGCAGGCAAATCCAGCGCAGGGCGGCGATCCCTTCTTGCGCGGGGTTCCGGCGCAGGCCGCGCCCGTGGGGGTAGGGACGCTCAACGCGGCCCCAGCCCCCATCAACCTGACTGGAGTTCAGAACGCCGCCTTCGGTATGCCCCGTTCCAGCCAGAGCGGCAGCGTGACGCGCGTGGTCTTTGACCTGCCCACTGGCGTCAGCTACACCCTGACCCCCACCTTCACCGGGCTGCGGCTGGACATTCAGGGCGCGCGGGTGATCCCCACCGTTTCCGGCAAGCTGGGCGACAGCGTCAACGAGTACCGCGCCGGGGGCGGGCAGGCCACCCTGGTCACGCCCTATCCCCTGTCGCTGACCGGCGGCTGGAAGGCAGCCGAAACCACCATCGGCACGGGTGGGCGGGTTCTGGTTCTGGATTTTGGGGCCTCCGTAACAGGTGGGGCCAGCGCAGAACTCAGTGGGCAGGTCCGCACGGTGGCGCAGGGAACAGCACCACAGACAGCGGTGACCCAGGCAACGGTTAATCAGGCAACAGTGACCCCGAAAAGCGTGCCCACACCCATGACTCCGGCCCCCGTTGCCGTCAGCCCCACGCTGAATCCCCCTGCGGTCCTCTCGGTGCCGCGCGCCGTGACCACCCGGCCTGCCACCACCCCGCCCGGCGATGATGTCGCGCCCACGCCCGGTGGCCCGCTGCCGCCCGCGCCCGCCCTGCCCGGCGCGAATTCGGAAACCCCCAGCGCCCTGAGCGGTCAGGTGGCGGGCACAGCCAGAGGCATCCTGCTGAATCCGCCGCGCATCGGCAAGAATCCTGGACAGACGCGGGTGGTGCTGGACCTGCCGCCGGGGACGACGTACCGGATCGTGCCAGGGGGCATCGGCCTGCGCGTGGAACTCAGCGGCGTCAGCGTGATCCCGATGGTGGCGCAGAACATCAGCCCCGAACTGCGCTCCTGGCGGGCCGAGACGACGCCGGGCGGGGCCACCTTCACGCTGCTGACCGCCTCGCCCACCACGGCCCGCAGCGGCTGGCGTGCCCAGTTGCTGCCGCCCGCCAGCGGGGACCTGTCGCGGCTGGCCATCGACCTGTCGCCTGCGCTGGCCGACCTGACCCCGCTGCTTCCCCAGCAAAAACTGCTGGCCGCCGTGCCCGCCATTCCAGCGGCGCGCGGCACGGCGATTCTGGCCCTGAGCGCCAGCTACGTGCGCCCGCGCGTGGTCCTCGATCCCGGCCACGGCGGCAGGGACCCCGGCGCAGTGGGAGCCGTCGTGGAAAAGGAGATCGTGCTGGACGTGGCCCTGCGTGTGGCTGCCCTGCTGCGCGCCGCCGGGATCGACGTCGCCTTGACCCGTGACAGTGACCGCGCGCTCGATCCGGTGAAGAACACCGATCTCAACCTGCGCGCGAAGGCCGGCACGCCCGGTACGCAACTGTTCGTGAGCATCCACGCCAACGCGATGGACGCGCGTAGCGCCCTGCTCGGCTACGGCATCGAAACGTGGTGGAACCCCAACCATCCGCTGTCCAGCAGTCTGGCGGCGCTGCTCCAGACCAACATGATCAACGAAACCGGGGCATTCTCGCGGGGTCTCAAGAACAGCCAGTCGCTGGCGGTGCTGCGCGGCAGCCGCATTCCCGCCGCGCTGATCGAGATCGGCTACACCAGCCATCCCGTGGACGGCCTGAATTTACAGGACACCAATTACCGCGACCGCGTGGCGCTGGGCATCGCGCTGGGCATCCGCGAGGCGCTGGTGTCGGGCATCGTGGACGGCGGCGCGGTGGGCGGCGCAGGCAAGTAGGTGCCGGAGGAGTCAGGAAAGACAGCCGAGTTCCAGGCGCGGATTCTGGCGCTGGTGGCCCGCATTCCGCCGGGCCGGGTCATGACCTACGGCCAGTTGGCCCTGCTGGCCGGGCATCCCGGCGCGGCGCGGCAGGCGGGCCACGTCATGAACGGCCTGATGGGCGGCCAGGACGCGGCAGGGGCCGGGTTGCCGTGGCAGCGGGTCATCAACGCGCAGGGCCGCGTCAGCACGCACAAGCTGGGTTTTGGTGACCTGCAAGAGCGGCTGCTGAGCGCCGAGGGCGTGCCCTTCGACGCCTCCGGGCGCTGCGATCTGCCCGCGCGGCAGTGGTGGCCCGAGGAAGACCGGGGTGCCCCACCCGAGGCGCTGTTCTAACATCAACAGCAGCACGGCAGAATGTGACTGCAACAGTAAGCCTTCTGGACCAGCAATGACGACGGATATGGCCGCCGCCACCCGGCCCCCAATCTGTTCTCTGGAAACCTGCTTAAAGGCCGCCTAAAAGGGCTGGGGGCGGCACGTCCCGGCCCTCCCAGCGTATGCTGAGCGCATGAACAGAACGCACAATCGCCGCAACCCCTGGGTAGAGGGGAGTCTGGCTTCCTGGATGGGCGGCGTGACCCTGGGCGTGGTCCTGGGCGTCACCCTGTTGATCGTCACCCCCCGCCTGATGGCTGCCCCCGGCGAGACCGCCAAAGCGCCCACTGCCGCCGAGCAGACCACCGATTCGGCCCCTGCCGGAACCCCCATGACCGGGTCCGACGACATGGCCGGCGGCACCGCTGCCAACCCGGACACGTCCAGCACCGCAGAAACGGCCACCACCAATGCTCCCACCACCGAAACGCCCGCCGCCGAGCAGGACACGGGCGGCGAATTGCCCGCCGCGCAGTCTCCTGCTGTGGCTGAAACCACCACGGGTGATCCGGCCCAGCAGGACACCGACGGGGAAGCGGAAACGGTGGCGGCGGGCGGCCAGAGCGACGCGGCCCCCACCCCCAACGCTGCCGAGGGCGACGCCGAGGCAGGCACCGCCATCTTCGCCAGCAACTGTGCGGGCTGCCACGGCGCGCAGGGCGGCGGCGGCATCGGCCCCACGCTGGTCACCGATCAGGGGCCGAAAGCCTGGACGCTGGCCGAATTCACCACCGTGATGCGTGAGGGCGTGGTGCCCGGGGGCCGTGAACTGAGCGCCGTGATGCCCCGCTTCAGTGACGCCCAGCTCAGTGACACCCAGGTGGCCGATCTGCTGGCCCACATCAAGACCCTGAACTGAGTCTCTCTTCCTTGAAGTCGCCGTCCTGTACGAACAGGGCGGCGATTTCGGCTATCCGGCCTCGCCCAGCCGTGCGGCCAGCGCCCGCAGGTCCGCCCGGTCCTCATCCGCCACGCGGTAGGCCATGCGCCAGCGCTCCGGGGCGATCAGCGGGCGGACGTTCCACAGTTCACGCACGCGGCCCCGTTCCAGGGCGTCCCGAACGGCGAACAGCGGCACCAGCGTGGCCCCCAGCCCCACCTCTGCCGCGCCCACCACCGCGCGCAGATCGGGGGCCACCACCGTCTGCCGGGCCGCGAACCGCTGGCCCAGCACGCCCAGAAAAAAGCGCCGGGTCACGGGCAATTCCACGCTGGAGCTGACCCAGGGACGGGCATTGAGCCACCCCGCCAGACCGCCCAGCGGCACATCCGGCGCGGGCCAGTCGGGCGGGCCGATCAGGACATACGGCACCCCGGCCAGCGCCCGCTCGCTCAGGGCGCGGCCCTGGACCGGAACGCTGACCAGCGCGGCGTCCAGCGTTCCGGCCTCCACGCGCTCCAGCAGGCCGCGCGCCTCGCCGAAGCTGAGATGCAGGGGCTGCTCCCAGCCCTTCAGGCGCGGCAGGACGTGGCCGTGCAGGAATTCCGGCGTGCTGCCCAGCCGCAGCGGCGTCTCGGCCAGGATGGGGCGCGAGACGCGCAGGCCACGGGCCACGTTGTCCAGCCGGTCCACCGCGTCGGCCACGGCGGCGTACAGCAGCTTGCCGCGTTCGGTGGGCGTCACGCCGCGCGGCGTGCGGATAAACAGCGCCTCGCCCACACGGGTTTCCAGCGCGGCCAACTGGGCACTGACCGCAGGCTGGGTCAGGTGCCGCTCGCGGGCCGCACCGCTGACACTGCCCGCCCGGTAAATCGCCACGAACACCCGGAACGCCTCTGCCATTGCCATCAGTTTCTGTTATACCGCCCAGCAGTAGCCATGATTTGATGTCATGGCCAGGGGCCGCGCACAATCGGCACATGACGAACGATCCCGCCTCCAGCCGCGCCCAGTTCAACGCCCACGCCAGCAAGTACGCCGCCAGCGAGGTCCACAGGCACGGCCCCAGTCTGCCCGTGTTGCTGGACTATGCCGCACCCACACCGCAGGACCGCGCGCTGGACGTGGCCACCGGGACGGGCAACACCGCGCACGCCCTGTCGCCCCACGTGCGAGAAATCGTGGGCCTTGATCTGGCCGAGGGGATGCTGGCCCACGCCCGCCAGCGTGCCACGGACGACGGCCAGACCAACGCCAGTTTCGTGGTGGGCAGCGCCGAGGACATGCCCTTCCCCGACGCCTCTTTCACGCTGATCACGTCACGCCATGCCCCACACCATTTCCTGAATCTGGACCGCTTTCTGGCCGAGGCGTTTCGCGTGCTGGAAGGCGGCGGGCGGGTGGTGGTGGCCGATCAGATCAGCCCCACCCCCGCCGTGCAAGTATGGATGGACGAATACCAGACCCTGCGCGATCCCAGCCACCACGCCCAGCGCACCGTGGAGGCGTGGCAGGAGCTGGCGGAAGCGGCTGGCTTTGTGTGGACGCAACACACGCTGGTCCCGTACCGTCTGGACTTCGCGTGGTGGACGGCGCAGTCTGGTTGCAGCCCCGAAACTGTGCAGCGTCTGCGTACCCATGCCGACGCCCTGAGCGAGACAGAGCGGCAGGCTGCGGGGCTGGAATATGACGGCGGCGCACTGATGGCCCACCACGAGCAGATGATGGTGGTACGGCTGGAGAAGCCCTGAAGAACAGGCCGATCCTTGAATCAGTCTGGCCCTGAGCGTTCTCCTCTGGCTGCCAGCCGCCGCGTGATCTGTGCCAGGAGTTCGGCGGCCCGCAGCAGCTCGCCCTCGTCCAGCCCGGCGCTGATGCGGTTGGCCCAGGCACTCTGGGCCGTTTCTATCCCGGTCAGGGTGCGCTGACCGGCGGGGGTCAGGCCCAGCAGTTTTGCCCGCTTATGTTCAGGGTTGGGAAAGTATTCAGCCAGTTCATCGGCCACCAGCAGATCGGCGGTGCGCTGCACGCTCTGACGGGTCAGGCCCAGGCGACGGGCGACGGCGGCCACCGTCTGTGGCTGCGGATCAGCGCAGGCCAGCACGGCGGCGCGTGCGCCCGTCTGCCCGCTGGGCGCAGCGAGGCGGTCCTCGGCCCCGGCCAGCAGGCCCGCCAGGTGTTGCACTTGCAGAGCCAGAGCCATGAGTGCCGCGCCACTGGGAGTTTGCGCCATAGTCTTGACAGCATACTGTCATCTGAGGCAGACTGGGAAAGTTGACAGCACTCTGTCAATCTGGCCCTCTCGTTCTGGAGGTTACATTGAACGTTACCGAGTCTGCGATTTCCCTGAACGTCCCCGATATCGCCGCGTCTGCCGCCTTTGTCCGCAAACACTTTGGCTTCGTGGCCGAGATGGATCTTCCCGAAGTGGTGTCCCTGCGCCGCGAAGACGTGGGCTTCAGCCTGATCTTTCTGCCCACTGGGTTGAAGACCTTCAAACCTGCCGAAGCTGCCGGGAGTGCGGGAATGGGCCTGCTGGTGGCGTTCGTGGTCGATGACATAGACGCCGAATACGCGCGGCTGCGGGCGGAGGGCGTGCAGATCGTCACCCCGATGGAAACCGAGGAATGGGGCGAACGCTATTTTCAGATGCGCGATCCCAACGGCGTGATCTATCAACTCGTGCAGTGGGTGACGTCACCCCCAGCGCCCTGAATGCGGTTCCTCTTTACCTGTGGTTCAGGGAGCGGGCACGTTCGTAGAATTTCCTGCCACCCGACGGCCAGCCCAATGCGGCGGCCTGGGTTCACGGTTCTGAAATCAGGCCCAATTCCGCCCGTGCCGCCCGCGTCAGGCCCGCCACCACCAGCGCGTGACTGACCGCCAGCAATTCCCCCACCAGCGCATCGGGCAGGCTGCCGTCCAGCGTCAGGGTGACCCAGTGGCGTTTGTTCAGGTGATAGCCGGGAACGATAGCGGCGTGAGCGGCGCGCAACCCATCGCCGTGGGCCGGGCGCACCTTTAGCGACAGCTTCAGCGGATCGCCCGTGATGCCGCTCAGCGCGTAGACCTTGCCACCCACCTTCCAGACCAGCGTCGTGGGGCCAAAGGGAAATGTTTCCTGTGAGCAGGCCAGCCGCCCACACGCCGCCCGCAGTTCGGCCACCGTTTGCATGGTTTCAGGATATGGCGCTCATGCCCCTGCCGGACGGGGCGGGAATCTCAGGCAGGGTGCGCTGGGGCAAGCCCTCTGGCATGTGAAGGGCAGGTTGAAAGACAGGCAGAGAAAAGGGACGCGGCCTTCCACTCGCCGCGTCCCCCAGTTCCCGCAACTCTTACTTGGGCATCATCTTGTACAGCTCCATTCCCCGCGCCGTGCGGGCCTTGAACCCCTTCCAGGAGGTGTCGTCGGCCTTCGGCGTACCGTCGGCGTTGCGGCTGACCTTGATGTCGTTGGATTTTGGAGTGGGCACGTTCAGGTACGCGGCGTCCTCGGCCTCGCCCTTCAGCTTCAGATCCAGGAACGCAGTCACGAAATGCTGGTTGATGTTGTTCAGGCGCGCCATGTCCCAGGCGGGTTCGGCGTAGTGCATGTAGTCGTCGAAGCTGTTCAGGGACGCGGCGGGCGGCGGGTTGGGCGCAGAGTTATGCGCGGCGTTCTGATAGACCAGCATGTAGCGCTCGGCGTTCACGGCGTTTTCGAACAGCGGCTTGACACCGCCCTCGTAGTAGGACACGTCGTCCCGGTCCCCCACCACGAACATCGTCGGCACCTTCAGCCCGGCCAGTCCCGCCTCATCCCAGAAGCCGTATTTGCCGCCAAAGTTGACACCGATGCCCTTGACGGCGGCGTCTCCACCCCACGGCGCGAAGGCCACCACCGCCTTGATGCGGGGGTCCACCTTGAAATTCCCGGTCTGCCGGGCCTTGAGCGCGCCGCCCGGCACCAGTGGCACCATTTCCGGGCCGTAGCCTGCCCCAGCCGCGTTCAACGCGCCGTAACCGCCCATGCTGTAGCCCACCAGCGCGGTCTGGTCTGCGTTGATCAGACCGCTTAACGGCGAGCCGCTGCCCGCCGCGCCCAGCCGCGCCATCTCGCCCAGCACGAAGTTGTCGTCTATCGCCCGGTTCAGCAGCGTGCTGGCAAAGGCGGCCTTGTCGGCGTGGGTGCTGTCTGTGTGATCAATCGCAGCCACCACGTAGCCCTTGCTCGCCAGGTTCTCGGTCAGGTAGGTCATCAGGTAACGGCTGCCCGCATAGCCGTGTGAGACGATCACCAGCGGGTAAGGCGCGGCAGCCGCAACGGGCGGGGCGTCGCGGGTGGCGCGGCCCAGCGTGATGAAGGGCGTGTTGGGGCGCTTGGGATCATTGGGACCGCTGCCCAGCACGTCGGTGTAGGTGGTGACGCCACTGCCGCTGTCGCCCTGCGCCGGATACCAGACCTCCACGGTCAGCGGGCGGTCATAGCGGGGAATGTCGCCTTCCTTGGGGGCGTTCACGATGTCCAGTTGGCCGGGGTTGGTCAGCGTCAGCGTCCGCACACCCACGGCGTAGGGGCCGCGTGCGCTCAGCTCCGGTGCGTCGGGGCGGGCGTCACCAGGGACCGACTGGGAAGGGACCGACGGCGCGAGTTGGGCGTGGGCAGCGGGAACGAGCAGGGCCAGGGTCAGAAACAGGACTGATCTTTTCATGGCAAAAAACCTCCGGGAAAGCAGGCAACGGCACTCGCCGCGCGGGGGCGGCAGGGTTGGGTTGTCAATGCGCTTTCCAGGGTAGCTCTAAAGCGGGCGGGTCATGCGGGGGTCAGCCGGGCCGCCAGCCGCCGTCGCCGCACAGGGTCAGCAGATCCAGTTCCCACAGCAGCGCGGCGTGGAGTCCAGCGTTCAGACCAGATGCGGCGGCCTGATGCAGCAGATCCTCAATAGTTTCCGCGCGCACGGAGAAACGGTCCTTCAAGCCGTGGAGCCGTACCCACCCATTCATCAGCACCTCCAGCGTCAGTAGCGTGTCGCCCCCGTCGTCGCGCAGATGGACGAGGGTGCGCCGGACGATAGGAGCATTCATCTCAAGTTTAGCCGCCAGTAAACCCGACCGCCAAAAAAGGAAACTGGAGCGTCACGTTCTGCGGCCTCCAGTCCCTGCACTTCAGATTTAGAACTCAGCGGGCGCTGCCCTCGCCCGGCGGGAAATCGTCGGGGATGAAGTTGAAGATTTCCAGATCGTCCACGGCGCTGCCTGCTCCCTGAAGCTGGGCCAGTTCGGCGGCGCTGGCACGCGGCTGCTGCGTATCGTGGCCGTACCCCAGCGCGTCGGCCATCACGGCAGCGGGCACGGCGGAGAACATGCGGGCGGCCTGCGCGGGGCTGGCGTCCAGCAGAACGTCAGACAGCACCTCGTCGGGAATGTCCTGGGAAATGCGGGCGCGGGCGGCGGCGATGGCGGCGGGGTCCAGCTCAGGCCGCTCGGCGGTTTCCTCGTCCAGATGGGCGGTGCCGGGCGGACGCAGCCCACCGAGACCCTTGCCCTTGCCCCGCCACCAGAACGCCGCCAGCAGCAACACGGCCACAACCACCACGAATATCATGGCCGCAGGTTACGGCCCGCCGTCTCACGGCGTTCTGCCCGCTGGTGGCATGAATGACGGGAATTGCACACCCCTGCCCCCACTGGGCCACCCGCCCAGCCGTTTACGCCTCGCTGTAGGTCTTCTCGATGGGCATGCCCACCGCGTTGCCCCACTCGGTCCAGCTTCCGTCGTAGTTACGCACTTTGGGGTAACCCAGCAACTCGCGCAGCACGAACCAACTGTGGCTGCTGCGCTCGGCGATGCGGCAGTACGCGATCACGTCCTTGTCGGGGGTCACGCCCTCGCCCGCGTACAGCTCCTTCAACTCGTCGGCGCTTTTAAAGGTGCCGTCCTCGTTGGTGGCTTTGGCCCACGGAATGCTGCGTGCGCCGGGAATGTGGCCGCCGCGCAGCACGCCTTCCTGCGGGTAGTTCGCCATGTGGGTGACCTTGCCCGAGAACTCGTCGGGGCTGCGGACATCCACCAGCGCGCCCTTGCCTGCCTGCACACTTTCCAGATGCGCCCGCACCTCGTCGCGGTAGGCCCGCAGGCTCTCGTCACGGGTCATTTCGGGGTAGGTGGTGGCTTCATGGCTGGGGTAGTCGGTGCTAACCTCGCGCTCCTCGGCCATCCATTTCTGACGTCCGCCGTTCATCAGCTTGAGGTTCCGCACGCCGCTGTAAGACAGGAACCAGTACGCGTAGGAGGCCCACCAGTTGCTCTTGTCGCCGTACAGGATGATCTGATCATCGGGTTTAATGCCCAGACGGCCCAGCAGTGCGGACACCTCATCAGGGCCGATAAAGTCGCGCTCCACCGGATGCCAGAAGTCGGTCTGCCAGTCCACCTTGACCGCGCCGGGGATGTGGCCGGTGTCGTACAGCAGGATGTCTTCATCCACTTCAATCAGGCGAACGCCGGGGGTGTTCAGGTTCTGGGCGACCCAGTCAGTATTTACCAGTACATCTTTCACGTATTCCATAAATCGAACCTCCAGATTTTTTACTGCTTAGGTCTTCTAGGCACAGTCTAACCTTCACCACTAGTTGACCGATCATGTCAACTGGACAAACCTCACCATAGCGGCCCGGGGCGGGGCGGTACAGTGACGCATGACCTCTGACCCCTCCGCCAGCGCCGTCCTCCCCGACAAGCTCCAGAGCATCGTGAGCCTGTTCAAGAGCGCGCCCAAGTCGCTGCGCCTGCAAGCCTTGCTGGAATACAGCCGCAAGTTGCCGCCGCTGCCCGCCAAGTATGTGGAACACCCGGAATTTATGCAGCCAGTGCCCGAATGCACCAGCCCGTTTTTCCTGGTGACCGAGCAGGACGGGAGCGGCGGCGTCAACATGTATTTCAAGGTGCCGGAGGAAGCCCCCACCGTGCGCGGCTACGCGGGCATCCTGCATGAAGCGCTGGACGGGGCCTCGCCCGAGACCATCCTGAACATCCCCGACGACTTCTATATGAACATGGGCCTGTCCGAACTGATCACGCCGATGCGCCTGCGCGGCATGGGCGCGATCCTGATGCGCCTGAAGAACGTGGTGCGCGAGGGTGAGAAGGTGGAAAGCTAGAGCCTCGGCTTCTGTTCTGAAAGATCGGCCCCTCTCCTGCAAATGGAGAGGGGTTTTGTCTATTCTCTACCCGGCAGCACCCTGTCCAGCGCCAGCGCGGTCAATCCCAGTCCCAGACCGTAGGCCAGATGCGCGCCCAGACGGTTGATGTGGCCCTTCGGCGTGGACCCACCGGGGCCGTCCTGAAGCCCCATCAGCGGCACCAGTCCCTCGTCCATCAGCGCCCACAGGCCAACGCCGAAGATGGCGGCCTTGAGCGGCTGATCGGGGCCAGTCAGCGCGCCGTATAGCCCGCCGTTCAATACGCCCATGCCCCAGTGGACGCCCTCGCTGAGCGCGGTGCGGGTGCCGTCTTTCCTGGGGGTGTGGCCCTCGGCAGCCTCGTAGGCCAACCGTCCCAGGGCGGCAGTGCTGCTTTCGCCGGGCGCGTGCAACTGCCCCAGCGGCGCGATGCTGTGGCGGTCCGGCGTCGGCTTCTGATCACCGTCCCCATCGCCCTGAAGCAGCGGGGCCACCCGCGTCCAGTACTGCCCCATCGCCAGCGTCCCCACGGCCCCACCGATCAGGCCGATCACGATATTTCGGAAGAGTGCCATCCCATAGAGTAAGAACAAATACCGTTCTGGCCGCCGAGGATAAAGGAAGTGGGAACACGCGTCGGGCTGCCAGTCGGCCTCCTCTACACTGTCTCCCATGCAGCCCTACCTCGACCTGATGCGGCAGATTCTGGATCACGGCGCGGTGAAAACAGACCGCACCGGCACTGGCACCCGCAGCATCTTTGGCGCGCAGATGCGCTTCGATCTGGCGGACGGTTTTCCGCTGGTCACCACCAAGAAGATTCACCTGAAGTCGGTCATCCACGAGTTGCTGTGGTTTCTGTCGGGGAGCAGCAACGTGGGGTATTTGCAGGAAAACGGTGTAAAAATCTGGGACGAGTGGGCGGATGAGCAGGGCGAACTCGGCCCGGTGTACGGCGTACAGTGGCGCAACTGGCCCACGCCGGACGGGCGGCACATCGACCAGATTAAACAGGTAGTCGATCAGATCAGGACCAACCCCGATTCTCGCCGATTGATCGTCAGCGCGTGGAACGTGGGCGAGATTGAGAACATGGCGCTGCCTGCGTGCCACGCGTTATTCCAGTTCTATGTGGCCGATGGACGCCTGAGCTGTCAGCTCTATCAGAGAAGTGCAGATTTTTTCATTGGCGTGCCGTTCAACATTGCCTCCTACGCCCTCTTAACAATGATGATCGCTCAGGTCACAGATTTGCAGCCAGGGGACTTCGTCTGGACCGGGGGCGACTGCCATCTGTACAGCAACCATCTGGAGCAGGCGCGTGAGCAACTGTCGCGTGATCCCAGGCCGTTGCCCACCATGCACCTGAACCCGGACGTGAAAGACCTGCTGGCTTTCAAATACGGGGATTTCAAGCTGACGGGTTATGAGCCGTATCCTCACATCAAGGCGACGGTGGCGGTTTGACCCTGCATCCAAAAAAATCGCGCCTGACGTTCGTGGTGGCGATGGCCGAGAACCGCGTGATCGGCAGAGACGGCGATTTGCCCTGGCGCTTGCCCGCTGATCTGGCGCATTTCAAGCGGCTGACCGTGGGCAAACCCGTGGTGATGGGCCGCAAGGTCTACGACTCGATTGGCAGGCCGCTGCCCGACAGACAGAACATCGTCCTGACCCGCAATCCAGAGTTTCAGGCCCCCGGCTGTGTCGTCGTCCACTCGCCAGAGGAAGCGCTGAAAGCCGCCGCTGGGCCAGAAATCATGATCATCGGCGGCGAGGAGATTTACCGGCTGTACCTGCCACAGGTGAATCGGGTGGAACTGACCCTGGTCCACGCGGAAATCGGGGGCGACACCTTTTTCCCCGAACTGCCCGACCAGTGGACGGAAACGGCGCGGCGTGAGCGGGCGGCAGACGAGCGCAATCCATATGACCTCAGTTTCCTGACGTTGGAGAGGGCGCTGTTCCCCTGACGCTACGGCAAACCTGCCATTACAGCTCAGGTTGCTACAAACAGGCCACCCGGAATCCGTGTCAGCTTTCCGCTTCCGACACAGGCAGCAGGACCGTATCCACCAGCGGGCCACTCTGCTGCGCCAGTGCACGGGCGGCGGCGGCATCCAGCGGGGGCGAGATGTAAAAACCCTGCGCTAGCGTGAAGCCCAGCGCCCGGACCTGCGCGTACTGCTGGGGCGTCTCGATGCCCTCGGCCACGGTGGTCAGCCCCAGCGCCTGCCCCAGTTCAGCCACCGCTCGCACCAGCGCCGTGCTGGTATGGCCGCCGTCCAGATCAGCGATAAAGCTGCGGTCCACCTTCAGGTCGCTGATTGGAAACTGGCGCAGGTAACTCAGCGACGAGTAGCCGGTACCGAAATCGTCCAGGGCCAGCCCCACGCCCAGTTCGTGCAGCGCCCGCATGGTGTCCAGGGTGGTCGTGCGGTCATTCATCAGGACGTTCTCGGTCAGCTCCAGCGTCAGGCGTTCGGGGGCCAGCCCGCTGCTGCCCAGCACGCCCCGGACCTCGGCCACCAGACCGGGCAGGTGCATCTGGGCTGCTGTCAGGTTGACTCCCAATCCCAGGGCCGTGCGTCCGGGCAGGGCGGGCCATGTGGCCGCCTCATGGGCCGCCGTCCGCAGCGTCCAGCGGTCCAGCGGCACGATCAGACCAGTGTCCTCGGCCAGCGGAATGAAGGCTTCGGGAGACAGCAGGCCGCGCGTAGGATGGGGCCAGCGGACCAGGGCCTCGAAACCCCGCAGGTGGCCGCTGCCGAGGTCCACGACGGGCTGATAGTGAACCTCCAGCGCGCCGCTGCCGATGGCCGCCCGCAACTCGGTTTCCAGTTCCAGGCGGTCCAGAACCTCGCGGTGCATGGCGGCGTCGAAGACCTGAGCGCGGCCCCGGCTGTGGGCCTTGGCGTGGTACAGGGCCACGTCCGCGTTTCGCAGCAGGGTTCCGCCGTCCAGCGGTGTGCCGCCTTCCAGATCGCCGCCCGGATCGTCATACAGCGCGATGCCCAGGCTGGCGCGCACCTGTAATTCCAGACCCTGCACGGAAATCGTCGGCTCCAGCGCGCGCAGCAGCCGGTCCGCCGCCTCGGAAGCATGCTGGGAGCCGGGCAGATGCTGGAGCAGCACGGCGAATTCGTCGCCGCCCAGCCGGGCCACTGTGTCACCCGGACGCACGCCCGCCTGAAGGCGCTGCCCGGTCAGGATCAGCACCTGATCCCCGGCGCTGTGGCCCAGGCTGTCGTTGATGGCCTTGAAGTTGTCGAAATCCATCAGCAGCACGGCCAGACTGTTGGGGGCCGGGGACGCCTCCAGCGCCCGCGCCACACGCTCGCCAAACAGACGGCGGTTGCCCAGCCCGGTCAGTGGATCGTGCAGCGCCAGGTAAGCCAGCCGCGCACTCAGGTGCTGCCGCTCGCGGATCACCGCCCCCAGCAGCAGCCCCGAGACCGTCACCGTGACCAGCCCGAATTGCAGGGCCAGTCCGCTCGTTTCCGCGATCTGGCCACCGGTCAGCAGGGCCACGCCCACGTTCAGGGCCAGCACGCACACGGCGGCGGGGGCAAAACCGTGCCGGGTGGCAATCCACAGCACTGGAATGAACAGGGCGTAGCTGTAATTCAGGGTGGTGCCGCGCGGCCCGCCGTACCCGGCCCAGACCGCCGCCACCACCAGCACGGCGGCCACGGCGGCGTCGCGCGCCCAGGGCCAGACTTCTGATCTGGGCCGGGTTTCCGGCGGAAAGGTGGGGGCCTGTGCGGGGGCAGACGACCACAGCCCCGGCCAGCGCCCCAGCCACAGCAGCAGCGGCGGCGCCAGCAGCCCGACGCCAGTGGCGCTGCCCGCCCACAGTTGCAGGGTCAGGGTCAACCCCTTTGAAGCGGGAAGCAGCCCGGCCACCGTCAGGTTAAAGACCTGCAAGGCCGACATCACCAGCGGCGCGCCCAGCATCGCCACCGTCACGAACAGCGCCGCGTCGCGCAGGCGCGGCAGACGCGGATCGATGTGCAACGAACGCAGCAGCATGTAGGCCGCCGCCACCGTGGCGGCCACCGTCATCACGATGTAGCCCAGCAGGGGCCAGAAGGGCAGGGTGTCCACCACGAAAAAGGTATGTACCAGTCGGCTCAGGATCAGCAGCGGCCAGAAGCGCAGGCCGAACACCAGCAGCAGCACCACGTCCAGCCCCACCGCCGGATACCACACCGTCACCTCTGGCGAGGTGGCGAACTGCTGCGAGGCCACATCCAGCCCGTACCATGCCAGCAGATACACCGCCCCGATCAGCACTGGCCGGAACCACAGATTGAGCATGTTCTTACATTAGGCCGAATGCGAATCCAGAAACGAGAAAAACTTCAAGACTTCAGGTCAGCTCCTGGCCCTGAACTTCAATCCCCTGTCAGGTGGTGCAGGAGAGGGCAGGACAATAGTGCCCACCGCCCTTGTTCTCCCTTCCCAGGACCACTAGGCTGTTCCTCTTGTACTTCCCCTGCGCTTCGCCACGTCGGCGAGAACCACGGGGGGAAGATCGGCGGGAAAGCCTAGTGACGCCGGGGCTGACCGAAACCGAAGGAGCGTTTAAAAATGCATAAAGTTGCCATTGTGGGCCGACCCAACGTCGGCAAATCAAGCCTGTTCAACCGCCTGATCGGGCGGCGCGAGGCCGTCGTGGCCGACTTCCCCGGCGTGACCCGTGACGCCAAGGAAGGCATGATGCTGTACCAGAACCACCGGATCACGCTGGTGGATACGGGCGGATTGTGGAGCGGCGACGAGTGGGAAGCCGCCATTCGCCAGAAGGCCGAGTGGGCCATCGAGGGCGCGCAGGCCGTGATCTTCGTGCTGGACCCCCGCGAGGGCCTGAGCGCCGCAGATTACGAGGTCTCCGACTGGCTGCGCCGCCTGGGCATTCCGGTGATCGTGGTGGCCAACAAGATCGACAGCCAGAAACATGAGGTCTATCTGGCCGAGCTGTGGGGCCTGGGCTTCGGCGACCCGGTGCCGATCAGTGCCGAACACGCACGCGGCCTGGACGAACTGATGGACCGCGTGATGACCCACATGCCCGACGACGACGACGACGTGCCGGAAATCGCGCCCATCCGAATTTCGTTGATCGGGCGGCCCAACGTGGGCAAGTCCAGCCTGCTGAACGCGATTGTGCAGAGTGACCGCGCCATCGTGGCCGATCAGCCGGGCACCACCCGCGACAGCCTGGACGTGGAATGGGATTACGGCGGGCAGCGCTTTGTGCTGGTGGACACGGCGGGCATTCGCAAGAAGCCCCCCACCGCCATCGAGGACTACGCCATCCAGCGCAGCCAGGCGGCCATTGCCCGCAGCGACCTGATCTGGCTGGTGGTCAACGCCGACGAACTGGGCGACCACGAGCTGAAGCTGGCCAACCTCGCCTACGACAGCGGCAAGCCCGTGATCGTGGTGGTCAACAAGTGGGACCTGATCCCCGACGCGGACCTGAAAAGCACCGAGCGCGACCTGAACCAGAAGCTGCACCATATTTCCTACGCGCCGCGCGTGTACACCAGTGCCATCAACGACTACGGCATCCACGAGATGCTGGCCGAGGCCATGAAACTGCACGACAAGTGGCAGAGCCGCGTGCCCACCAGCGAGCTGAACCGCTGGCTGGAAGTCTGGCAGATGCGTCAGGCCGTGCCGAACTTCCACGGCAAGAAGCTGCGGATGTACTTCATGACCCAGGTGGAAACCGCGCCGCCCACCTTCGCCATCTTCTGCAACCGCGCCACTTTCGTGACCCGCGCCTACGAGGGCTTCCTGCAAAACCGCATCCGTGAGGATCTGGCGCTGGCCGGAATACCGGTGCGGCTGAAGTGGAAAGAAAAGGGACCGTACAAGCGCGGCGAGAAGGGTGAGGCGGCGGAAGTTTAACCCTCTGTCAAGCCCCACACTGCTGCCGATACAGACTCCGATTGAATCGTTTGGGCAAACGATGAACATCTGAGGTAAGTGGGGACGAGAAGAACAGGTTCCGGGCGTGGAATTGGCAAACTGGTGTTTTCCCAGTTTGTTAACCAAATAGACGGAATCTGTATGAACCGTTAGCCTGCGGGCATGACTGTTCCGCAGACCGCCGCACCGCGCCGCTTCCGGGCCATCGCTGTGCAGCCGAAATGGAGCGCTGAGCATTTCGTCAGCGACGATGCCTTCCGGGGCTGGCTGCGCGGCCAGTTGGAGGCGGTCCGGCCCCATCTGTCGCCGGACCGTCCCAATCTGGTGGTCCTGACCGAGCTGAACGGCCTGCCGCTGGTGCTGCGCGGCGCGGGCTGGGCGCTGCCCCTGAAGACCTTCGAGCGGGTGGCCCTGGCCCTGTTCCTGGCCCGCCTGCCCCACGCCTTGCCGGTGCTGCT
Source organism: Deinococcus marmoris DSM 12784 (assembly GCF_000701405.1). Classification (GTDB taxonomy): domain Bacteria; phylum Deinococcota; class Deinococci; order Deinococcales; family Deinococcaceae; genus Deinococcus; species Deinococcus marmoris. The sequence continues at coordinate 34,456 of NZ_JNIV01000038.1, forward strand.
GCGCGAGAAGGTCTCCCCCATCCGCGCGCTGCAACTGGCAGGCGGCGCCGACAACACCCGCCTGTACCTGCACACCTGCCGCGATCTGGCGCGCGAGTACGGTGTGTACCTGTGTTGCGGCTCCGCGCCCACGCCGCGCTACCGCGTGGTGGACGGCCAGCCTGTGCGCGGGGCGGCCACCCTGACCAATCAGACCGTGCTGCTGGCCCCGGACGGCACCCTGATCGGCGTGACCGACAAGGTCCACCTGACCCCCGCCGAGGAGGCCGGCGGCGTGGACCTGTCGCCGGGCGAACTGAACGAGATGCGCGTGTTTCCCACCCCGGTGGGGGATCTGGGCGTCGCCATCAGCCTGGACGCCTTCCGCGCCGACGTGATCGGGCGGCTGGAGGCGGGCGGCTGCACCGTGCTGCTGCAACCCGACGCCAACGGCGCAGCCTGGACCTCGCAGGAGGGTCTGCCGCCGGACCCGGCCCACCTGCGCGATCAGCCGGTGGCGTGGCTGGAATCGAGCTGGACGGCTACCACCACAGGAAAGAACATCCGTTATGCGGTCAATCCGATGGTGGTGGGCAACCTGCTGGACCTCAGCTTCGACGGCCAGAGTGCCATTACAGGCCGCGTGGCGGACGCCCCGGAGCTTCGCAGCTACGTGATGACCGATCCGCGCCCCGGTTTTCTGGCCCTGACGCCCTGGGTGGCGGACGGTCCCCACGCGGAATTGCGGATGGTGGGCCAGCAGCTCGCCGCCCACAGCGGCCACCCGCGCGAGGACGCCTACCGCACGGACGTGCTGTATGCAGACCTGGAACTGCCTGCCAGCACACTGGACCCGCCGCCCCATACCCCGCATGAACAGGCCCTGGAAATCATCCTGAAACAGGTGGATCAGCCGCGCCGCATCCCTTCAGCGGGTGTGTGGCTACTGGCTGGGCTGGGCCTGATCGCCGCCGTCTCCGCACTCCGGCGCAGACCTTAGACCCAAAGCTGGACGCGCTGACGTTGACAAGTTGGGGGGGCCTCCCTATACTTCACTTCGCGCTTTTGGGGTCACTCCCAGAGACGCACCCGCCGTCAATGGGGGGTTGGCCGAGTGGTTGATGGCAACAGTCTTGAAAACTGTCGTGGGGTAACCCACCGGGGGTTCGAATCCCTCACCCCTCGCCACAGCACAGCGGCTCAGCACGACCGGGGATCAGGACAACCGAGGAGAGGTGGGTGAGTGGTTGAAACCGCACCCCTGCTAAGGGTGTGTACCGCAAGGTACCGAGGGTTCGAATCCCTCCCTCTTCGCCACCGTTTCACTGTTCCACCCAATACCGTGTACCCGTAGCTCAGCTGGATAGAGCGTCTGACTACGGATCAGAAGGCCAGGGGTTCGAATCCCTTCGGGTACACCAACAGAAACCTCGTCCTAGACGAGGTTTTTTCGTTTACAATTCGCCATCTGAAAATATACTTAGAGCCGATTTTGCCCAAACTTTGCCCAAACGGTCCGAAGTCCGTACCCCCAGTGACTGCTGGTGAAGGCGTGAGCCACTCGCTGGAAGTGGCGGATCTCGGAGAAACATGTATGTGTTTATAGAAATCAGGTGGGATTAGCGGGATAGATGGGATCACAACCTTCTCAGCCTGTAGCAGACGTACTTTTCACTTATCCCACGAGTCTACTGAGTGCGGGATAGTTAAGCACTCGAAACGTGAATTAGCCGCCCTCAGACTGCTTATACCCGCTATCCCATTGCCGAGCTTTCCAGTGGCATGGTTGAGGTACATCAGCCTCGCCCCCTACTTCCGGCGCGGCCCACCCTTTCGTGGGCGCATTATGCGACGGCCCGAGTGGGGTACTTTCCCACCTGCATTCTGCTCTTCGACGTCTTGGCTTCCGTCCTCGATAGACAGACAGATCGCCTGCTTGACTTCTGCTATTACCGGTCCCTCTGCTTGTTCTACCTGTGACCCCAGATCTAGCACCATGCCCCGACGTTCATCCAGAAAATCATGTCGATAAATATCCAGCGTCGTGCTAATCAAGGAGTGGCCTAATTGACGGCTTAAAGCCGCGATATTGAAGCCCTGAGCATGTCCCAATGTGGCGAAGGTGTGACGTAGCGCGTGGGGAGAGAGCATTGGTAAGCCTGCCCTCTCACACGTTCGGTGCATGATGCCCCGCGCGGAGTCATGGCGAAGAGGCTTCCCACTCGTGGAGGGGAAAACATAGATGGGCGGCCCCTGGCCGTGCGCCTGTCCTTCAAAGGTGAGGTGTACGCGCATAGCATCCAGAATGTCCAGCACCGCTCCCGATAGGTGGATGAATCTATTCGACTTGGGTGTTTTGGGGGGGCCTTCCGAAACCCTGCCCCTATGCTCAACCCGCGTCCGCTGGATGTGCGCCCAAATTGCGCCCGGCGTTCCGTCTTCACGCGTGGGCGCGTGCTTGTCCGGTTCGAAATCTGCCCAGTGAAGAGCAATCATCTCTCCAGGCCTTATCCCAGTCAGTAGCATAAAGGCAAGACCTAGCGCCCACCGATCTTCCAGCGCCGCTTTAAGGAAGATCCGCGCTTGGTCTGGGGTGAACGCTTTAACTTTCCCTGGGCCTCGTTGCACTGTAGGGACGGCGTGGGTCATAGGGTTATGTGTGAGGATGCCGTCTGCAATGGCCCGCTTGTATGCGCCATTCAGAAGTGAACGAACAAGCCGTTGTGTATCAGTACCCAGTCCCAGCCGGTCTAGGTGCTGATAGTGCGTTCGTATGCGGGGCGAGCGAACGCCTGCCGCTTTCGCATGTCCCAGCTCCGGCATGATGTACTTCACCAGCAGATATTCGTTGTCCCAACCGGTCTTAGGCCTCCATATAGGCCGTTTAGCTTCGATGTATTCCTCTACCATCTGCCCCACTGTCAGGGAACGGGAGACGGGGCGCTGTCCGGCATCGGCCTCATCCTGTTTCGCCCGCACCGCCGCATAGGCTTCCATCTTATTGTTCGCTGTGCCACTGGGACGTGCCTTTGTGCCGTCCGGGTACGTGACCCGTACACGCCATCCCACGCGCCCGGAAGGCAAATCGGTGTACTGTCCATGACCGTGTCCCCTCTTCTTCGCCACGCCCACAAGGTAGGACATATCGGGAAAGCATGGGAGGGGGCGGGAAGGGGTGGCACTGGTTGCCATATAGCATGGCTACTCCAAACGTCCCCATAGCCTCACGGCTCGAACCCAACCGAGTAATCATGGAATCCCCTACACCCACTACATGCCAGATAGCAGAGCAAGAGCGGGAACTAATCCACCCACGCTCAGAGCGCAGTGGGTGTTCACAACTTTCCACCTTCATTGGTCTTCGCGATTTCGGGCTGGTTCGGTTCCACTGTCAGGCGTATGTCTAGGGCTTCGAAAATGGATGCCCATAGCTCCGGGACTTTGCCACCCCTCCCACCCGTGTCATTCAAGGCGCGTGAGATCGCGTTTGGGTTTGCGCCCACAGCACGAGCGAGATCCGCTCGCGACATTCTCTTCTCTTGCATCAGGATGTCTATCGTTCTCCTAATTTTTGCATTCATAATTTGACACTACCAAATTTGGAGTTCTCCAAGCCTGACATCGCTAGATTTTGATGACCTCCAAATTAGATATCGTCTAAATCTGGTGATCTCCGAAATCGATATCGTCTAAATTTGACATCATTCTCCAATTTGGATAATATAAGTCTAGCAGAAAGAGACGCTTCCTTCGCCAAGATTCCGCGTCTCTGACTGACTCCCCCACAGTAATGAAAGGAGCAAGATGAACACTAACACCCGCGCCACTTCACGCACTTGGAAGGCCCACACCACCTACCGGGAATGCAGCGTAGTTACGGCCCTCACCACGCATATGGTCACGATTACCCGCACCGCTTCAGGCTTCCAGGCTATCGTTGACGGCCTGCTTGTGGGCGTACTAGAAGCTGACCGCGTCCTGAGAGCCGCTGACCGCCTGGAAATAATCGCCGAAATGCTGGAGAACGGTCCAATCGGCACGCCTGCCACCCGTGAGCTTCACCACAAGCTGAGCCGTCTGGGCTTCCACAACCACTACCAGACTGCGAGCGATGCTCTGGCCGGCTCCGTTCCTTCCCTCGCTGCTCTGAGCGAAGCGGATGCCTACGCCGCGCGCGTGATCGCGCACGGCCAGTGGGGCATGACCGCCTAGACCGGGTAGGGGAATGCACCTAGCCCCCAACTTGCCCTTTACTGGAAGCTATACCCGCGTACCGATTAACATGGCAAGGAGGCCGAAGCGCCTGCGCCTGCCCCGTTTACGCTTCCAGTCGCGCCTCATTCGGAGCTGTCTCCACATGGAAGGACAGCCCACCATGACGCGCGCCCTAGCTGCCACAGTGCTGGCTTACCGCTTATGCGCCTGCATGCAAGCTGAGGAATAGCACACCCGACGAAGCCTAGAAGTGGCACCGTGGCTTGAGTCGGAGAACTCAGGCAGGCGACAACACAGGCTGAGCCAACACTTCAGCGGCAGGCAAGAGTGACACCATCTGAGTCTCGGCATGAAGATCAACGGTGATCAGGCGAAGCGTGATTCCTCCGGCCAGTTCGATGGGAGCCATGCTAAGCGGCAGCGACGGAAGCTGTGGATAGATCAGGCATACCTCCCTCTGCACTTGCGCGTGCTGGAACACCTGGCTGTAGGCCAGCATCTGATAGGCGTCGGTATTCGAGACATCGTAAGTAGGAGCTTTCTTGGGATCAAGGCGTTTCCATTTGGTGTCCGCCACGATGACCTGGCCGCCCGGAAGAGTAACAAGCAGGTCAGGGCGCAGCCGGAAAGCACGGTGGAGGCCAACTTTTCCCAAAGCGCGGTCCGTCACCTGCGTTTCAACACTCCAGGTGGGTTGCTGAGCGCGCAGGAGATGGGCCACGTACGCTTCATAAACCTTATTCATGTCGAAGAGCAGAGCATGCGCTGTGGCCTCCTGCCCCCCTACCAGTGGATTGAGTTCCAGCAATACTAGGCGACAGAGCGCCTCCAGGGTGGCGAAGTGGCTGTGGCCGCGTTCGAGCCGCCACGCGCTGAAGTCGCGGCGAATGTCGGCACTCGGCGGCACGTCGTCCATGACATAACCGAGTTCACGGGCCAACCGGCGGGTGCCGTCCACTTTCGTGAATTGGCCGATCCTGCTCACTGCAAGCCGCACCAGTCGGGTTTCAGCACGGTCCGGCAGATACTCGTCGAAGGTGACATGGAACAGGTGGGCGCGGCTGGCGGGCTGGCGCACCTGTCGGGGCAGGTCAAGGCGTCCGCGCAGGCCGGAGCGTTCCTGCTGCACATTCACGTAAGCGTGTGGAACCCCGCGTCTAACCGCCGCGCGCATGCCCTCCAGCGCATAGCGCAACACCACTTCCAGCAAAGGCATGCGGGCCGTGTCTAGCTCGGCGGGTGGGGCCACACGGAAGCGCTCGTCAGTCGTTGCAAGCATCCTCAGCAACAAAGTGCGGCTGCGGAGCAGCGACTCCGGTTCCTGACGCGTGCCGGGCCGTTCATGGGTCTTCGGCAGAATCTCCACAGTCGTCCCGCCCGGTAGCCGGATGATTCCTACCCATTGGGCCAGCTTCAGCGCATTGGTGCGCCCTGAGCGCGTCAAGGTTGCCACCGGGTTCAAGTTTTCCGCTTTAGCGTTCCCCTCTCCCTGGTCAATGACGAGGGACTGGAGCGCCTCAAAGTCCTGCAGACTCAGCATATGAACGTTCTTCTCACCTGTCCGGCTGACGTTGCCCTGAAGAAGCGTGTCGTGTTCCCGTACCAGCAGGTGCGCCTGCCCGTGTCTGGCGATCACGAGTCGAATCGAAACGCCGAATCGTCCAGACTGCTATAGACCCGCACGAAGGCTTCCACATCCTTAAACGCCGCGTCGTTGCGGTGATAGCGGATATCGGGGCCGTTGCCGACACGCTCGATGAATTGCATGCCTGCCGGTTTGCCGTCGTCACCCAGCACTTCCCGAATCTTGCCCCAGTCCTCGAAGAAATACTCTTCGAGAAGTGGCAGGATACGTTCGCGTAGAGCGCTTGCCACCCCCTCCAGCGTGGCGGGCAGCCCTAGCAGATAGGCATGACCAATCATCTGCTCGCGGCCTAACAGGCGCTCGATGCGCGTGTTAATGGCGTACAGAAACTTACGGAGGTCCAGCGCTACGCCGTCCTCCAACTCCAGCACGGGCAGGATTTCGGGTTTGGGCCAGATTGGATGGAACACGAAGCGCCGCCGCAAAGCCGCGTCCAGCAGGGTCAGGCTGCGGTCTGCGGTGTTCATGGTGCCGATCACGTACAGGCTGCGCGGAATACCTAGCGCTCGGCGGCTGAGGGGTAGTGTGACCGTCAGGGCTTCCGCCGCGCCAACCCGCTTGTCAGCCTCCAAAAGGGTCAGTAGCTCGCCGAAAATCTTAGCGACATTACCCCGGTTGATCTCGTCAATGATCAGTACGTGCGGCCGCATCCCTGCACCCTTGCCCTCACTTATAGGTTTAGCTGCCTCGTCGCCTGCCACAGGTCCAAGCTGTGCCAGCACCTGCGCTGTCGTAATGCCTGCCACCCGCTGTAAGGTCTGCTGCGTGAATGCCTTGCCCGTGACCGCCTGCGCGTCCAAGCTCAGGCCCTTGGCCAGCCAGCGCACGGACCGGGCGTGGGCGTAATTTAAACTGACCTTACGCGGCAGAGTTTTGAAAATTCTCGGATTGCTGCCTCAGCCTTTGTAATTCCTCGTATGAAGTTTTAAGAGCGGCGATATACATCTTTGTTCGCATCGCAAAGTGATTTTCCTTGCGGATGATTTTCAATTTTTCCAGCTTGATATGTCCGTAGAATGAACAGAGAATGTGTTTGATCTGACATGCAGGTGTACTGGCAGGCGACTTCCCAAGAGAGGCATTTTGCTTGAGTGATTTGTGAAATTCTTCTACGGGCCATCGTTTCTGATAGATCGCAAGGGTTTCATTT
>NZ_JNIV01000039.1 GCF_000701405.1 Deinococcus marmoris DSM 12784
GCCGCCCTGCTCGCCTATTTCGGTCATCAGGTGATGGGTCTGGACATCGATCAGGGCAAGGTGGACATGCTGGTGCGCGGCGAACTGCCGATCTACGAGCCGGGGCTGGGCGAACTGATGGCCGAGTGCGGGGACCGCTTGCAGTGGACCACCGACTACTCGGCGGCCATTCCGGGTGCCGACGTGATCTTTATCTGCGTGGGCACGCCGCCGCTGCCGGGCGGACAGCCGGACCTGCGCTATCTGGCAGCGGCGGCGCAGGATGTGGCGCGGCACCTGAACGGCAAGATGCAGGTGGTAGTCAACAAGAGTACGGTGCCGGTGGGCACAGGGGACTGGGTGGCGCGGATCATCGAGGAGAACGCCCCGGATTACAAGCAGCACCAGTACAACGTGGTCAGCAACCCTGAATTCCTGCGGGAAGGCACGGCGCTGTTCGACAGCCTGTACCCGGACCGTCTGGTGCTGGGTGGCAACGACGGGACCGGCGTGGCGCGGTTGCTGGAGCTGTACGCCCCACTGATCGAGCAGAATTTTCAGGCCCCGGCGCATGTGCCCCGGCCCGTGGGCTACACCCGCCCGGAAGTGGTGGCCACCAGCCTGAGCAGCGCCGAGATGATCAAGTACGCCGCCAACGCCTTTCTGGCCCTCAAGATCAGCTTCGCCAACGAGATTGCCGGGCTGTGCGAGCGGGTGGACGCCGATATCGAGGAAGTGGCGCGCGGCATCGGCAGCGACGCGCGCATCGGGCGGCAGTTCCTGTCGGCTGGGGCGGGCTGGGGCGGCTCGTGCTTTGGTAAAGACACTTCCGCGCTGATCAGCACCGGCGAGGAATACGGCTACGACATGCCCATTCTGCGCGCCGCCGTGGCGGTCAACCAGCGCCAGCGGCAACTGGTGATCGCCAAGCTGCAAAAGCATCTGCACCGGCTTCAGGGCAAGCGCGTGGCCGTGCTGGGCATGGCCTTTAAGCCCAACACCGACGATCTGCGCGACGCCCCGGCCCATGACGCCATTGCCCGCCTGAACGAGCTGGGCGCGACGGTGGTGGCGCATGACCCGGTGGCGATGCCGCGCGCCCGCCGCGAGTGGGGCCACCTCAAGTACACCGAGGCCAACTCTGCCGCAGACGCCCTGATCGGCGCGGACGCCGTGCTGCTGATGACCGAGTGGAAGGACTACACCGAGCTGGACTGGAACGGCGCGGTGCGGACCATGCGCCAGCCGCTGGTGATCGACACCCGCAATGCCCTGCGCTGTGCCCTGCCCACCGCCACTCTGGAGCAGATCGGACGGCGCGGCCAAGGCCAGATGGGCCAGAACCAGACTATGGTGCAGATGATGGAATGATACGGACTGTCAGTTTAGAGTGATGGCTCGGTTTAGAAGGATGGGCCAGTTCAAGCAGCAGTCCGCATTTGTTTGCCCGTGAAGCTGAAGGCCAGCAACGCCGCACCCACCACCAGCGCCGCGCCTGCGCCCCACACGAAGCCATTGGCCGGGTGATCGGCGGGTGCGCTCAGCAGCAGCGGGCTGAGGAACTGCCCCAGAAACACGGCGCTGCTCATGCCTGCCACGATACGCCCGCGCCACGTGGACGGCGTGATGTCGGCCAGCCAGGTGTACAGGTTGGGCAGTACCAGTCCGCCGCCCAGCCCGGCCACGATCAGGCCCGGCACCACGGCGGCGACGCTTGGCCCCTGCGACACGATGGCCCAGCCCCCTGCCACCAGCCCGAAGCCCAGCGCCGCTGCCCTGCGCGCATCGAAACGGCCCGAGAACCGCGAGTAGGTCAGCGAGGTGATGGCCGCCGTCAGCGTGAACGCGCCCAGCAGCAGGCCAGTGGCGGCGGGCGAGGCCCCCAGGAATTTCATCAGGAATGGCCCCTGCGCGGGCATCAGGTAAAAGATGACCATGTAGGCCAGGGCCAGCGCGTAGACCAGCCCGATGGCGCCCCAGGCGGTCTTGCCCTCTGGCTCGTGGCTGATTTCTGCCACATGTCTGCCTCTGGGCAACCGCAAGACCAGCGGCAGGATCAGCAGCGCGATGAAATAGATGGCAAATGGCGCACGCCAGCCCACCCCCGCCAGCAGGCCGCCCAGCGGCAGCAGCACCGCGCCGCCGAAACTGGTAAAGGCCGCCTGCTGGCTCAGAAATTGACCACGCGCGGGGCCAGTGAACAGGTCATTGACCAGCGCTCCGCCCGCCGTCATGGTTCCGGCCACCGCCAGTCCCAGAATGACCCGGCCCACCAGCAGCGCCCCCAGCGAGGACACGATCAACCCGCTGGCCCCGCCCAGCGCGTACAGCAGCAGCGAGCCGATCAGCACCGGCCTGCGCCCGAAACGGTCCGCCAGCACACCGCTCAGGGGGGCAGACAGGGCAATCGCCAGCCCCACGATGGTCAGCGCCAGTTTGACCAGAAGTTCGGCGTTCGGCTGATCAGCAAAGTGCGCCTGCATGGCGGGCAGCGCGGGCGCGATGGTGGCCCCGGACATGATGGTCAGGGCGGCCAGCAGCAGCAGCGTCAGGCGGGTGGAGAAGTCAGGTGGGGCCGCGCCTGACACGGAAGGTGGCGCAGAGGCAGGGGCGACGCGGGTCATGGGCGTGACTATAACTTCAAAAAGTCAAGCGGTGTGTCGATTGAAGTTGAAATTGGCACTGCCGATCAGGGGAACAGTTCTGGCTCACGGAGCTGCTGGCGGCTGTGGAGGCAGCTCCGCCCCTGGCAGCACCCAGACGTTCCTGAAACTGACCTTGCTGCCGTGGTCCTGCAACACGATGGGTCCGGGCGAATCGGCCTCGGGATCGCCCAGCAGGGTGGAGGCGCTCAGGGCCACGTCGTCCTGCACCTTCTCGCCGTTGAGGTACACCGTGGCGCGGGCGTCCGCCGTCTTCTGTCCATTCTCCCAGCGCGCGGCACGGAAGTTGATGTCGTAGCTCTGCCATGTCCCGGACGGCAGGGCGGCGTTGCTGCTGGCGTCGTGCTGGCCGTAGACGGCCCCCAGATCATTCTGGCCCTCCAACTTCGTCCCAAAGGAATCGAGAATCTGCACCTCGTAGCGGCCCTGGAGGTACACGCCGCTGTTGCCCCGGTCCTGCTCGGCCAGACCCGCGCGGCTGGCGGGCACCCGGAATTCCAGATGCAGCCGGAAGTCCCCGAAGTTGCCGCGCGTGCGGATGTCATTGGTGTCCTGGGGGTCGCTGCTGGGCTGAACGGTCAGAGTGCCGTCCTGCACGGGCCACCTCACGTCGCCCCCGCGCCGGTCCTGCCAGTCGCTGTTGACACTCTGTGCCCCCAGCAGCACCTGCGCGTCCGGGGGCGGGAGCAGGTACGCCAGCGGGCGCAGTTCGATGTCGCGGTAGGACACGGCTGCGCCCTCGGCCTGCAATGCGATGCGGCCTGCGCTCAGGGCCGAGCCGTCCGGCGCGCGCAGGTTCGTGGCCTGCGCGGCGAGTTGCCCGTTGACGATCTGCGTGGCCTCGTCGCCGGACACCACCAGCTCCAGCGTGTTCCAGTCCGGCAGCTCCTGCACGCCGCCTGCGCGGATCATGCGCCGGTAGCTGTCGGCCCCGTTGCGGGTGGTCACGGGCTGGCCGAAGGGGTCATATTGCAACTCCTGCGCCCCGGGATCGCGGACGGTGGAAGTCAGGTTGGTGCCGCTCAGTTGCCACAGGTCCCCGGTGCCCCCTTCCAGAATCTGGAACTCCGCGCTGGCGGGCCAGACCTTGTCGGGGCCAGCGACGTGGTACAGCACGCCCGAATCCCGTGCGTCAGCCGCACGCGGAGCGAACTTCTGCTGGTCCCAGCGGTATTGCAGCCGCAGCCGGTAGTTGGCGTAGCGTTGATTGGTCAGCAGGTAGCCGAACTCCCGCTCCCCGGCGGTGGGTGCAACGTCCAGCACACGAAGCTCGCCGCCCTGGACCTTGAACACGCCTTCTGGATCATTGCCCGCGCCGCGCGACGGCAGCCAGGTGGACCAGCCGCTCAGGTCCGTGCCGTTGAACAGCGGGGTCCAGGCGGTCTGGGGCTGAAGGGCGGGGGCCAGGGCATCTGCCGACTCGGGAAGTGCTGCCGTCCCCGACACCCCGGCGCAGGCCGAGAGTGTTCCGCCCAGCAGCAGGCCCAGGCCAATGCGGCGAATGGTCGGCCAGGGCTGGCAGCGGACCGGGGCGGGTGGAGGGCAGGCGTTGGACATGGAACTCCTTGTCTGGGACTGGATGTCTGGGAGGGGGCATGTGGGAATGGGCGGATGGCGTGGAAAGTGGACCGGCGGGTGCGACTGCCCGTCCATGATTTCCCACGTTGGTGAGAGGCGCGGCCCAGTGCGGCTCAGACCGCGTTGATCTCCCGGTCATCTTTTCCCCCAGGCATCTTTCGCCCCACCCCTGAAACTCAGGGCAGAATTTTCCCCGGATTCAGCAGCCCTGCCGGGTCCAGCAGCGCCTTGATGCCACGCATCAGCCCCAGCGTGTCGGCGTGTTCGCGGGCCAGATAGGCGCGTTTGTGCAGCCCGACGCCGTGTTCGCCCGTGCAGGTGCCGCCGCGTGCCAATGTTTCGGTGATCATGGAGTCATAGACGGCATTGACCCTGGCCCACGTCTCCGTATCGTCCGGCAACGCGTGGAACAGCACATGAAAATTGCCGTCCCCGACATGCCCCACGATGCTGGCGTCCAGTCCCGCCGCGTCCGCCTCTCGCCGGGTGAATTCCACCACTTCTGGCAGTTGATGCAGCGGCACGCACAGATCCGTGGTCATGTTGATGTGGCCGGGATTCAGCGCGGTGATGGCGTAGTAGGCGTGGTGACGGGCCTCCCACAGTTTCGCGCGTTCCTCGGCGCTGTGGGCGGCGTGCAGGCCGACGCCTCCGCCGTCCGTGACCAGTTCACGGCACAGCTCCAGCGCCTCGGCCAGCGCCGCCGAACTTGGAGAGGCCAGCTCAATCCACAGCGTCGGCGCTTCGGGAAAGTCGGTTCCCTTGTGGACGTTGACCGCGTGAATCTGGCGCTCGTCAATCAATTCCAGCCGCTCGGGTTGCAGCGCCGCGCCCATGATATCCACCGCGCAACGGGCGGCGGCCCCCAGCGAAGCAAAATTGGCCCGCAGCACCACCAGATTCGCGGGCAACGGCCACAGCTTGACCGTCAGTTCGGTGATCACACCCAGCGTGCCCTCCGCGCCGATAAACAGGTTCTTGAGGTCATACCCGGCGCTGGTTTTCCTGGCCTTGCTGCCCACCCGGATCACCTCGCCGGAGACGAGGGCCACCCGCAACTCCAGCACGTTGTCGCGCATGGTGCCGTAACGCACCGCCGCCGTGCCGCTGGCGTTGGTGGACGCCATGCCGCCCAGACTGGCCTCCGCGCCGGGATCGACGGGAAAGAATAGGCCCAGATGGCGTATCTGGCGGTTCAGTTCCGGGTAGGTCAGGCCCGGCTGCACGGTGGCCTGAAAGCCCCCTGCCGCCACCTCCAGCACGGCCTTCATGCCGCTCACGTCCAGCGACAGCCCGCCGTTTACCGGCACCACCTGTCCTTCCAGGCTGCTGCCCACCGCGAACGGCACCACCGGAAAGCCGTGTTCGGAGGCTAGCTTTAGCGCGTCCACCACATCCGTTTCATTCTGCGCGAACAGGACGGCGTGCGGCAGGGCAGATTCCTGCCGGCTCTCGTCGCGGCCATGCGCGTCCAGCACGGCCTGTGCGGTGCTGAGCTGTTCACCGAAACGGGCTTGCAGGGCGGTCAGGGCAGTGGGGGACAGGGTGTCGGGGCGGGGGAGAGTGGGAATCATGGTCGGCTCCTTTGGACGAGGGCTATTTTGTTCTGGGGCGCTGTGAAGGCGTTTGCGGTTCCCCCTCTGCTAGCGCAGCTCTACAAGTTCCAGCCTCCCCCGCAAGCTAAAAATTACGCTCGTCGGCGTCGCTGTCTTGATTTCAAGAGTAAGGCAAAAACCCTGTTCCACCCTGCATTTTGGCCCTTATTCTCTTGACCCTTAGACCTTCTCCGCCCCCACAACGTCCCGCTGCCAACTGTTCAATAGCTCCAGCGCCTGCATGGGCGTGACTCGGCCCAGGTCCAGCGCGGCCAGTTCGCGGGTCAATCGTCCATCGTCGCTGCCGGTGTTCAGGGCGGTCAGCAGGCGGGCGGCGCGGGCGGTCACGGGGGCGGGAAGGCCCGCCAGCCGCGCGACTTCCACGCCGTAGCTCTGGCGGGCCGCACCGGGAATCACCTGATGATAGAAGGTCAGGCCGCCGCGGCCATCGTGGGCGCTGGCATCCTCTTCAGCGGCGACATGCAGGTTGATCAGGCCGGGATGCTCGCCCTCCAGCCGCGTCAGCTCAAAGTAGTGGGTGGCGAACAGCGTATGCGCGCCCGTGGCGTGCAGATGTTCCAGCGCTGCCTGCGCGATGGCGAGGCCGTCCAGGGTGGAGGTGCCGCGCCCCACCTCGTCCAGAATCACCAGACTGCGGGCCGTGACGCCGTGCAGGATGGCGGCCAGCTCCGACATCTCCACCATGAAGGTGCTGCGCCCCCCCGCCAGATCGTCCGACGCGCCGATGCGGGTATGAATGGCGTCGTACACGGGCAAGTCGGCCCCATCCGCAGGTACAAACGAGCCGATCTGGTGCAGCAGCGCGCAGATGGCGACGGTTCGCAGGTAGGTGGACTTGCCCGCCATGTTCGGTCCGGTCAGCAGCAGGGTGGTGCGGCCCGCGCCCAGGGTGGCGTCGTTGGGAACGAACTTGCCGCCCGTGGCCTGTTCCACCACCGGATGCCGCGCCTGAACCAGTCTGGCCCCGCCGTCCGCCGTGTGCGGGCGTGTCCAGCCGCAGTCCACGGCGATCTCGGCCAGGGCCGCCAGCACGTCCAGCTCGGCCAGCGCCCCCGCTGCCTCGGAAAGCGCTTCGGCGTGCGCGGCCAGACCGTCGCGCAGTTCGGTAAAGACTTCCAGTTCCAGCCGCCCCGCCGCCGCTTCCAGCCGGGCGATCTCGCGCTCGCGTTCGCGCAGATCGGGGCGCGTGAAGCGGGCGCGGTCCTTGAGTGTGGCAATCTGGCGGTAATCGGAGGGAACCTTGCTCAGGTGTGGCCCGGTCACTTCCAGGAAATAGCCGAAGACGTTGTTGAAGCCGACTTTCAGGTTGCCGATGCCGGTGCGCACCCGCTCTGAAATCTCCAGTTCGGCCAGCCAGGCGCGGTGGCCCACGGCCCCGTTTCTCAGCTCGTCCAGTCCACCGTGGAAGCCGTCACGGATGAGTCCACCGTCCCCGGCGCGGATAGGCGGATCGTCCACCAGTGCGGCGCGGATGCGGGTCACGACTTCGGGCAGTCCGGCCAGGCGGGCACGCACGCCGCCCAGCAGCCCGTCCAGTCCGTCCAGCAAACGCACCGCTTCCGGCAGCAGCTCCAGCGTGCGGGCCAGCGAGGCGACTTCGCGGGGGGTGGCGCGGCGGGTGGCCACCCTTGCCGAGAGGCGTTCCAGATCGTGCGCGCGGTACAGCAGCGAACGCACACCGTTTCGCAGATCAGCAGCGCGGGTCAGGGTTTCCACGCTGTCCAGGCGGGCGCGGATGCTCAATTCGTCCAGCAGCGGGGCGCGCAGCCACGCCCGCAACCGTCGCCGTCCCCCCGCCGTGCGCGTCTGAGACAGCACATCCATCAGCGTGACGCCCCCCGGAGCCTGCGCCGTGAACAGCTCCAGCGCCCGCACCGCTGCCTCGGGCAGGCGCATGTGCGCCCCCGGCTCAAAGCGCACCGCGCGGCGGACCATGCCCAGCTCGCCCTGTTGCGTCACCCGCGCGTAGCCCAGCACGGCTCCGCAGGCCCGCCGCAGCGCCGCCGAGGTCAGGCTGCCCGGAATCTCGCCCAGCACGGCCTTCAGCTCGTCGCAACAGCCCGCCTCCTCAAAATTGGCGGGGGAGAGCATCACCGGAAAGCGGGTCTGAAAATCCGAGAGCAGCGCCGGATTCCCTGACAGTTCGGGGGCCAGCAGCACCTCTCGCGCCCGCCAGCGCGACAGTTCGTCGTACAGCGCCGAGCGGGTGTGGAAGGCAGCGCAGCGGAATTCGCCGGTAGACACGTCCAGCAGGGCCAGCGCGTAGCCGTCGCCCGTCGCCACCGCTGCCAGATAGTTCTCGTCGGCGCTCAGGTGCCGCTCCTCAGTCACGGTGCCGGGGGTCAGCAGTTGTGTGACCTTGCGCTCTACTAGGCCGCTGCCGGGTTCCTCCACCTGATCGGCCACCGCCACGCACACGCCCGCCGCCAGCAACCGCTCCACGTTGTTGTCCAGCGCCCGCAGCGGAATCCCGGCCATCGGCGTGCTGAAGTCCCGACTGCTCTTGTGGGTCAGCGCGATTCGCAGCAACCGGGCGGTGCGCTCGGCGTCCTCGCCGAATGTTTCGTAAAAGTCACCCACCTGAAACAGCAGGATGGCGTGCGGGAGCTGCGCGGCCACCTCGTCGCGCATTTTCACGTACTGCTCCAGCATCGGCGGCAGCGCCCCGTTCCCGGTTCCCTTCAACACGTTCTGAGCCACCCGCATATGGGGGGCAGCATAACGGGCGCGGCTGGCGGGCATGGAGAGTTGGGCGGCAATAGCCCGAAAAAAACCCGCACCGAATGGGAGCGGGATGCGCAACTGAAGTTGTGGCCCGGAAAGATCCGGGGTCAGGATTTCCGCAGGTTCACACGTCGCAGCCGAAAGCCCGCAGCAGATCAAGCTCGGTGATGGGGGGCGCGCTGGAACGGAGTGGGGTGGCCGGGCTGCTGGACTGGGTCAGCAACACAGGAACCATGGGGACGGCGGCGCGGTTGGGACTGAGGAGGGAACGAAAACGGCGAATCCAGACATTCATGTCAGACACCTCGCTAAATTGGACCTGGAACAGACTGTAGTTGGAAACCTCTCAAAATTTTCTGACTGTGTGAATTTTACGGCTCTCAGTCACTGTTTTACTGTGGGTGTTCTTTCACTGGTGACCACTGAGCATTGGTATTTCGATCACGCGTTTCTCAAAGCGGCTCAAGTCCCGTAAAATGCGGGATCATGGCCTACGATTCCCGCATGGGGTACGACCCGGACCGCAAACTGACCGACGGCGACGTGCATGACCTCAAACCCGCCGGATGGTGGGGCGACGACGGCCTGCTGTTTCGCGAATTCACCTTCGACAGCTATCAGGCCGGGGTGGATTTCGCCATGCAGGTGGCGGCGCTGGCCGAGGATCAGGGGCACCATCCAGACATCCACATCTTTTACAAACGGGTCAAGCTCAACTACTTCACCCACGATGCGGGCGGCGTTACCGGAGCGGACATCGCGGGCGCGCAGGCGGTCAACGATCTGTTTGATCTGGCGGCCAGACCCGAGGGCGGCGCGGAGGGTTGAAACTCAGTATTCCTGACGCCGATACCCTGTGGGACAGTCTGCTGCCCACGCGGCGGCACCAGCAGATGCTGACCGTGGGGCCGGAGCATCTCGACGAGATGGATCACGTCAACAACACGGTCTATCTGGTGTGGTGTGAAGGGGTGGCCCGCGCCCACGCGGACCGGCTGGGCATGGGCACCGAGGCGCTGCGTGCGCTGGGGACGGTGCCAGTGGCGCGCCAGCATGTCATCAACTATCACCGCCCGGCGCTGCTGGGGGACCAGGTACGTGTCCGCACGGCCCTGACCGTTCACGCGGGACTGCGGAGCGTGCGCGCCTACACTGTGGACCGATTAAACAGCAGCGATCCACCAGACCTGGGCGTGCGGCTGGCCGAATGTCAGACCGAGTGGGTCTGGGTGGACCCCGTCACGGGCCGCCCCCGGCGCGCTCCCCCAGAGGTCATAGACCGCTTCGGTTTCGGCGTCCAGGGACGGCACCCCGACAGTTGATAGAAAATGAGGCTTTTGTCACGTTACTGGTCAGTTCTGGGAAGGTATTGCGCGAATTCTGCTCATTGATGATTCAGCACTTTCTTTTGCCAACATGTCAGACCGTAGTCTTTGTTCGGGCTGATTAAGAGTAACTGGCATTTTGTTGCATTTTCTACATTTAGAGTTCACAATAAGGGTCTATGAAATTGCGGACGCTGGGAACACTGTCCGTGGAGGGCGTCCCTTTCCGCAGGCAGAAGGTGCTGCTGCTCTTGGCGTATCTGTGTACCGAGGGACCGCAGCCGCGCCGCCGTCTGGCCGATCTGTTCTGGCCGGAAGCGGCCAATCCCATGAACAGCCTGGCGCAGCATCTGGTGCATCTGCGCACCCTGCCCGGCGCGGTGCAGGAGGACGGCAGCCGGGTCGAGGCGGGCGCGCAGGTCTGCTGCGACGTGCAAGAACTGCGCCAACTGGCCCAGGGCGGCGATCTGGTGGGGGCCACGGCGCTGTACGGCGGCTCCTTTCTGGACACGCTCAGTATTCCGCTGGGCGCGGATCTGGAGGAATGGATCTATGAAACGCGCGAGACACTGGCCCGCGAGGTCCGGGGGCTGTGGCTGAATCTGGCGGCAGCGGCAGCGGCGCACGGGCGCGCGGCACAGGCCGGGGAGCTGGCCGCCCACGCCCTGAACGTGCCGGGCGCGCCGCCCCCCGACGAACTGGAATTGCCCCGCCTGCATCACCTGCTGCATCTGGCCGGGCATCCACTGGCCGGGGGCATCGAGCGCGAGGCGCATTCGCTGGGCCTGACGCTGGGCGTGGCCCCCGGACTGGCGGCGGCCCCGTTCATGGGCCGGGAACAGGAACTGGAGCAGCTCGCGCGGCTGGGGGCCGGGGACGTCGCCTGGATCAGCGGTTCCGGTGGCATGGGCAAGAGCGCGCTGCTGCTGGCCCTGGCCCGCGCGGGCGGCTGGACCGTGCTGACGGCCAGCGCAGACCGCCCCTACGGCACGCTGGAGCCGCTGGCCGGAAAAGCAGGGGTCAATCCCGCCGCTCCCCTCGCTCCGTTGCGCGCCCCGTCCCTGCGCGTGGCCGTGGACCACTGGGAGGGCATGGACAACGCCACGCAGGCTGCCCTGGCCCTGGCCGCCCGCCAGCGTCCCGGCGCGGCCCTGGTGATCGTCTCGCGCCGCCATCCCCCCTTCGACGTGGACCTGCACCTGGAACTGGGGCCGCTGCCCCCAGAAGCCCTGACGGAGCAGCCGGGGCTGCACGCCCTGACCGACGGTCACCCGCTGCTGGTGGGCGCGGCGCTGGCCGGTGAGGCGCTGGACGGACGCCAGGGGGCCAGAATCCGCGCCCTGCCCACGGCGGCCCGCGACGCCTTCCTGCTGCTGGCCTTGCAGGAAACGCCGGACCTGCGCGCCACGTCCCGCGCGCTGGGCCTGAACGCCGCCGACTTCGCCCTGATCCTGAGCCGCCTGACCCTGGAGGGCCTGATCCGCGAGAACGGGCAGGTCTACGCCGCCGCCGTCGCCCGCGAGAAGATCGGGCGCATTCACGTGCAGGCCCACCTGCTGCATCTCAAGCTGGCCCGCGCCATGCCGGAGGAAACGGCCTGGCCCCACTACGTCGTCGCCCGTGACCTGTGGGAAGACGCCGATGAGGAACGAGCCGCCCACGCGGCGGCCCAGCGTGCCGAACAGGTGCTGGAACGCGGCTATCCCGGTGAAGCGGTGGCCCTGCTGGACTCTTTTCCCCACCGCCCTGAACTGGCCGTGCCGCACGCCTGGGCCTTGCTGGGCGCGGGCCGTTCCGCCGAGGCGCTGACCCGCCTGCAAAAGCTGGAACCTGCCCGGCAGGCCGAGGGAGCCGTGACCGTGGCGCGCGCCACCGCCCTGGTGCGCCTGGGACGCCACGAGGAAGCCGCCGCGCTGGCCCATGAAGTCAGGGGCAGCGGACCGGAAGCGGCGCGGGCGGCGAGCGTGCTGGCCAATGCTGCCAACATCCGGGAAGCCTGGGATGAGGCGCGGCGGTATGCCCAGATTGCCTCTGACCTGTGGCAACTCGGCGGAAACGAAAAGGAGCGACTGGGCGAGCTGGTGCTGGTGGCAAAGATGAAAGTTCGCCTGGGCGCTGCACCTGCCGAGGCTTTCCGCGACGTGCTGGAAAGTTCCAGGGGGCTGCCCAGCATTCGGGGAACGGCGCTGGTCAATTACGCCCAGGCACTGATCGATGTCGGTCAGGCCGAGACCTCTGACGGCGTCATGGAGGAGGCGATTGCGGAGCTGACGGCGGCAGGCGACCGGCTGGGCCTGGCCTCGGCGTATATCAATCTGGGGGTGCGCCGTCACCTTCAAAGCCACCTCACGGAGGCCGCAGTCCACTACCGCCAGGCACTGGGCGTCCTTGCTGGAACAGGCGGTATCCGGCAGATGGGCCTGGCCCTGGGAAATTTAAGCGAGATCGAGGGCGATCTGAGCGCCTTCGAGGACACCCTGGCAATGCTGGGCCGGGCTGGCCAGCATGAACTGGTGGACCACATCCGGCGCAACGCCAACGTCGCCACCCTGTCCCCTGTCCGCTCCCTGCGCTCCTGATCCTGGTCACGGCCTGATCATGGTCCTGGGCGCACCCTGATTCCCGTGGAGGTACGAATGACTGGACTGAAGAGATTCGCCGTGTGGCGGTGGCTGGTGGCGGGCTTGCTGTGTGTGCTGGGCGCGGTGATGATGGCCTGCGGAAGCCCGGGCAACCCGGGCGTGAAACCGCCCGAAGAGGGACAGGCCCGCGTGTTTCCCCTGATCGCCGCTCCGGGCGATCCGGTCTGGTTGCTGGACGCGCCGCGCGCCGCATCACCACAGGGCAGGGTCCGGGTGGGCGGCCAGACGGCGGAGTACACCACGGACCCGGTCTCGGGCTGGCTGCGTTTCGAGGTGCCGCAAAAGGCGGGCGGCGGTCCCCAGCCCGTCGAGTTCGTGGGTCTGCCGTCGCCGGGGCTGAACCTGAACCTGACGGTGTTGCCCCCGGAGTCGGCCTCGCAGGACACCGTGCTGTACGCCGCCGCAGCTGATCTGGCGGACATTCAGAAGACCTACCGCGACCGATTGAACCGGCTGCTGGCCGACTGCAAAGGCTCCTGCCCGCCAGAGTTGACCAACACTATCGAGCGCCTGTCTGCCCTGAAATTGCCAGAATTTCAGCCGTTGCTCTCAGGCCGCACGACCGGCAAGCAGGCCCTGGCCTCCACCTCGCGTCCAGAACTGAACATTTCAAAGTTTCCTTCTCCCGCCCCCCAGCCCCAGCCCAGCCAGTTCTGTGGACAGGTGGCCGGTGTGCTGCCGTCCTCCGGCTTGCGTACAGGACAGGTCATCTCGCTGCTGAACCTGCTGTTTGGGGGACGTCTGGGCACCGATCCCTCCACGTCCGGTCATCCCACCCAGGCCCCCTATCAGAACGAGCCGCCCAGCGCCATCATCAAGAAATTTCTGGACGGCCCCACGGGCAACGGCAAGGGCGTGGTCATTCATGTGCTGGATACCGCCAGTAACGCGGCGGACCCTTTCGTGATGACCGGGGACGTGAACTACTACAACACCATTTATAAGAACCGGCCCTACCACGGCTCTATCGCGGGTCAGGTGGCGCAGGTGGTTTCCCCCGGCGCGGCGCTGGACTACCAGCAGGTCTGCGACAAGAACGGTGACTGCTCCACCCTGGCAACGGTCAAGGCCCTGTGTGCCGTGGCCGAGGAAGCCCGCAAGGGCGGCAGGCATGTGGTTAACTTCAGCGCAGGCGGGCCGTACCCGGCGCTGGGCCTGCTGTGGGCGCTGCGTGAAGTGGCGGCGGCGGGTGTGCCCACGGCGGCCTCGTACGGTAACAGCGACGACTGCGCCGGGCTGGTGCCGGGGGACCGTTGCAACCATTTCCCGGCGGACTGGAGCGGAAGCTTTGCTACCTCGTCCGCTCTGAATGCCCCCACCATGCTCCTGAGCGTGGCGGGCTGGGACATCGGCACGCTGCAAATGGCGACGTACAACCGGGGCATGCTGTCGCCGGGTGTGATCACGCCGCTGCCCAGTGTGCAGGCCCCCGGCGAGTTCTGGTTTAACCGGCTGCCCTATTTCGGCTCCAGCTTCGCCGCGCCCGTGGTTTCAGGTGTGCTGGCGAACTGGATGGCCTGCAAGCCGGGTGTTCCCGTCATGCCCTTCGTGAATACGCCGGGGCAGTTGCCCCTGCCGCTGAGCGTGGTGCGCGCCTGTCCTTAACCGGAGAGTAGACCAAGCAGAAGGCCCCTCTTCCGATCTGGAAGAGGGGCTTTTTGGAGGGAAACTCTAGACGCTGATCTCGGCGAAGCGGGCGTTCTCCTGAATGAACAGCTTGCGCGGGGCGACTTCATTGCCCATCAGGTCCTCGAAGACCTCGTTGGCGACGATCAGGTCCTCGATGCCCACGCGCTTCATGGCGCGGGTTTCGGGGTTCATGGTGGTGTCCCACAGTTGATCGGCGTTCATCTCGCCCAGGCCCTTGAAGCGCTGGATGTCGTACTTCTTGCCTTCCTTGTTGGCGGCGGCCACCGCCACTTTCAGGGCACCCTCGTCGTACAGGTACGCGCCCTTCTTCTCGCGGCCCACCGTGATGCGGTACAGCGGCGGCTGGGCGATGTACAGGTAGCCGGCCTCCACGACGGGGCGCATGTAGCGGTAGAAGAAGGTCAGCAGCAGCGTGGCGATGTGCCCGCCGTCCATGTCCGCGTCGGTCATGATGATGATCTTGTGGTAGCGCAAGTTGCTCAGGTCAAAGTGCATCCGGTCCCCGGTGCCTTCCACGCCCGCGCCGATGGCGGCGATCAGCGCCCGGATTTCCGCGTTCTTGAGAATCTTGTTCAGCTCGGCCTTTTCCACGTTCAGGATCTTGCCGCGCAGGGGCAGGATGGCCTGGAAGCGGCGTTCGCGTCCGCCCTTGGCGCTGCCACCCGCGCTGATGCCTTCCACGATGAACATCTCGGACTCGGCAGGGTCCTGAGAAGAGCAGTCGGCCAGCTTGCCGGGCAGATCGTCGTTTTCCAGCGGGTTGCTGCGGCGCACGATGTCTCTCGCCTTGCGGGCAGCCTCGCGGGCGCGGGCGGCCTCGGCAGCCTTCTCCACGATGGTCTTGCCCACCTTGGGGTTCTCTTCCAGGAACTCGGAGAACTTCTCGCCCACCACGGCGTTCACGGCGGTCTGGGCCTCGCTGTTCAGCAGCTTGACCTTGGCCTGAGACTCGAACTGCGGCTCACCGAGCTGCACGCTGACCACGCAGTAGATGCCTTCCAGCAGATCGTCACCGCTGGGCACGGGGTTGCCGGACTTGATCATGTTCTTGTCTTTGGCGTACTTGTTCAGGATGCGCGTGTAGGCGGTCTTGAAGCCGGTCAGCGGCGTGCCACCGTCGCGGGTGCGGATCATGTTGGCGTAGGTCAGGATGTTGTCTGACGCATAGGTGTTGGCGTGGATAAAGGCCACTTCCACCACCACGTCGCTGTGCGTGCCGCGCATGACGATGGGCTGGTCATACAGCAGCTTGGTGTCGTCGGTGACGAGGGCGCGGGCAAAGTTGGCGATGCCGCCCTGCTCGTAGAAGACTTCCTCGCGGACCTCTCCGGCGTGCAGTTCGCGGCGCTCGTCGCGGACCACGATCTTCAGACCCGTCAGGTACGCCAGCTCCCGCAGACGGCCCCGGATGCGGTCATAACTGAACTGGTTGTCGAACTCCTTGAACACGCCCGCATCGGGGTGGAAGGTCACTTTAGTGGCCCAGCTCACGTCACCGGGGGTATTGCCCAGCACTTCCAGCGGCGTGGTCACCACGCCCTGCTCGAAGCGGATGTGGTGCAGTTTGCCGCCCTTGTTGACGGTCACGTCCAGATACGTACTCAGCGCGTTGACCACGCTGGAGCCGACGCCGTGCAGGCCGCCGGACACCTTGTAAGCGCCCTGGCCGAACTTGCCCCCAGCGTGCAGCTCGGTAAAGATCACCTCGATGGCCGGGCGGCCCTCAGATTCCATCATGTCCACCGGAATGCCGCGCCCGTTGTCAGTGACGGTGGCGCTGCCGTCGGCGTGCATGATGACGTGGATCTCGTCGGCGAATCCGGCGGTGCCCTCGTCGATGGCGTTGTCGATGATCTCGGTCAGCAACTGGTGGTAGCCGTCGACGCCCGTGCCGCCCTGCACGTACATGCCGGGGCGTTTGCGAACGGCTTCCAGGCCTTTCAGGACGGAGATGTCGGCGGCGGTGTACTCGGCACCCGGCCCGCCCACGACGCGCGACTGGGTTACTGAGGTTTGGGCAACTGGAGCAGTGTTCTGGTCTTCAAGTTTGGTCATTTGACTCCTGCGGCGCGGACCCGTTTCTGAGGCGGGCTTACGCTGAATTGAGAGGAGAGGGTTGTTTGGGACTGATAGGCGCTCAGGGACGCCCTTTCTCGCTACTCAGTATACTACAGCAGTTGAAATAGGTCAACAAAATTACGTACATAGCATAATAGAGCTGCGACGTTTAGAGGACTCGAAAAAGCTGTGCTGGCGGCAGGTTCTGGAATTTATCGGGGCGGGTGGGGCGGTCTTCTGGACTGCTGCCGCGCCTGCCTTTTTTGAGGCCATAAAAAACGCAGCTCCCGAGTCTCCGAAGAGGGTGGGGGCCGCGCTATGGGTGGGGTGATCTGGCTGGTCTTACTCCGGGCCGCCCGTTCCTCTGCGGCCCCGGCGGCGGCGACGGCGTTTGGCATCGTCACTCTGGGCGGCGCTGGTCTGGGCGGGCTGCGGGGCGGCGGTCTGGGCCTGCGCGGGCGGCGCAGCCTGACCCTGTGGGTTGCTGCTTCCCTGTGGACTGCTCTGGCCTCCGCGCTGTCCCTGCGGGCGTCCGTTGGGGCGCTGAACTGCCCCCCGGTCACTCCCGCCCCGCGTGTGGCCGCGCTCGCCGCGCGCCGCGCTGCCCCGGTTGTTGCTGCCGCGCTCCTGCACGCCGCGCCCACCCCGGCCAAAGTCCCGGCGGCCACCGCCGTCATTGCCATCGTCGGCGGGCATGTTCTCCAGCGTCCAGTCGCCGAAGTACATGCGCTGCACGGTGATGTTCACGGGGCGCAGGTGTTCGTTGCGGGGACGCTCCAGCGTGACCACACGCCGTGCGCCGCGCCGGGGGCCAGAACTGGTGCCGCCATTGCCGCCACCACCTTCGCCGCTGTCCATGCTGACCCCGCCGAAGGTGCGGCCCTGGCTCCTGTTCTGGTTGCCCTGGCCCGGATTGCCCTGCCCTCCGCGCCCACGTCCGCCCTGGCGGGGAGAGGCGTCGGCAGAGGACGAGGCGGCGGGGGCCGGGTCTTCCAGCGTGAACTTGCGCGGCTCGCTGACCGGGACGCTCTGTAATTTCTCGCGCTTTTCCTGCTCGCGGTCGTCGCGGCGGCGGGCGCGGGGTTTGACGGGTGAATCCATGTCGTTCTCCTCATTGAAGTTGCCGGGCTTGTATTCCGGGTCGGTAGGGTCGGCCAGCGTGAAATCGGTCTGGCGGGCCAGCGGTTTGACGGTGCTGATGGTGACGTTGACGCTGTCGCCCAGGCGGAAGCTCTTGCCCCGGCTGCGGCCCTTGAGCATCTGCGCGTCTTCCAGGTACATGTAGTAGTCGTCGTCCAGGTTGCTGATGTGCAGCTTGCCTTCCACGCCGTTGTCCAGCATGACGTACAGCCCACTGGCCACCACCCCTGACACGTTGCCGGGGAAGGACTCGCCCAGGTGTTCCTGCGCCCACTTGGCCTGGTAGTACTTGGTCAGGTCCCGCTCGGCCTCGGAAGCCGTGCGCTCGCGTTCGCTGGTGTGGTCCCCCATGCCGGGCAGACGGCCCTGGAGCAGCGCCACCTCGCGGTTCCCCGCCTTGAGTTCGCCGCTCAGAATGCCCTTGATGACGCGGTGGACCAGCAGATCGGGATACCGGCGGATGGGCGAGGTGAAGTGCAGGTACTCGTCGAACGCCAGTCCGAAGTGGCCCAGGTTCTCGCCCGAATACTTGGCCTGCTGCATGGACCGCAGCAGCAGCGTGTTGACCACGCTCTCACGGTTGGTGCCGCGCACTTCCTTGAGAACCGCCTGATACGCCTGCGGGGTAGGCTCGCCGCCGGGAAAGGCGAAGCCCAGCCGCCCGATGGCCGCCGTCACGTCCTGGAAGCGTTGGAGGGTGGGTTCCTCGTGGATGCGGAACAGGGCGGGAATATCGCGCCCGATCAGGAAGCGGGCCACCACCTTGTTCGCCAGCAGCATCAGGTCCTCGATCATGCCGCGCGCGGTTTCCTCACGGATCGGGATCAGCTCCATGCGCCCGTCCTTGCCCACGTCTACCTTGACCTCGCGCATCTTGAAGTCCAGAGACCCCTCGCGCAGCCGCTTCTGACGCAGCTTGGAGGTGATCTTGAGCAGCAGGTGCAGGTCTCCCTCCAGATTGCGGGCGGCCTCGGGCAACGTGGCGATGGCCTCGCTGTACGCCTGAACCTCGTCGTAGGTCAGCCGCGCCTTGGAGTTGATGACGCTGGGCGCGATCTTCACGTCCAGAATCTCGCCCTCGGCGGACAGCTCGATCAGGGCAGTCAGGGTCAGGCGGTCCTGATCCGGCACCAGGCTGCACACGCCGTTGCTGAGGTGTTCAGGCAGCATGGGCAGCACGCGGCCCGGCAGGTACACGCTGGTGGCGCGGGCGAAGGCTTCCTCGTCCAGCGGCGTGCCCTCGGTGACGTAGTGGCTGACGTCGGCGATATGCACGCCCACCACGAAGTTGCCTTCGGGCGTGGGCTGGATGTGAATGGCGTCGTCAAAATCCTTGGCGTCGCGCCCGTCCACCGTGAAGATGTTGTATCCGCGCAGGTCCAGACGGCCATGCAGGGCAGCGGCGGGAATCTCGACGGGGATGGCCTCGGCCTGTTCCAGCACGGGTTCGGGGAACTCGCCGCGCAGACCGAACTTGACGATGACCGCCTCGGTCTCGGTTTCGGGATCGTCCTCGGCTCCCAGCACGCGGGTGACCTGGCCAAAGACCTCGTCCTCGCCGGTGTTCTCGGGCCAGAACAGCTCGGTCACGACGCGTGCGCCCGCTTCCAGTTCTTCGATGCCTTCCGGCAGCACCAGGATGCGGTGGCGCGCGCGGTGGTCATCGGGCTTGAGAATCGGGTGGCCGTGGCTGTATTCCAGCGTGCCGACGAGCTGCTTGTACGCACGCTGCACGATGCGGACCACGCTGGCGCGCGGGCTGCCGTCGCCCTTCTGGCCGCGTCTGGGGCCACCGCCGCCGCGCCCGTTCTCGTTGCGGCCCGTATCGCCCCGGCCTTCCATCCTGACCAGCACGATGTCGCCGTTCCAGGCTTCCAGCGTCTGCTCGGCGGGCACGTAGAAGTCGTCGCCGCCGCTGTCGGGGATGACGAAGCCGAAGCCCGCCGCCGACGCCTGGAATCTCCCGCGCACCAGGCTCATGGCCTCGGGCAGGCCGTAGGTCTTCTTGCGGGTGCGGATGACCTGGCCCTCGTCGGTCAGGGTGTCCAGCAAGTCTTCCAGCTCGCGCCAGCCGCCAATGCGGTTGATGGCCTGCCGCGTGAAGGTGCGTTCCAGATCGCGCACATGCACGGGCCGTCCCAGCTTGCGGAGCTGGGCGATGACCAGTTCGCGTTCAGGGCTGAGGGGCTGGAATTCTTCCTGTGCCTCTTGCTCCTCAGCCGCCGCTTCCACCACTTCTACTTCAGACTGGACTGTCTCAATGGGAGCTGTCTCAACTGGAGTCGGCTGGGCGCGTTTGCCCCGGCCCCCGCGTCCACGCGACTGTGAATGTGGTTGCGAACGCGGCTGGGGGTCCGGCTGCGTCTCGGAGGCTTCCTGCACGGCCACCACCGAGTCCACGGCGGGCACGGCCTCGGAAGCGGACACCACCTGCACAGCGTGGGTGGCTCCCGACTCGATTTCCACCGCTTCCACACCGTCCAGCACTGCGGGCAGGGAGGTGTCGGGCAGCGCCTTCCTGCGGCCCCGCGTCTTCCTGGGAACTTCCAGAATCAGTGGGCTGGTTTCCACCTCAACTGCTTCTGGCGCAGTCGCAGCCTGCCTGGGCTTGCGGCCCCGTCGGGCAGGCTGAGGCTCGGGGGCTTCAGCTTCGGGAGCGGCTTCGTCCGTCACGGCTTCCACCACAGGCGTTTCCATCACGGGAGGCTGGGCGGGCACTTCAATCTCCGGCACAGGCTGAACCTGCGCGGCGGGCTTGCGTCCACGGCGCTTGGGGGCTTCGGTCTGAGCTTCAGGGGTCTGGATTTCTGAGACTTCTGGCTCGATCTGAACTTCGGGAGCGGCCTGCGCCTTCGCGGCGGGGGCCTTGCGCGTCTGCCTGGGCTTTCCGGGAGGCGTGGCGTCGGCGACAGGCTGCTCGTTCACTGTCTCAGGGGCAGCCAGAGCCTC
This sequence comes from Deinococcus marmoris DSM 12784, assembly GCF_000701405.1. Classification (GTDB taxonomy): domain Bacteria; phylum Deinococcota; class Deinococci; order Deinococcales; family Deinococcaceae; genus Deinococcus; species Deinococcus marmoris. The sequence goes on from NZ_JNIV01000039.1 coordinate 20,325, forward strand.
AGCCACAACCGCCATCTCAGGCACAGTCGCCCCGGCCTGAGCGGGAGCTTCCTGAGCCGACGCCTTGCTGGACTTCCTGCCCTTCCGCGCCGCAACAGGTTGAGGCTGTTCCGCCTGAGCAGATTCGCTCTGGACCGGCTCGCTGTGAACGGCCATGTCCTGAATCGGCTCGGCCTGGGCCACTGCCGTTTCAACAACGGCAATTTCAGGGGCCGCATTTTCAGTTGGCAGTGCTTCCGCCACCGATACTTCGGGCTGCGCCTTGGGTTTGCGGGGCGTGGCTTTCTTGCCAGCTCCCCTGGGGGTCTTCGGTTTGACTTCTGTCACTTCGGGCGCGGCATCTGCCGCCTGGGGCACGGTCTTTCTGGACCGCTGGCCTGTCTTCTTCGCTGACTTCTGGACTTCGGCGCTGGGCTGCTGTGCTTCCCCTTCCGCGTCCTGCTTTTTCACTTTAGGCATTCACGCACCTGGTTACTCAGGACGTGCCCGTGGGGTTATGTCGTGGGCGCACGTTGATCCGGCCAATTTCTGTGTTCTGGCGTTCAGCATCAACGCGCGCGGCCCGCCCACGGGCAACTGGCTATCGCTTCCTCGGGTTTGCGCCTTTGTGTGCCACGGTCCTCTTCTCGGGACCAGTCTGGCGGCGCTGTCCTGAAACCCGGCAGCAAGCGCAGCATAACACGCCGCACCTGACCCCACCCTCATGCAAAGCTGATTTTGAATGCAGCAGGAAAGGGAATGAGAAAAACGCCCCCACCTCATCGAGAGGCAGGGGCGTTCATTGCGTTGCTCTGTTTTACATGCGGCGCGCGTCGATGGTGTTCTCGTCCACGAACTCGCCGCCGTGACGCTTGGCGGCCTCGGCCACCACGTCGTAGGGCACGGCGTCTTCCACAGCCACCGCGCGCCCACCAGCGTTCACGGTGTCGTGCATGCGGCCATAGTAATCGTCGTTGACGCCGTAGGAGCCGTAGTCGTCATCCGCCGTGCGGCCATCGTGGTTCTCGTCCACGCCCGCCGCGCCGCCGGTTGCGCCCACTGCCGCGCCCACACCTGCGCCCAGCGCGGCCATGCCCAGAATCACCGGAATCGCCAGGCCGCCCGTGGCGACGGTGGCCCCGACGCCTGCCACCGTACCTATCGTGCCCAGCAGACCCGCGCCCGCACCGACAACTGCGCCCACGCCAGTGCCCTTGACTGCGCCTGCACCCGCATCTTCAGCGGCGGCGCTGGGCTGGCCGTCCATGTTGTCGTAGGTGCGGACGTCGCCGCCCGCGCCAGACGTGTTGTCCATTCCGCTGCCGTAGGTGTCAGCCATGCCGTTGTCCGTGGTGCGTGCTCCGCCCGTTTCGCTGTGACGGCTGTAGGAGGAGGTGCCCAGCGTCGGGGCCACCACGTTCTTCTGCTGCATTTCGGCAATGAAGGCGTCGGCCTGTGCGGTCGTCGGGAAAAGAATGTGTTTCATGACACTCAGTCTGGCCGGATGTCCCCAGCGCCGCATGAGACGACCTCCAACGGGCGTTGTGGTGATCCTGAAATGACCTGTAGGTCGGTCTCATCTGGACAATTGTGCTGGGCCGATTCAGGCGATCTTGCTGGCCTCGTAGACCTGAGAGGGCCGGGCGAATTCCTCCTGCGCGGCCACCAGCATGATCTCGCGGCTGTTCTGCTCGTGTGTCAGCTTGAGCAGGCCGTACAGCGCGCTCATGGAGAGACTCAGGGCCGCCGACACATCACGCGTTTGCAGGTAGTGCCCGAAGAACAGCGCGGCAATCGCGTCCCCGGTGCCGTTGCGCGGCGGGTCCAGCGGCAGCAGCGGCGTGCGGCACAGCCACGCCCCGTCGTCCGTGACCACCAGCGTCTCGATCTGGTCTGCCGGGGCGTCCTGGCGGACCAGGCTGGTCACCACCACGATCCGGGGGCCAGCGGCGTACAGACGCCCCCGCAGCTCGGAGGCCGCCTCCAACGCGTCGTTCAGGGTGCGGACCGTGCGCCCGGTGAGCAGCTCCAACTCAAACTGGTTGGGCGTCAGGATGTCGGCGGCCCCCAGGGCCTGCGCGGCGATCAGGTCCGGCAGTTCCGGGCGCACGAATACGCCGCGCCCCACGTCGCCCATCACCGGATCACAGCAGTACAGCGCCGCCGGGTTGGCCCCGCGCACGCGCCGCACCGCCTCCACCACCGCCGCCACCGTGCCGCCCGAACCCATGTAGCCGCTCAGCACGCCCGCGCACCCGCCCAGCACGCCGCGCGCCTCGATGCCGTCCACCAGTTCGGCGATCTGCTCAGGGGGAAACACGGCCCCGGTCCACGCGCCGTAACCGGTGTGGTTGGAAAACTGCACGGTGTGAATGGCCCAGACCTCGATGCCCAGGCGCTGAAGCGGGAACACGGCGGCGGCGTTGCCGACATGCCCGAAGCTGACCCACGACTGGATGCTCAGGACGTTCAGGGGCGGCACGTGCGGGGGCTGCGGAGTGGGCGAGGTCATGCCCAGCAGCATAGGGCGTGGACCGGGTGGGGGAGAGGGACGGAGCCAGCAGTTTCCGTTGTGCGGGGTTGGATTGAACGGCGTTTCAGGTCTGGCCTAAGTGTCAAGTTCCGGGGACATTCGCCGTCTACCGTGACCCTTCACCTTGCGGCCTGCCCCCGCCGTCCGGCATACTTTCCGACGCCGCAGGCTGGCGCGTTGGAAAGTCCAACCGTCGCCCCCTGACGATAATTGCGTCCCTTCCACCGCCCCCGGCCATGTCAGGCCGAGTTCACAGCGGCGTGCGCCACGCGCCCAGCAGAGGTTCCTTTTGACTGTCCTCCCCAAACCTTCCGCTCCCAAATTCGACTTTCAGGCTTACTGGCACGAGTGGTTCCAGAACCCGCGCGGCGACATTCTGGCCGGGATCGTGGTGGCGCTGGCGCTGATCCCGGAGGCGATTGCCTTCTCGATCATCGCCGGAGTCGATCCCAAGGTGGGCCTGTACGCCTCGTTCATCATCGCGATGACCATCGCCTTTATCGGGGGCCGCCCGGCCATGATCAGCGCGGCTACTGGGGCAATGGCGCTGCTGATGGTGGGCATCGTCAGGGACCACGGGCTGGACTACCTGTTCGCGGCCACAGTGCTGACCGGCGTGCTGCAAGTCGTCTTCGGCTGGGCGCGGCTGGCCCGCTACCTCAAATTCATTCCACGCCCAGTGATGGTGGGTTTCGTGAACGCGCTGGCCATCCTGATCTTCTCGGCGCAACTGCCGCAGTTCGTGGGCGCGGGCTGGCCCATGTACGCGATGGTGGCCGCCGGGCTGGCGATCATCTACCTGCTGCCGCGCGTGTTCAAAGCGCTGCCCAGTGCGCTGGTCGCCATCGTGGTGCTGACCGTGGTGGCGATCTTTGGCAAGGTGGACGTGAAGACGGTGGGCGACATGGGCGCGCTGCCGGGTGCCCTGCCGCCGCTGCACCTGCCCAACGTGCCGCTGACCCTGGAAACCCTGCAAATCATCTTTCCGGTGGCGCTGACGCTGTGTCTGGTGGGCTTGATCGAGAGCCTGCTGACCGCCCAACTGGTCGATGAGCGCACCGACACCACCAGCAACAAGAACACCGAGTCGCGCGGGCAGGGCGTGGCGAACATGATCACTGGCTTTTTCGGCGGCATGGCTGGCTGCGCCATGATCGGCCAGAGCATGATCAACGTGGGCAACGGCGGGCGTGGGCGGCTGTCCACCTTCGTGGCGGGTGCCTTTCTGCTGCTGCTGATCCTGGTCCTGCAACCGCTGCTGGTGCAGATTCCGATGGCCGCGCTCGTGGCCGTGATGATCGTGGTCAGCGTCAGCACCTTCGACTGGAACAGCCTGCGGACATTGACCGTCTTTCCGAAGGGCGAGAGCATCGTCATGCTGGCCACCGTGCTGACCACCGTGGTCACGCATGACCTGTCCAAGGGCGTGCTGGTGGGCGTGGTCCTCAGCGCGCTGTTCTTCGCGCGGCAGGTCTCCAAGATGTCCACGGTCACGCACAGCGACGGCCCCGAAGGGCGCACCTACCATGTCGGCGGTCAACTGTTCTTCGTCAGCACGCACGACTTCGTACACGAGTTCGACTTCACGCACGCCAGCGGCAAGGTCACCATCGACATGAGTGCCGCGCACATCTGGGACGGGTCTGCCGTGGGGGCGCTGGACAAGGTGATCCTCAAATTCCGCTCCCTGGGCATTCCGGTAGAAGTGGTGGGCCTGAACGAGGCGTCGGCGCATCTGCTGGACCGTCTCGCTACACATGACAAGCCCGGTGCAGCAGGTGTTGAGCTACACTGAACATCAACAATCCTGTGAACATCTGCACGGGTTCCGGCGGCCATACGCCGAATTGGGGGAAGTCTGTGACCGGGGCTTCTTCCCATTTTTTGAGGTTTTTCCAGCCGCCCCGGCCTCTGCTTTTCCGTTTCCGCCCCTCTCCAGCCCCCCTTCCCAAAGGAGTCTCCTCTTGAACGATCTTCCTGCCAGACCCGGCCCTGCCCCCACGCCAGACCCGGTGAACCCCCATGCATGAGGCGGGCGGTGAGACCCTCAACCTGCTGACCAGCCTGGGCCTGAACCTGTCGCCGGGGACGCTGACCATTCTGGCGATCGTGCTGTTCGTGGCCACCTACGCCATGATCCTGCTGGAAAAGTATGTCCACCGCACGGTGGCCGCGCTGCTGGGGGCCTGCGCCGTGATGGTGGTGGGCATCCTGACGCCCACCCAGGCGTGGGCCAGCATCGACTTCAACACCATCTTTTTGCTGTTCGGCATGATGAATATCGTCAACGTGCTGAGCCGCAGCGGCTTTTTTGACTTGGTGGCCCGTCGCGCCATGATCGTGACGCGCGGCGAACCGGCGCGGGTGCTGTGGATCTTCTCGATCCTGACCGCCCTGTTCAGCGCCTTTCTGGACAACGTGACCACGGTGCTGTTCATGGCTCCGGTGGTGGTCACGGTGGTGGCGCGGCTGGGGCTGCGGCCCATGCCGTACCTGATCGCGGTGATCCTGTCCAGCAACACCGGGGGCACCGCCACGCTGGTGGGTGACCCGCCCAACATCATCATCGGCTCGGTGGCGGGCAAGGGCTTCGGGGACTTTCTGGTCAATGTCGCCCCGTTCGCTGCGGTGGCCACGGTGCTGGGCATCGGCCTGATGCACCTGCTGATGAAGGTGCGCGGCGATCTGGCCGGGGCGGGCAACAGCGAACGCCTACGGGCGGCGCTGACCGACACCACGCCGATCAAGACCAACCCCAAACTGATGAAACAGGCGCTGGGCGTGTTCGCCGTCACGCTGCTGCTGTTCATGATCGGGCACCCGCTGGGCCTGGAGGCCGGACTGGTGGCGCTGACCACCTCCACCTTCCTGATGTTGATCGCGGACCTGACCCCGGTGGAACTGTTCGAGCAGGTGGAGTGGACCACGCTGCTGTTCTTCATGGGCCTCTTTATCGTGGTGGGCGGCCTGGAGGAAGTCGGCGTGTTCCAGACGGTGGCGGCTGGTCTGACGGGGGCCATCGACGGCAACATCGGCACCGGGATTCTGGCGGTGGGCTTTGCCAGCGCGATCATCAGCGGCTTTGTGGACAACATCCCCTTTACCATCAGCATGGCCAGCGTGCTGCGCGAGTTGCAGGTCACCCTGGGTCCCGCGATGGACCCGCTGTGGTGGGCGCTGTCTCTGGGCGCGTGCCTGGGCGGCAACCTGACCCTGATCGGCGCGTCGGCCAACATCGTGGTCGCAGACATCGCCGCCCGTGAGGGCCATCCGATGGGCTTCGTGGAGTTCATGAAGTACGGCACCCCCGTGGCGCTGGTGACGGTCACGGTGGCGCTGGGGCTGTTCTACGCCACGTTCATTCTGCGGGGGGGATAGGGAGTAGACCCGAGAAGGCAAGGGGCTGAAGATGGGGCCTGTGCGGGTTTGCCGCTGAATTGCCCCCTTACCTGCGCTGACCTGACTCCGTCCTCTTCCGTTAGAAGAAACGTTTTTAGACCCCCAGACCTCCCAGGAGCCACCCTTAAATGCAAATCCTCGATCTCGCCACCCTGCTGGTCTGCGTGACCGCCGCGCTGGCTTTTGTGAATGCCCGCTACTGGAAACTGCCCGCCTCGATTGGCGTGACCGTGGGCGGCCTGGGGGTCAGCCTGATCATCTTCGGTCTGGTCAGCCTAGACGTGCCGTTTGCGCGCGAGGCGGTGACGCTGGTGCGCGGCATCGAATTCAGCGATTTCGTGTTCCAGGGCGTGCTGTCGTTCCTGCTGTTCGCCGGGGCGCTGGGCGTCAACTCGTACGCGCTGTGGGGGCTGCGCGGGCCGGTGCTGACGTTTGCGCTGCTGTCCACCGCCATCTCGATTGCGCTGGTGGGCGGGGCCACCTATGCGCTACTGGGGCTGTTCGGACTTCAGGTGTCGTTCATCTACTGCCTGCTGTTCGGGGCGCTGATCAGCCCCACCGATCCGGTGGCGGTGCTGGGGATGCTCAAGCAGGCTGGGGTGCCCAAGCGCATCGAAACTCTGGTGGCGGGTGAGAGCCTGTTCAACGACGGCGTGGGCGTGGTGGCCTTCGCGGTGCTGGCGGGAATCGCGGCGGCCAGTGGCGGAGGTGCGGAGGCCCACGGCCCCGCCATGAGCGCAGGCGGCATCGCTCTCTTCTTCGCGCAGGAGGCGCTGGGCGGGCTGGCGCTGGGGCTGTTTCTGGGCTGGGTAGGTTGGCTGGCCCTGCGCTCGGTCAGCGATTTCGTAGTGGAGGTGCTGGTCACCTTGAGCGTCGTGCTGGCCTGCACCGCCGTTGCCGCCAACCTGCATGTGTCCGCGCCGCTGGCCGCCGTGGCCGCCGGGCTGCTGATCGGCTCGCTGGCGGACCGTGCCCCCGCCGGGCTGTCCTCACGCGAACGCTTCGAGAGTTTCTGGCATCTAGCCGACGAACTGCTGAACATCTTCCTGTTCGCGCTGCTGGCGCTGGAGGTGGTGGTGGTGCGCTTCAGCGGGCAGTCGCTGCTGCTGGGGCTGATCGCCATTCCGCTGGTGCTGCTGATCCGCACCATCAGCGTGCAACTGCCGGTGCTGCTGCTAGGGCGGCGGCGCGACTTCAACCCTTATACCCGCCGCCTGATGGTCTGGGGCGGGTTGCGCGGGGCCATTAGCGTGGCGCTGGCCTTTACCGTGCCTGCTGGACCGGAGCGGGACCTGTTTCTGGTGATGACCTACGTGGTGGTAGTGTTCAGCATCATCGTGCAGGGGCTGACGGTGGGGCGGCTGGCAGCGCGGGCAGTGGAGGCGATGGATGGCGAGGGGCATAGGGGATGACTGAGAAGCCCTTCGCCTCAGATACAGCGTCCTGATAATGGTGTCCTATTTGCAAACCCAACACCCAAAAAATCAGACCTTGCAAATTCCTATTCCACTAGTAAACCATCGACCCCGGAGAGCCGAGTTTTTCTGACTGCGGATTATTTCTCCAGTTTTTTGGTCTGCACGTTCTAGACTCTGATCGGAAGATCATCCGTATGTCTGCTTAAGATCATCACGTTCACTACGAACACTTCATCTCAAGAATAGGAGAACATTCAGTGCAATCTAACCTCAACGACAAGACCATTCTGATCACGGGTGGTACTGGTTCATTCGGCAATGAGCTCCTTCAACTCGTCAAAGACACAGAGGTCAATGAGGTTCGGATCTTTAGCCGTGATGAACTGAAGCAGGAGCAGATGCGCGTGCGCCTGAACAACCCCAAGGTCAAGTTCTACATCGGCGACGTTCGGGATCGTGCCAGCGTGGACGCAGCGATGGAAGGTGTGGACCTGGCTTTTCACGCTGCGGCGTTGAAGCAGGTTCCGTCATGCGAGTTCTTTCCCATGCAGGCGGTCCTGACCAATATCGTGGGCAGCCACAACGTGGTGGAATCGGCCATTGCCCACCACATCCAGTCTCTGGTCTGCCTCAGCACCGATAAGGCCGTGTTTCCAGTCAATGCGATGGGCATGACCAAAGGGATGATGGAGAAGGTGGCGACGGCGGCGGCGCGGCGACTGGGACGAAACGATACTGTGGTTTCCAGCGTGCGTTACGGCAACGTGATGTACTCGCGCGGCTCGGTGATTCCGCTGTTTATCGAACAGATCAAGCAGGGCAAGCCGCTGACGGTCACGGACCCGGACATGACCCGCTTCCTGCTGTCGCTGCGGAGCGCCATTGACCTCGTGCTGTTCGCCTTCGAGAACGCCGGACAGGGCGATATCTTCGTTCGAAAAGCCCCAGCGTGTACGGTGGAGGATCTGGCCCAGGCCCTCAAGAATCTGTTCAAGTCCGATGTTCCTGTTCAGATCATCGGCACCCGCCACGCCGAGAAGCTGTTCGAGACGCTGGCAACGGCGGGAGAAATTGCCAAGGCTGAGGACATGGGCGATTACCTGCGCGTCCGCATGGATGACCGCGATTTGAATTACGCCAAATACTTCACTGAGGGCCGCCCTGAAGAAGCTATATTGGAGGATTACACTTCACACAACACCCAGCGCCTGACCGTTCCTGAAGTTGAAGAATTGCTGCTGGAATTGCCAGGAGTGAGACAGGAACTGAAGTTGGACAAAGATTCTAATCTCAGATAATACTTCTGATCTTGAGAGCCGAAATGGGTTGGGCGGTTAGGGGAAACATGGACAGGAATGAAGTCTCGAAACCAAGAATTGCAATCTTCACAGACGGCTACCTGCCAGGCAGCAAGGGTGGCGGTCCAATCCGTTCCATTGAGGCCATTGTGAGCGCTCTGGGAGACCGTTACGAACTTTTTATCTTGACCCGTGACCGGGATCTCGGAGACGAGCAGCCGTATCCAGACCGGGAGCAAGACACCTGGCTTACAGGTGACAATTGTTCAATCATGTATCTCTCTCCCGGCAGTTGGACAACTCAAAATCTGTACCAACTTATTGATCGTCTTTGCCCACATCTCATTTACTTGAATAGTTTTTTTTCGACAACCTATGTTCAGAAAATCTATCTTCTGAAATTATCTGGTAGGATTAAAGCTAAAATTTTGCTCAGCCCAAGAGGAGAATTTTCTGAGGGTGCGCTTAAGCAAAAGCCATTGAAAAAATCGGTATATCTGGCGGCTTTCAAACTTATATATAAGCCAGAGTTGGTGAATTGGTTCACTTCAACTGACTACGAGAAAAACGACGTGCGGCGTGTTCTCCCCTCATCGCAGAACATATTTGTTGCCGAGAATATTCCCAATACAAAATCATTAGAAGAATATCTGACGCGAGAAAAACCAGCCGACGACACAGTAAGGCTGGTCTTCATCTCCAGAATCTCCCCCAAGAAAAACCTTCTATTTGGTTTGAACATGTTAAAAGACTATAGAAATAAAGCAATCATTGATATTTATGGTCCAACCGAAGATGAGAGGTACTGGAAGCTCTGTCTTGAAGCCGCAGAGAGTCTTCCAGACAACATAAAGTTTAGGTATAAAGGTCTTCTCGAACACTCCGAAGTGCAAACGACTTTTTCACGCTACGACATTTTCCTATTCCCCACCTATGGGGAGAATTACGGTCACGTTATTGTCGAGGCCCTGTCTTCCGGCTGTCTGGTGATGACGAGCACGGAAACGCCCTGGAGTGACCTCAACCAGCGAAAAGCGGGATGGACACTTGCATTAAACGAGAAGAAATTCTTAGACAGTCTATATGAATATGACGCCCTGGACCACAGTGAAAAAACTGCGTTGAGAGGAAAAGCTGTGGACTATGCACAGTCAAAGTTTGACCGAGCCGCTGCGACGCGAAAAACGGCGGCGGTTTTCGATGCAGTTCTTGGAGATTCCAGATGACACACGGCAAAAATCAAATTGGATCGGGTATTTTTTCTGTGGTAAAGGCATGACCGAACCCACTAAGATAGGGATCACTGGCGCAGACGGCCTGCTGGGCACACACGTTCGCGCCTACTTCCACGGCCTAGATGATCTGGAGGTCCGCGCCGCCAACCGGCAGACCTTTGAAGTGGGCAGGCTGGCCGAATTTGTGGACGGTTGCGACGCCGTGCTGCACTTGGCAGGCATGAACCGGGGCGAGGACGACGTGGTGGCCCGCACCAACCTGGAGCTGACCCGGCAACTGATCGAGGCATTGGAAGAACGCGGCAGCACGGCGCATGTCCTGTTCTCCTCGTCCACCCACATTGAGCGCGACAGCGCCTACGGTACGTCCAAGCGTGAGGCGGCGGCGCTGCTCTTGGCGTGGGCGGAGCGCAATGGCGGCAAGTTTACCAATATCATCCTGCCCGGCGTGTTCGGCGAGGGCGGCAAGCCCTTTTACAACTCTGTGGTGTCCACCTTCTGTCATCAACTGGCGAGCGGTGAGACGCCCACACCGCATAACGACGCGCCTATTGAGCAGATTCATGCCCAGGAAGTGGCGCGGCGTTTTGAAACCCTGCTGCGTGAGGGTACGGTGGGCGACGTGCGCGTTCAGGGCAAAGACATGACTGTGTATGGCCTGCTTGAAACCCTGAGTGGTATGCGCGATCTATATGCTCAGCACATCATCCCCGACTTGCGCGAGGACATCCGGCGCGATCTGTTCAACACCTACCGCTCCTACCTGTATCCGGGGCATTACCCGGTGGCACTGACCTTGCACACCGACCCCCGCGGCAGTCTGTTCGAGGCCATCAAGAGTCCCAACGGCGGCCAGAGCTTCATGTCCACCACCCATCCGGGCATCACGCGCGGCAACCATTACCACACCCGCAAGGTGGAGCGGTTTCTGGTCACGGGCGGCGAGGCCGAGATCAAACTGCGGCATCTGTTTGGCAGCGAGATTCAGACCTTCCGGGTGTCGGGCGAGCAACCCAGCTACCTGGATATTCCCACGCTGCACACGCACAAGATCACCAATATCGGAGACAGCACCCTCACCACGCTGTTCTGGACGCATGAATTGTTTGACCCGGCCCAGCCCGACACGGTGGCCGAGGCCGTGGAGCGCGCATGACCCAGACACCGATGACTGAGATTCCAGAGAGACAGAAAAAACTGAAGGTCATGTCCATCGTGGGCACGCGCCCGGAGATCATCCGCCTGTCGCGCGTGCTTGCAAAGCTGGACGAGTACACAGAACACGTCATCGTGCATACTGGCCAGAACTACGATTACGAGCTGAACGAGATTTTCTTCTCCGATCTGAGCGTCCGCAAACCCGATCATTTTTTGAACGCGGCGACGGGCACCGCCGCCGAGACTATCGGCCACATTCTGATCAAGGTGGACGTGGTGCTGGCCCAGGAGCAGCCCGACGCGGTGCTGATCCTGGGCGACACTAACAGTTGTCTGTCGGCCATTCCTGCCAAGCGGCGTAAGGTGCCTATTTTTCACATGGAGGCGGGCAACCGCTGCTTCGATCAGCGCGTGCCGGAGGAAACCAACCGCCGAATCGTGGATCACACCGCCGACATCAACATGACCTACAGCGACATTGCCCGCGAATATCTGCTGCGCGAGGGCCTGCCGCCAGACCGCATTATCAAGACGGGCAGCCCGATGTTTGAGGTGCTGACCCACTACCTGCCCCAGATTGAGGCGTCGGACGTGATGGCACGGCTGGGCCTGGAAGCCGGGGAATACTACGTGGTTAGCGCCCACCGCGAAGAAAATATCGACTCGGACCCCAATCTGGACGGGCTGGTGCTGTCGCTGAACACGATTGCCGAAACTTACGGGCGGCGCGTGATCGTGTCCACGCACCCGCGCACGCAGAAGCGCATCGACGCGCGAGGCATCAAATTTCACTCGAAAGTGGAGCTGCTCAAGCCGCTGGGCTTTCACGATTATGTTCATCTGCAAATGCACGCCCGCGCGGTTCTCTCGGACAGTGGGACGATTACCGAGGAATCCAGCATTCTCAACTTCCCGGCCCTGAACATCCGTGAGGCCCACGAGCGGCCTGAAGGGATGGAGGAGGCCAGCGTGATGATGGTGGGCCTGTCGCCAGAGCGCGTGATGCAGGGCCTGCAAATTCTGGAGGACCAGCCGCGTGGGGATGAACGTTTACTGCGGCAGCCCGCCGACTACAGCATGCCTAACGTCTCTGACAAGGTGCTGCGAATATTGATCAGCTATACGGATTATGTCAACCGTGTTGTCTGGCACAAGAGTTAAGGCCGGGCCGTGCGAATTTTACTTATCACCCAGTGGTTTGATCCCGAACCCAGTTTCAAGGGGCTGCTGTTTGCCCAAGAGCTACGCCGACAGGGGCATCAGGTTGAAGTTTTGACCGGGTTTCCTAACTATCCAGGCGGCAAGGTCTACCCCGGCTACCGCATTCGCCCCTTTCAGCGCGAGGTCATGGACGGCATTCCCATTCTGCGCGTTCCGTTGTATCCCAGCCACGACGGCTCTGGGGTTAAACGCGCCCTCAACTATCTGTCCTTCGCGGTATCAGCCTCAATTGGAACGTTGTTTATCAACCGCCCGGATGTGGCCTATGTGTATCATCCGCCCGCCACAGTCAGTCTTCCGGCCATCGTGTTGCAGGCGCTGCGGGGCGTACCATTCGTCTACGACATTCAGGATTTGTGGCCTGACACCCTGGCTGCGACGGGCATGATGCAGAATCCAAAGGTCATGAGCGCCGTCGGATTGTGGATGAGACAGGTTTACAAACATGCCGCGCATATAACCGTCCTCTCGGAAGGCTTCAAACAGCGATTGATTGAGCGTGGAGTGCCCGAGAAGAAGTTGACCGTGATTCCCAACTGGACCGACGAAGGACAGATCAACCTGACCGAACTGGACATGCAGCGCATCCACGCACTGGGATTTGGGAATCACTTCAATGTGGTCTTTGCGGGAACAATGGGCAAGGCGCAGGCATTGGATACGGTTCTAGATGCTGCCGACTTACTTCGGGAATCTCAACCGGACGCCCGTTTCATCTTGATTGGTGGTGGTGTAGAGGTTGAGAAATTGCAGATGGAAACACAGCGGCGCAATCTGTCCAACGTGGTTTTTCTTCCGCGCCGTCCTCCTTCAGAAATCGGGGAGATTCTGGGCGCAGCAGATGCGCTTCTGGTGCATCTTAGAGATGACCCTCTCTTCGCAATTACTATTCCTTCCAAAACTCAGGCTTACATGATGGTGGGCAGACCCATTCTGATGGGTGTAAGGGGTAATGCAGCAGATATGGTCGAAAAAGCGGGTGCGGGTTTCGTTTTCGAGCCAGAGAAGCCGCAGGCTCTGGCCGATGCGGTCGTCCGTCTGATGCAAATACCGAAGACGAAACGGAGTGAGATGGGAGAGGCAGGCCAAGATTTTTATTGGAAGCACTTATCGCTCACAACAGGTACGAAGAATTTTATTGATTTATTTTCAGATGTATCAGAAGCTAATTTTCAGAAATCCTTAGATGAGTATAGGGATTTGAAATACTGTAAAAGTTTATACGTAATTATTGCTATTATGCTCCTGTCCGTTTTTAAATATCTAGGCCAAAAAAAATTCTCCCGATAGGTGAAAAGCCAATATGATCTACAAAATCTTTAAGCGAGTCATGGATATTATTTTATCTGGGTCACTAATATTAATGACGTTACCAATTCTAGTTCTTGCGGCTACATTAGTAGCTTTAGAAAGTTCGGGTCATCCTATTTATACACAAAAACGCCTTGGCTTTAGAGGCAAAGTCTTTCGATTATTTAAACTCAGATCAATGCGAAATGATGAAGAGCGTGATTTAAATGTTCAGATTGGTAATGGAGACTTGTCTGTAACCAGGGTAGGAAAACTTATCAGGCGCACCAAGATCGATGAACTGCCTCAGATTTTTAATGTACTTAAGGGTGATATGTCATTTGTTGGCCCCAGACCATGCCTGCCACAGCTTCAGAGTGAGTTCAACGATGATGGCAGGGCGAGACTTCTGGTGCGCCCAGGCATTACGGGGCTGGCCCAAGTGAGCGGTAACATTCACCTGAGCTGGGAAGAACGCTGGAAGCTGGATCGGGCTTACGTGGAACATCTCAGTTTTGACCTGGACTTAGAGATCATCTTGCGAACGATTTCTGTTGTCCTGATGGGCGACAAATGGGGAGTGAAGAAATGAGAGTTGGTCTTGTCGGTGGCGTGGAATCTTCCCGGATTCTGCTTGAAAAACTGGTGGAGCATAGCTTCCATATCGTCAGGGTCTACGCTTATGCACCCAGAAAGATTGAACTGACCAGCGGCTATGTTGATCTCTCGGAGTATTGCGAAACTCAAGGCGTCGCGTATCGGAAATTTCAGAAAATCAATGATCACGCTGACGGAATCACGGAAGATAAACTTGATGTGCTTTTTGTGGTGGGCCTGTCGCAGATGGTTTCGCCCGAAATCACGGAAGCGCCTTCCCTGGGCTGCGTCGGGTTTCATCCAACGGCCTTGCCTCGTGGTAGGGGCCGTGCGCCTCTCGGTTGGCTCACCGCAAAGCAGGAAGACGGCGCAGCAACGTTCTTTGAAATCTCCGAGATGGCTGACGCTGGCGGCATCTTTGTCCAGGAACCTTTCTCAGTTTCGGAAGACGACAATGCCAAAACAGTTTATGACAAGCTGCTGGTCGCCATGAAAACCGCGCTTGATCGCTGGCTGCCGCAGCTCAAAACTGGTCAATGGAAGCCAGTAGTACAGGACGAGGCGGCGGCGACTGAATACGGTATTAGAAAGCCGGAGGATGGTTTAATTGGCTGGGAACGCCCCGCGAATCAGATTTACAGGCTTATTCAGGCCGCCGCCAACCCGCATCCGGGCGCGTTCACGTTTTTTGGACTGGACAGGTTGATTGTCCTAGCCGCGAGGCGTGAGCTGGAGCTGCCGATTACTGGCATTCCCGGCAGGGTCTTGAAGGTCAGAGGGGAAGAGCTTCTTCTACAGACTGGCAACGGCCTGCTCTGGCTCACTGAGTATGTGGGCAACAGCAAGAAGATCAGGGTAGGGGACCGTCTCGGCTATCTACCGGAATTGGAAATTTACAATATGAAACGAGAAATCTCAGATCTCCGGAAAATGATAGAGGCCCACCATGACTAGGGTTCTGGTTCTTGCGCCACATGCAGATGATGAAGTGCTGGGTTGCGGTGGCACGATGGCCCGGCACATCAGCCGAGGGGATCACGTTTCGGTTTGTGTGCTGACCAACGCATCTGTTGGTTCGCCTGAACTCTTTTCAGCCGAGCAAATCGTCTCCATCAGGGAAGAGGCAAAACAGGCCCATAAAGTTCTTGGAGTCTCGAAAACTGACTTCATGGAGTTGCCAGCGCCCCAGCTTGACCAGTACCCGCAATACAAGATTGCCCAGGTGATCGGCATGGTACTCCGGGAATCGGGGGCTGAGTTGCTCTATATCCCCCACCGAGGCGATTTGCATATGGACCACGGGGCCGCCTACAACGCTGCTCTGGTGGCAGCGAGGCCACTGGCCGGGCAGACTGTAAAGAAGATACTGGCCTACGAAACGCTCTCGGAAACGGAATGGGGCCACCCCACGCCGGACGCCGCGTTCATTCCCACGGTTTTTTCAACGTTCGGCAAAGCAGAGATGGATGCAAAACTTGCCGCAATGGCCTGCTTTGCGTCCCAGGTCAAGCCACCGCCTCATTCCAGATCACTGGAGGCCATTGAGAGCCTTGCCAAACTGCGTGGGGCCACAGTCAGCCACCATTTCGCGGAGGCGTTCATGCTTGTCAGGGAAATCGACTGATGCCCCCCATCAAGGGCTGCCCGACAAACGAAGCATGAGTGGCGTGCTGGTTGTGGGTGCGGGCGGACATGCCAAGGTGGTGATTGCCACCCTACGCGCGGCGGGAATGGACGTGGCCGGGGTGCTGGATGACCGCGCCGAGTCCTGGGGCGGATCGGTGCTGGGCTGCCCTGTGCTGGGCGGACTGGAACGCCTGGAGCAGTCAGCAGACCGAGCCGTCCTCGCCATCGGCAGCAACGCGGCGCGGCGCGATCTTGCCGCCCGGTTTCCAAATGCGACATGGGCCACGGCCATTCACCCGGCAGCTACCGTGCATGAAAGCGTGAAGCTGGGACCGGGGACGGTCATCTTCGCGGGCGCGGTGATCCAGCCGGATACGGTGCTGGGGCAACACGTTATCGTCAACACGGGCGCGACGGCAGACCATGACTGTGTGCTGGAAGATTTCGTTCATGTAGCCCCCGGCGTTCATCTGGCGGGCGCGGTTCATCTGGAGGAAGGTGTTTTTTTAGGCGTCGGCTGTGCGGTCACTCCAGGTATAAGTGTGGGACGCTGGACGACAGTAGGCGCGGGCGGCGTGGTGGTTCGGCCACTGCCTGCCAACACTGTAGCGGTGGGTATCCCTGCCCGCCCAAAAGAGGAGAGAATAAAACCATGACCCATACCGTCCCCAAGCAACTGGACCGCACCCTGGCCCCCTGGCCCGTCTTTGAATCCGACGAGATCGAGGCCGTCTCGGCAGTCATGCGCTCCGGCAAAGTCAACTACTGGACGGGCACCGAGGGCCGCGAGTTCGAGAAGGAATACGCCGCCGTGTTGGGTGTGCCCTATGCCATTGCCCTCCACAACGGCACGCAGGCGCTGGAGCTGGCGCTCTACGCCCTGGGTGTAGGCGCGGGCGACGAGGTCATCACCACACCGCGCACCTTCATCGCCTCGGCCAGCGCCGCCGTGATGCGCGGGGCCGTGCCCGTGATGGCTGACATTGACCGGAACAGCGGTAACATCACTGCCGAGACCATCCGCGCCGTGCTGACCCCGCGCACACGGGCGATCATCGTGGTGCATCTGGCCGGTTGGCCCGCCGATCTGGCCCCGATCATGGAACTGGCCCGCGAACACAACCTGTATGTCATCGAGGACTGCGCCCAAGCCCACGGCGCGAAGTACCACGGGCAACATGTGGGCACCATTGGGCACATGAGCTGCTTCTCGTTCTGCCAGGACAAGATCATGACCACTGGCGGCGAGGGCGGCCTGCTGGTGACCCATGACGAGAATCTATGGCGCAAAGCCTGGGCCTTCAAGGACCACGGCAAGAGCTACGATGCCGTGTACAACAAGGAACACCCGCTGGGCTTCCGCTGGCTGCACGAGTCCTTTGGCACCAACTGGCGCATGCTGGAAGTGCAGGCCGCGATTGGACGCCTGCAATTGCATAAGCTGCCGGGCTGGACACAGCAGCGGCAGCGCAATGCGGCAGTGCTGAGCGAGCGCCTGTCACGTCTGAGCGTCCTGCGGATTCCCGTGGTCCCCGAAGGTTCAGAACATGCCCAGTACAAGTTTTACGTCTATGTACAGGCTGAATATTTGCGCGCGGGTTGGGATCGAGACCGCATCATGGCGGAGGTGGTGGTGCGCGGCGCACCGTGCTACACGGGCACCTGCTCCGAAATCTACTTAGAAAGGGCATTCGTGGACGCTGGACTTGGACCGAAGGAACGTTTGCCGGTGGCGCAGGAGTTGGGCGAAACCTCGTTGATGTTCCTAGTTCACCCTACACTGAGCGAGGCCGACATGAATGCTGTTGCGGATGTAGTGGAAGAAGTGGTGCGGGAGGCCATGCGCCCTAACGCTTGATTGCTGCGCTGGCGCAGTAGCTCTACGGCACGATCTCTCTCACCGTCGCCCCGTCAGCCACAGCAGCGCGCCCCCGGCCACCACCGCGATCAGGTTCGGGGCGTAGGCGGCCACCACGCCGGGCACCGCCCCGTTCTCGCCCATCACCCGGAACACGCTCCAGGTGGCGTAGTACGCGAACGTCAGCAGCAGCGCCCAGACCAGCCCCAGGTCACGCCCGCTGCGGAAGCTGAACACCGCCAGACTGACCGCAAAAAAGGCCAGCGCCAGGGCGGCCAGCGGCTCGGCAAACTTGCGGTGTAGTGCCGTGAAGTCGGCGGGCGAACGGATGTTCTGCTGGCGGTACAACGCGGTCTTGGCCCACAGCTCGCGCAGCGGCGTGTAGATGGCCTTCAGCTCGCCACCGCCCGCATCCAGATCGGCCTGCACGTCCTGCACGGGCAGGCTGCCCGTCTTGAAGGTCAGCACCGTCACGGGGCGCGCGTCCTGGTAAGTCACGCGGCGGCCATCGCGCAGTTCCAGCACGTTGCTGCCCGGCAGCAGGCGGCCACTGGCAGCGGTGATGACCTCGCGGGGGGGCAGACCGTCCTGCATGGTCACGATCCGCAGGTCTTCTAATACTCCGCCAGGACCGATCTTACCTACGCTGATGGCCCGGTTCAGGGCGTCGCGTAGCACGATGCTCTGGCCATCTGTACCCGTGCCGTCCAGGCCAATCACGCGCGGGTTGTCGAAGACGATCTCCTGCTTGACCTTGCGCTCCTGCACCTTGGCGCGCGGCACCAGCCCCTCGCCCAGCGCAAAGGCCAGCACGGTCACCCCCAGGCCCAGCGCCAGCACCGGCCACAGCAGCCGGGTGGCCGGAATCCCGGCGGCCAGTGCGCCCTTCAGCTCCGAATCGCTGCTCAGGCGCGACAGGCCCAGCAGCGTGGCGAACATCAGCGCAATCGGCAGTGCGCGGGCGGCAGCCTCCGGCACGTTCAGCGCCAGCACCCGCGCCACCAGCACCGGATCGGCTCCTTTGGCCAGCAGCGGCGCAATCACCTCCTGCAAGGCCGCCAGCACCAGCAGCACGATCACGGCGGCCAGCGCCCCCAGCAGCAGCGGCAGAATCTCGGACAGGACGTAGCGTTCAAAGAGTTTCATGGCTGGCCCTGGCTCTTCGGGCGTCTAAGGGTCAAAGGGTATGAGGGTCTGAGGGCGAGGGATTGGAACGTAAGGTTCTGGGGTTGTCCAACCCGGCCTCCCGCTGGAAGATGCAGCGATCTACTCAGTGCGCCTATCATCGCAACTCCCATCAGCGGAGTCTCCAGGCCAGCCCGCCCGCCAGCAGCAGAAAGGCGAGATTGGGAATCCAGGCGGCCAGTGTGGGGTTCAGTGCCCCGGCCCCGGCCAGCCCTGGCATGGTGGTCCACAGCACGTAGAAGCACACGATAAAGACCAGCACGGCGGCGAAGGCGGCGGCGCGGTTGCGAATCAGCAGGCCCAGCATCCCGGCAGCCAGGGCAAAGACGATGGGCGTGACGGGGTCTGCGATACGGGCGGCCAGTTGAAAGGTGTAGTCGCGCACGCCCTTGCGGCTCAGGGTATTGCCAGTCAGCGCGGCGCGCAACTCGGCGTTGCTGACCTGCTGGGCGGCAGGCGGCGGCGGGCGCAGGGCGTCGTTTTGCGGCACTACCACGTCGCCAGAGGACCGCTGCGGATTCTGGCCGGGGCGCGTGATCCACGGGTTGCTGAGGGTCCACGTCTGCTTGCCCGTGTCCCAGGTGCCGAACTGAGCCGTCAGGGTCTCGCCCCTGCGCTGGACCATCACGCCGTCGAGCTGGGCCACCTGACCGCCACCACTGTCACTGTTCACGCGGCCCGCGTAATACAGCGCCTCGGGCGGGGCGTAGGTGTACTTCTCCTGCTGGGGCGGCGGCGGGGCCATGTCATAGATGCTGTACCACGAGCGGTCCCAGTTCGCCAGCCCCGCCGGAACCAGGGTGCTCGCGTTGAAGTACGCCAGCACGCCCACCAGCGCAAACGGAATGGCCAGCGGCCACACCAGACTCAGCGGACGGATGCCACTAGCCAGAATGGCTTTCAGCTCATTGTCGCGCTGCATCCGCGAGAAGGCCAGCAGGATCGAGAACGGCACCGCCAGCACCAGCGTCTTGTTCAGGTTCTGCGGCAGGATGGACAGAAAGGCCGCCACCGCCTTGATCACAGGCGGGTGGTAGATCAGCAGTTTGCCCACCGTGCTGCTCAGGGCGTCGGTCATCAGCAGGATCAGAAACAGCGCCACGCCTGCCAGATACCAGCGGGCGATCTCGCCGAGTACGGTTCGGGTCAGGATGGGCACGGCCAGGATTCTAGCGACCCAGCATGAGGAAAAGGGGGCGGAAGGCGGGTTTTGCTGGGGTGATCTTGCTAGGGTTTAGTGGAGGGGAAGTTCAGTCTGATTCATACTGGAGACTGACATGGCACATCGCACCATCCCCCACACCGCAGAATTTAAGCAGGAAGCCGTTCGACTCGTGATCAGCAGCGGGAAAAGCTGTGCCCAGATTGCCCGTGATCTCGGAATTGCCCCGCACTTGGTCGTTCGCTGGAAAAAACTGCATGACCAGCACACCGCCGCAGGACGCCCCGTGAACACGGGGCGTGGGGTCGCAGCACTCTCAGAGCAGGAAGCCCGAACCAAACAACTGGAGCGAGAACTCGAAATCACCCGTTAGGAGCGGGATATTTTAAAAAAACTACGGTGGCAAAATCAGCTTGCTAGAATCTGATCATTATGGCCCGTCAATATCGCCGTCACGCACTAGACCGAGAAGAAGCGCTGCACCGATTGGCTCCGGTCTGCCCGATCTGTGGCGAGTTTGCCCCACTTGACTACCAGAACAGCCGTTCGCTCATCGGGATGCAGGAACAGGTGAGGTATGTCCTCAAAATCCGCCGCTGTCAACATGAAGTATGCCCGTGGTTCCGTAAGCCACTTCGTCCAGAAGCAGAAGGCCGTTTGGCGCTGCCGTACAGCGAGTATGGCTTCGACGTCCTGGCTTTCATCGGTCAGGAACGCTTCGC
>NZ_JNIV01000040.1 GCF_000701405.1 Deinococcus marmoris DSM 12784
GATGGTGGCCTGAACCTGTTCAGGTTCAGGTGGGGTCTTGTAGGTGAACGTTCCCGTTCCTGCGCGGCGTCCAGGGGGCTGGGGATCAGCCTTGCGCGTCTCGCGGCTGAACGGCGCAGCATATTTGCTGTGCCTTTTGCGCTCCAGTTCCTCAATTTGCTTTTTCAGACGAGTGTTTTCGGCACGTAGCGCGTGATTCTCGGCTTCCAACTGCTCGAATCTCTCGGTCTGCTGACGGATGATCTCCAGCACATCACCCTCTGTCAGCGTCCCGGCCATGCCCCGATTCTAGCGAATCCTGCCCGGTTCAGGCCACCGGGTCAGGAGCGCTAATCAGATACGAGGAAAGTCTCTCAGTGCAGCAAAAATCTGCTGGGGGCTATCACCTATACCCGCATCAAGAGCGTGGTGGAAACGGCCCGCCTGCGGGGCGAGGATCCCGTGGCCGTGCTGATGGCCCTTCGGCGCTAATCAGATACTGTTGCTCTAAGCCCGCATCCCTCCGCCACCGTTCTGCTTGTTCATCCACGCCGGAGGCTTGGGCGCGAAGCGGCCCAGGATGGTCTGCTGATCGTAGGCCAGATAGGCGTCCATCCACGGGAAGGTCTGGTTCAGCACCCGAATCGCGTCGGCGCTGCCCATGCCGTGATCGAGCTGGTAGACCACGAACTGCTCCGGCGTTTGCAGCCGCAGGTAGGTGGGCATACTGCCCGCATGTTCATCCAGCACGCTCTGAAACTCGCCCACGGCGTCCGGGCTGGCGGTTTCCAGATCGATGTTGACGTACATGACCTTCGGCACCTCGGCCAGTTGCTCGATGCTCACCAGTTCCTCGGCAATGGCGCGCAGGCCGCCGTCCTCGGATTCCAGCTCCACGATCACCAGGGCGGGCGTGTCGTTGATCAGCTTTTCCTGAATGCGGTCATAGGCGCGCGAAAAGGCCACCAGCTCGGTCTGCCCGGACTCGTCGGCCAGGATGAAGCGGGCCATCATGCCGCCGGATTTGGTGGGCTTGCGAACCACGTTTTCCACCATGCCCGCCAGCACCGCTTTAATGCGCTTGCCGGGGGCGACGTTCTGGGTGGTAAACCAGGTGTCCAGGTCAGAGATCCGGCAACTGGCCGCCTCGCGCAGCCCCTCGTGCTGCTCCAGCGGGTGGCCGGAGATGTACAGGCCCAGCGCGTCCTTCTCGATGCTCAGGCGTTCCAGATCGCTCAGCGGGGTAAAGGTTGATTTGAGCGGCGGCTCCGGCGCGGTTTCCTCCAGCCCGAACAGCGCGTCCATGCCGCTGCTGATCATGGAGGCGGCCCCCTGCGCCCAGGCCAGCGTCACTTCGAGGCTGTCCAGCAGTTGCCGCCGCTCCCCGAAGGCGTCGAAGGCCCCGCTCTTGATCAGGTTTTCCAGCGCCTTGCGGTTGCAGGTCTTGTTGTCCACGCGGGAGCAGAAGTCGGCAAACGACTTGAAACGCCCGCCGCGCTCACGTTCCTCCAGAATGCGCTGCACGGCGGCCTCGCCCAGCCCCTTGATGGCGTACATCCCGAACAGGATTTCCTCGCCCGCCACCGCGAAATCTGGCGCAGAGCGGTTGATGTCCGGCGGCAGCACCTTCACGGCCATCTTGCGCGCATCGGAAATGTACTCGGCCACCTTGTCGGAATCGCGCCTTTCTACGGTTAATAGAGCCGCCATGAATTCGACGGGGTAGTTTGCTTTGAGCCAGGCGGTCTGGTAAGTAATAACGCCGTATGCGGCACTATGAGACTTGTTGAATCCGTAGTTCGCAAACGCATCCAGCAAATCGAAGAGCTTATTAGCCTCATCCTTCGGAACTTCATTGGTTTTCGCACCCGCGACAAACAAGTCACGCTGTTTAGCCATCTCCGCCACGTCTTTCTTGCCCATCGCGCGGCGCAGCAGATCGGCCCCGCCCAGGCTGAAACCCGCGACTTCCGAGGCGATCTGCATGATCTGTTCCTGATACACCGGAATGCCGTAGGTTTCCGACAGGATCTTTTCCAGAAACTGTGCGGAGTTGGGAAACCCGTCGCGCACGTAATCGACTTCCTCCAGCCCGTGGTGGCGGCGAACGTAGGTGGGAATGTTTTCCATCGGGCCGGGGCGGTACAGGGCGCTCAGGGCGATGATGTCGGCCAGACGGCGCGGTTTCAGGCGACGCGACGCATCGGCAATGCCCGCGCCTTCCAACTGGAACACGCCCTTGGTGTCGCCCCGGCTCATCAGCTCATACGTTTTGGCGTCGTCGAAGGGAATGGCGTCGAAGTCGATCTCGATCTTCTGAGACTCGCGCATGATGCGTTTGGCCTCGTCCAGAAAGCTCAGCGTTCGCAGGCCCAGGAAATCCATCTTGATCAGGCCGATGTCCTCCACGGCCTTCATGTCGTACTGGCAGACCATGCCCATGCCGGAGGTGTCGCGCATCACCGGCACCAGATCGGTCAGTCTGTTGCGCCCGATGACCACCCCGGCGGCGTGGACGGAGGCGTGGCGCGTCAGCCCCTCCAGCTTCTGCGCGAACTCGTAGGCTTCCAGCAACTGCGCGTCGCTTTCCAGCATCTGCGCGATGTCCGGCACGGCGTCCCGCGCCTGCTCCAGCGAATAGCTCTTGCCGAACTTGATCGGAATCAGCTTGCTGACCTTATCGACTTTGGCGTATTCCAGGCCCATCACGCGCGCCACGTCCTTCAGGCACGCCTTGCTCGCCATCGTCCCGAAGGTGGCAATCTGCGCCACCTTGTCCTCGCCGTACTTGTCCTGCACGTACTGGATGACCTCGATGCGGCGGGCGTCGTTGAAGTCGATGTCGAAATCGGGCATGGAAATACGGTCAGGATTCAGAAAACGCTCGAACAGCAGCTCGAATTCCAGCGGATCGAGGTTGGTGATCCGCATGGCGTAGGCCACCAGCGATCCCGCCCCCGAACCGCGCCCCGGCCCCACGCTGATGCCCTGGTCCTTGGCCCAGTTGATGTAATCGGCCACGATCAGGAAGTAGTCGGGAAAGCCCATGTTGTTGATGACGCTCAGCTCGTATTCGGCGCGGCGCAGCAGCACAAGGGCGTGCGTGTGGTGCGCGCGGCAGGTGGTCTCTTCCTCGCTGCCAGGATCGAGCTGGATGGCCGTATCGCTGGCCTCCCCTTTGCTGCGCTGCCAGTCGGTGCAGGCGTAGTCGGGCAGGGGGCCTTCTTCCGCCGCCCGCTCCATCACTTCCAGCGCCGGGTAGAGGGTGTATTTCTCGCCCGCCGCCTTGCCACGCGCCTCCCACTCGCTGCCCAGGAAGGCAATCAGCGTCAGCAGCGTCGCCTCGTCACAGGTGCGGGCGTCGCAGCCCTCGGTGCGTTCCAGCACCCGTTCGCGCTCGCCAATCTCCAGCGCCGCCAGACTCCGCACGGCGTACTCGCGCAGCAGCGCCCCCGTGACGTGGTGCGGGTAGCGCTTGAGGCTCCCGGCATACGTCTGGATACGCAGTTCCTCGGCCATCGTGCGGCCTTCGGGAATGGGCAGCGCGGGCATCTGGTACACGCGCTTCTTGCCCACCGGGAGGTCCACATTGCACAGATCGGCAATCCGGGCGGTGTTGTCGAAGACTTCCTCGCCCCACTCCGAGGGCGGCAGGGCGCGGCGCATCTCGTCCAGATCCTTGACGTAGAACTCGTCGCAGGGAAACTTGAAGCGGTTCTCGTCGGCCAGCGTGGCTTTCGTCTGAATCGCCAGCAGCGTTTCGTGCGCGGTGGCGTCGGACTTCTTGACGTAGTGGCCGTCGTTGGTGGCTACCATGCCGATGCCCAGCTCCTGCGCCCAGGCTTTCAGGATCGGGTTGTTCCTCTTCTGTTCGGGCAGCCCGTGATCCTGAATCTCGATGAAGTAGTTCTCTCCGAATAAGTCGCGGTACCACAGCATGCGCTGTTTGGCCTCGGCCTCGCGCCCCTGCATCAGCAGTTGCTGCACCTCCGAACCCAGGCAGCCGGAGAAGGCGATGATGCCCTTGTGGTGTTCGGTCAGCAGTTCGTGGTCGATGCGCGGCTTGTAGTAGTAGCCCTCGGTGTAGCCCCGGCTGCTCAGGCGGCACAGGTTCTGGTAGCCCTCGAAGTCGCGGGCCAGCAGCGTCAGGTGAAAGATGCCCTTCTCACCGCTGACGCCGGGCTTCTTGTCGCGGCGCGTGCCCATGCCCGGCACCACGTAGGCCTCGTAACCCAGGATCGGCTTGACCTCGGCGGCCTGCGCATAGTTGTAGAAATGGACCGCGCCGTGCATGTTGCCGTGATCGGTCATGGCGCAGGCGGCGTCCTGGCCCTCCGGCGTGACCTCTTTCACCCATTTCAGCAAATCCTTGAGCTTGGCCGCGCCGTCCAGCAGGCTGTATTGCGTGTGCTGGTGCAGGTGCGCGAAGCGTCCGCTGTACTCGGTGGGTGCGCAGCACGAGCCGTCCGGCAGGTGGATGTGAGGAGCAGAATCGGCGGGCGCGGTCATGCTTTAAGGATAGGCCGGGGCGGGGACGGGTTTCAGTGACGGGGAGGGGTTGACGGGGCTTTGACTCTCGCCCGCCCAGAACACAGAACTTCTCTGCGCCGCGCTATAACTCCCCCCATGCAACAGCGCACACTCGGCAAAACCGGCTACGACGTGTCCAGCATCAGCTTCGGGGCCTGGGCCATCGGCGGCACCTGGGGCGAGGTCAGCGAGGCCGACGCGATGGCCGCGCTTCACAAGGCACTTGACCTGGGGATCAATTTCTTCGACACCGCCGACGTGTACGGCGACGGGCGCAGCGAACGCCTGATCGCCCGGCTACGGCGCGAGCGCCCGGAAGCCTTTTGCGTGGCAACCAAGGCCGGACGCCGCCTGGACCCGCATACGGCGGGCGGTTACAACCGGGAAAATCTGCGCGGCTTCATTGAGCGCAGCTTGCAAAATCTGGAAACCGAGACCATAGACCTGCTCCAGCTCCACTGCCCGCCGCCGGAAGTCTACGAGCGGGATGAAGTCTTCGGCGTGCTGGACGGCTTCGTGGGGGAAGGGCTGCTGCGGGCCTACGGCGTCAGCGTGGAAACGGTAGACGAGGCGCTGACCGCCATCAAGCATCCCAACGTCTCCACCGTGCAGATCATCTTCAACGCCTTCCGCCTCAAGCCCGCCGAACAGTTCTTCGCGGAGGCGCGGGAAGCGAATGTGGGCATCCTGGCCCGCGTGCCACTGGCGAGCGGTCTGCTGACCGGCAAGATGACCCCCCAGAGCAGCTTTGCGTCGGATGACCACCGCAATTTCAACCGGCACGGCGAGGCGTTCGACAGGGGCGAGACCTTCTCCGGCGTGGACTTTGAAACGGGCCTGCAAGCGGTGGACGAACTGCGCCCGCTCGTTCCCGAAGACCTAACCCTGGCCGAGTTCGCCCTGCGCTGGATTCTGATGTTTCCCGAAGTGAGCTGCGCCATACCGGGGGCCAAGAATGCCGCCCAGGCCGAGGCCAACGCCCGCGCCGCCGATCTGCCGCCGCTGAGTGAGGAGGCGATGCGCGGCGTGGCAGCCGTGTATGACCGCCTGATCCGGCCACAGGTGCAGGACTTGTGGTGAGTGGTTCATCGGTGGCAGGCGTGTAACGACGAGGGCTACCGGGCAGGGTCACCCATCCGCATTACACTGGCCGCGCCATGCCCCCCGACGACATCCTGAGCGCCCTGACCCACGCCGGGCTGCGGCCTGTGCTGGACGCCGCCCTGCGCCGCTACCGCCGCACGGGAGAACTGGGCCGCTCGCGCCCGGAGCTGAGTGCAGACGCCTGGGCCGCGCTCTCACGGCTGACCGGACGGCAGGAACGCAAGACGCTCGATCTGGCCGCGCTGGACGCCGCCTTGCAGGCCAGCCGCTACGCCGTGTCGTTGCCGGAACTGCTGGACACCCTGAACGGTTCGCCTGTGGTGGTTCGGCGGCAGGCCAGACAGGACTTTGAGGCGCAGTGGGCAGAGCTGCTGGCGAGCATAGAGGATTTGCCGTGGCAGACGGCGCTCAGGCAGGACACGGCGGGCGCGGCACTTCTGCGGGCGGCGCTGAGAAATGGGAATGGGGATTTGCAGGCCACCCTCCGGCTCGTCAGTGATGCGCTGGCGGTCACGCGGGCCGAAACGCTGAGTTACCCGGTGCTGGCCGCCCACCTGAGCGGCGACGCGCACGCGCTGGACATGGGTACGCTGGCGGGCAACCTGTTGCGGGCCTCCCTGAAGGCGCTGGACATCCCCGAGCCGGAGCGCGACGGCGTGAGCAGCACCGTTCTGGTTGCCAATCTGCGCGGCCCGGCGTGGCTGAATGCGGCGGCGGGACACTGTCTGGCGCTGCCGTGGCGGGAAGTTGGGGCCAGCACCTTTCAAGCACCTAGAGGCATGCTGTGGGCGGTGGAAAATCCCAGCGTGTTCGAGGCACTGCACGCCGCGCACCCGCACGCGCCACTGCTGTGTACCAGTGGGCAGCCCAGCGCCGCCGCCTCCGCGCTGCTGTCGCGGCTGCCCGCAGATACCCGCGTTTATCTGAGTTGTGACCTCGATCTGGGCGGGCTGCGAATCGCCTCTTCCCTGCTGCGCCGCCACGCGCTGGACTGGCAGCCGTGGCACATGGACGCGGGGGCGCACGCCCTGGCCTGTTCGCGCGGCGCGGCCCCACTGCGGGGCGATCCCACGCCGTACCGCGCAGAGTTTCCGGGTCTGGTGGAGGCGCTGGCTATAAGCGGCGTCGGCGCGCATCAGGAGAACCTGTTAGCGGAATTGCTGGCGGATGTGGGGCGCGGTCTGTCTGGGGTGGAATAAAGGCGTTGCATCTTGCTCAGGTTGGGGCCTGCTCGGTGGTCCCTCACCCCCTTGCTTCGCAAGGCCCCTCTCCCACAAGGAGAGAAGGGAAAAAGCAAAACACCGCCCACTATCAACCCTTCTCCCGCTAATCCGCCAGCCCGTATTTACGCCCTTCCTGCGCCGACTGGCCGTCCCAGACGAAGCACAGGCTACCCACGCTGCTGCCCCGGGCGGTGGCGACGCGGATCAGTTGGTAGGTGGCGGCTCCGCTCAGGGCGGGGGACAGATCGATGCGGCGTTCGCTGGTGGCGATCCACGACAGTTCCAGATCGTCCATGACGCGGTACAGCGCGCCGATGTTGGCGAGGTCCATACCCGCAAACGCCTCGTCCAGCCCGATCAGGCGAGGCACACGCGGTCCCAGTTGGTCAAAACGCGCGCCCAGGGCGGCAAACAGGAAGGTGTACAGCACGGCGCTGCGTTCGCCGCCGCTGCGCTGGGCAAAGGTGCGATCTGTGATTTCCTTCTTGCCGGACGGCGTGACCGACAGGAAGGTGAAGTCGATCCACTCGCGGTAGTCCAGCGCCCGCTCCAGCTCCTGCGCGAAGGACAGCATGGAATCCGCGCCCGCGCGGGCCTGGAGGTCTCGCACCACGGTCTGCAACTCATCACGCACGCCTGACCACCACGCCTCATTCTGGTGGCTGGGGTCAATCCGGCCATTGACGCTGCGGGCCAGCGCTTCGGCAGGCTGCCCGGCGGGGGCGCGGGGGCGGCCTTCCAGGTCCAAGCGCTCGTCATGGAAGCGCAGTTTGTCCAGCGTGGCACGGATGCCCGCCACCCAGTTGGCGGCCTCGCGCTGCTTGCGATCCAGCTCCTCCACCAGTTCGCGGATCAGCTCGGCGTGGAAGACGCGGGCCTCCTCCTCGGTCAGCAGGGCGCGGGCGGCGTCCAGTTCCCCGGCCAGATACGACAGCAGGGCGTCGGGCATGAGGGTCTGGCCGTCGTGCGAGAAGCGGGGGCCTTCGGGCGTGAAACGCGGGTGATAGCTGAACGGCGCTTCCAGCATGGGCCGCGCGGCGTCGTATTCCTCGCGCAGCGCGTAGTCGGCGGCCTGGCGGTCTGTTTCGGAGACGCTGAGGGTGAGATCGGCGGGTTCGGGATGGTCTTCCGCGAGGCGCGGGTGGGCGGCGCGGCGCTCGTCCAGGGTGCGGATGGCTTCGGCCAGGGCCAGGGCGGCGGCTTCACTGGCCCCCTGCAAACCGGGCAGGCGTTCGGCGGCCAAGCGTCCGCGTTCCTCGGCAGCGATGCGCTGGCGACTGAGGTTCTGACTGCTGCGCTCCAGCTCGCGCGCCCGGCCCCGCAGCTCGTTCAGGCGGGCGCGCAGTTTGGCGGCGTCGGGGGCGTCGTGCTGGGCGCGCAGTTGCAGCAGCGTGGCCTGGAGGGCGTCGCGGGTGGCCTCGGCGGTCTGGCGTTCGGTTTCCAGCTCAGTCAGTTCGGCGGCGTGTTCGAGCAGCTCCGCCGCCAGCGTCTCCAGATCGGCCCCGGCACGTTCCAGCCGTTCGCGCAGATTCCGGGTCTGCGTCCACTGCGCGGCGGCGTCGCGGTAATCGTTCTGCGCAGCGTTCAGGCTGTCGCGCCCGGCATCGGCATCCAGGGCCAGCGGCGCGAAGGCCAGTTCCAGCGCCTCGCCTGCCCCAGCGGCGCGGGCCTGGGCCTCGGCCAGTGCGGCCAGCGCCAGCTCCTGCGCCTCGCTGCGGAGGGTCAGGGTGTTCAGGGCCTCGTCACGCCCACGGGCGGCAGTGCGGCGCTGCTGGCTCAGGTCACGCGGGCCGCGCAGGTAATCCAGTTCGCTTTCGAGCTGCGCCAGCGCGGTTTCCAGCATCTCCAGCTCGGCCTGCGCACTGTCCAGGCGGTCTTCCACCAGTTCCAGCCCCTCGGCCAGCAGGGCCAGTTGGCGTTCGCGCTCCCGTTCGCGCGCCGCCGCTCCCAGAAAACGCAGCCCCTCGTCGGACGCGCCGCCCGCCAGCACGCCGTTGTGCCAGTGGCCCGATGCGTCCAGACCCGCCGAACTGCTGCCCGGCTTCAGGGAGAGGCTGCCCAGGATCTCCAGCACGCCGTCTGGGGCGTCCTCCTCCGGTTCCAGAACGGCACGCAGACTGTCTTTCTTGGCCTTGATGGCCGCACCCGCAGACAGCAGCGCATCGGCCAGGTTCGCGCGGCGCAGCACGTCCAGCGCCCCCGCATGCTGATCGGCAGGCACCACCAGCGCCGTGAGCAGCCCGGAGGCCAGCAGCGCGCCTTCCAGCAGGCCCAGCTCACCCGCACCGTCCAGCGGTTTGACCAGACGGTAGAACGGCTGGGCCGCGATCCCCGCGCCACGCAGTTCGTCCAGCGCACGGGCGCGGGCAGCAGGCAACGGCGGCTCGGCCCCGCTCTGGTTCTGGAGGCGCTCCAGGCGGTCTTGCAATTCGCTCTGCTCAACCTGGAGCGCCCGCACGCGCTCCCGCGACAGCGCGCCGTCCTCACGGGCCGCAGCCAGCAGCTCTGCGCCCGCGTCCGCGATGGAGGCAAAGGCATCGGCGATTTCCACCGTCGTTTCCAGGGCGGTTGCGTAGGCATCGGTGGCCTGGGGCGGCAGCTCCTGACCCGCCCAGTTCAGCGCCTGTGCGCGGGCCGTGAGTTGCGCGCCCGTATCGGTCAGGACGGCTTCCAGCGCGGCGGTTCGGTCTTCGAGGCTCTGGCGGGCCAGCGTCGATTGCTCGGCGGCCCGCGCGGCGGCGTCCTGGCGTTCGCTCAGGCGTTCGGTGTCTCGCTCGTAGACCTTGAAGGCCGTTTCGGCAGCGTCCAGGGCGGCGGCGCGGGCGGGCAGGCTGTCCTCACCATCCCACCAGGGCCGGGCGGCGATTTCGGTTTCCAGGCCAGCCAGCGCCGCCGTGTCGGCCTCGTGGGCGGCGGTGGTCTCGCTCTGGCGGGTGCGGGTGCGTTCCTCACGCTCGCGCTCGCGGCGAATGCGGCCCCGGTTCTGCTCCAGCGCGGCGCGCACCTCGGCCAGCTTGCGCTCGGTGTTGCCGAGCTGGTTTTCCTGGCCGCTGGCCGCGTCTTCCAGCGCCTCCAATTCCACGCGCACAGCCCCGGAATCGTGGATCAATGTGGCTTCCTGCGCGGCCAGCTCGGTCAGGAGGGTTGCCTGGGTGGCCGCCTCGGCACGCGTCGCCTCCAGTTCGGTCTTTGCGGTGTCTGCCCACGCAGCGCTGTCGTGGCGGCGTTTCCAGGCCAGACGGGCGGCGGTCAGGGCGGCGTGAAAGTTGGCGGTGGCGACGCGGCGCGCGGCCTCGGTCTGGGTGTCCAGCAGGCGCAGGCGTTCGGAGTGGCGATCCAACCTCTCGATGCCGTCGGCCAGCTTGCCGGTCACGCCCGCCGACAGCGGGGGCAGCGAACGGCGCAGCAATTCGGCGATCTGGGCGGGGCGGACCTCGCGGCCCAGTTTGCTGCCGCGCACGGTCAGCAGCAGATCCAGGGTGTCCTGAAAATCGCGCTCTCCGGCCCCGTAAATCCGGCGGCGCACCACGCCCGCGTACTCGCCCTGCCCGGAGGCGAACTCGCCCGGCTGCGGCTCCAGGCGCGTGACCCGTTCGCGCAACACCCGCTCGGTCAGGGGCTGGCCCGCGTCCACCAGATCGAGGCTGACGCCGTCTTCCTCCTGCCCGGTTCCCACGCGGCCCGGCACCCAGAAGCCCCATTTGCCGATGTTGGTGCTGCCCTCGCTGGCCGACAGCCCCAGGCCGATGGTCTGGTATTCGCCTTCCGGCGTGCGGAATTCCAGCGCCAGATACGAGCGCCGTCCGCGCTCCTGGAATCCGGCGTCGGGGCCGCCCAGCAGGTAATAGCGCAGATGCCGCCGCTGCCCACCGAATGGGTCCAGGCGAGCGGGCGCGCTGTCGCCGTCCAGCAGCAGCGTGATGGCCGCCGTGAGCGCCGTGGATTTGCCCGAACCGTTGTGGCCGGTCAGGAACAGCCGCCCCGCCACAAAATGAAACACCTGCACCGGATACAGCCAGTAATTGACCAGAATCAGCCGGGTGGGCAGCAGCCCGCGCGCCGGGCGCGTCAACAGGCCCTGAACGTCCTGGGCGGTAAAGAGGGTCATTAGGGTTGAGTTTAACGGGTGTTGGGGGGTGGGGTGAAGGGGGGTGAAGGTCTGAAGGCTGGGAGGGAAAGCGGGGCAGGCGGATTGGGTTGAGGTTGCTGGGTGGCCCCCTCACCCTTCCGGCGCTGCGCGCCTCCCTCCCTCTCCCACGAGAGGCTGAGCGCCGCACACATCTTTCTCAGATTTTCAGTTGTGCGTTCCAGCCGAGAAATACCGCCTCAAATCGTTCCAGTCCTCTGCGGAGTGTGATGGTTCCAGGAAGTCCACTCCCATGCCAGCGGCCCAACCGCGCCAGGATCCAAATGGCCCAGGCGACAGAGTGGTGGGGATGGGGATTGCGCTGTTTGTCAGTGCGGCCTTCAAGAATGGGGCAGATGCTGTCCATACAGGCGAGTTCTTCCTCCAGGAAGAACTCGCGGGCAGAGGTGATGGCATCGTTGCGGTGCTTGACGAGCGCGGTCAGTCGATTGGCACTCCAGAGGGTCATCACCCCCAGTTTCATCAGGGCTTCCCCATGATGCAAGGTACTGCTCTCCAAATCGGCACCTCGCGTCTTCAACGCTGAAAAGACATCCTCCACACGCCAACGGTAGACGTACCATTGAATGAGCTGGAGTGCGTCCTGGAGCTTATTGATGGAATGGGTCGTCAACAGAATCCACACCAGGGGCTTTTGTCCAGGCGGGACGTCTTCGGCACGTTCACGCACTTCCAGCGCGCTCAACACGATGTGTTCGGCCTGTTGGCGGGTTTTTTTGGGTTGGAGAAGGGAGACAGTCGTCCAGCGCAGTTCCATTGTGCTGTGCCGTGCGGTGCGCCTCGTTTTTCGATCTGCGGGAATGTCCAGCTCAAATGTGGCTGCGAGAGGCTGCCCGGCGAGATCGGCGAACAGCTTGCCCGTGGGGCAAGCTGGGGAAATGGCAATACGGCGATCTTGCTTGGCCCGAGTGAGGAGGTGATGGCTCTTCACGAAAACCATCTGCCACAGCGCAAAAATGTCCCCTTCTCTGTCGTTGATGAACGTAAGCTGCTTGGCGAGGCGGGGTGAACCCCCATCCACCGCACCGATCACGTCAAACCATTTCTGTGATTCCCGGTCACGCCGGTCATGTGATCCGCCTTTGCGCGTCCACAGCGCCAGTGCAGCACACCCGAGAGGTTGGCCGTGCTGTGGATCCAAAGCGATGCCTTGATGAATGAAGAAGCCTGGGGCGGTGTTGTTCCCCGTCACGCCCAAACCACGGGCATGGTGATAGCCCTTTTGTGCCTGAAGATTGACTTCGGACGTGTCGCCGACGATCAATAAGTGGTCATGGGCTTGCTCGCGCAGCCGTTGATGGGTATCAGTGACGATGCCAGAAATGAGAAGGTCAATGTGGGTCGAAGGGTTGTGTAAAAAGCGGCTGTAAGCCGCTTCCTCGGCACGGGTGATCGCGAGCTGCTGAATGGTGGCATCGGGATGACGAGCAAGAGCCTGAAAAAACTGCTCTGAACGGCGATTCAGTCGAACATCACGGAAACCACAACGCGGGACATCGACTTGAGCTGACGAGGTAGAAAACGACATTCCTACAGATTAGAAAAATGTGTGTGGCGCTCAGCCCACGAGAGGAGAGGGAAATAGCAGGGCACTTGCTTAGGATTTATGCGAAACCACCCGACATGCCGATCAACACGTCCTTTTCTCCCTCCCTCTTTATGGGGGAGGGTTGGGGAGGGGGTGAGACGAAGCTGCGTTCCAGAGCCACTTTCCGGCCCATACATCCCAATCTTTTCCGCATTTTGCATAAGTTCCATTGCTTTCACCCCTTCCGCCGTCCCCGCCGCGCCGGGGTCAACAGCGTGCGGCCCTCGTCCTCATAGCCGGCGTCGAAGCGGGCCAAGTGGGGTTCCAGGGTCAGGCTGCCCTCGTCCATGCGCGCCACACCGCCCCACTCGCGCCACAACTGCAAGACGCCGGACAGCAGCTTCTCGCCGCCCTGTTTGCCCTGTTCGCCCCAGCGCGAGCGATATTCATCGCGCACGCCGTCCAGCAGGGTGTACAGCCGGGTCTGCGAGAGGGTCAATCGGCCCTGGGCGTCGGGCCTGAGCTTCCCGGCCTCCACCTCGGCGCGGACGGCGCGCAGGAGCAATAGGGCGGCGGCTCCTGGCACGCTGCGGCCCGGTGCCCAGCGCGCGGCCAGCCCGTGCGTGACGCCCTCGCGCAGCAGCAGGGCGTAGGGGCCATGAACGTCCAGCGTCCAGCCCAGGGTGCGCTGCACTTCGGCCAGTTCCGGCACGGTTTCGGTGTCTGCCAGCACCGCGAAGGCTCCTTCGTCCTGCGCCCGCGTCAGGGCCGGGCCGCACAGCAGGGCGCGCACCGCCCGCTGCGCCGGGGTCACGGGCAGCGGCGGCGGCAGGCTAATCAGGTACGGCGCGGCGGGGGAGAATTCCAGCAGCGCGCCGCCATCGGGCAAACCCTCGTCCGCACCGCCCTCCCAGCGAGAGGCGTCCTCGTCCAGCACCCGCAACGCACCCACCTCGGCCAGCGTGCGGATGGCCTGGAGGAGGGCGCGGCGGTCTGCCAGCACGCTGAAATCCAGATCACCCGCGCCCGAATTGGCCGCGATGGCGGCGGCCAGTTCCGAGAGGCTGAACTGCGCCACCTCGCCCAGCCGCACGCCCAGGTATTCGTGATACCACAGCGTCCAGACCACCAGCGCGGCGGCGCGCGGGGATTTCAGGCCGTCCCAGGCG
Organism: Deinococcus marmoris DSM 12784; assembly: GCF_000701405.1. Taxonomy (GTDB): domain Bacteria; phylum Deinococcota; class Deinococci; order Deinococcales; family Deinococcaceae; genus Deinococcus; species Deinococcus marmoris. The sequence continues at coordinate 13,681 of NZ_JNIV01000040.1, forward strand.
CGTCCGCCTTCGGGAAAAGGGGGCGGCAGCACCAGCCTCAGCACGCCGGGGCCAATTTGCACGGTCAGCGCGGCGGTGCGGGCAAAGAAGGCCCGCAATTCGGTGCGCCAGGCATACGTTTCGCGGAAGCCGTCCATGCCCTCGGTGAGCAGCGGGGTTCCCAGCAGGGTACGGGCGGCCTGGGTCAACGCGGTGGGGACGCTCTGGATAGACGCTTCGAGGGCAGACAGGTAAGAAGAGGTCACCGCACCCCCTCCGGCTGGCCCAGCAGCTCCAGCGCCGCGCCGCGCTCGATCCACAGCGTTCCGTCCGGCACGCGCAGCAGGGCGGGGGAAGAGGTCAGCGATACGCGCACCTGATGGCCCTGCGGCCCCGGCGTCAGGCCCGCGCCGCCGTCTGCACCACTTTCGGGGTCATGGGCCGCGTGCAACCCCGCCGAGAGCCACGCCAGAACTTCGGGCAGCATGGCAGCGTCGGGCAGGGTCAGGCCGTCCAGATCCAGTTGCCCGTCCTCGAACAATTCCAGCAACAGCCTCTGGCGGCGGCGTTCGGCTTGCAGGGCGTCCCTCGCGGCGCGTTTGGCCTCGCGGCTAACCTCGCCGACATCCGCGCTGAAACGTTCGGCCACCTTGCCCTTTTGCACCGCAGACAGCAGCACCGACTCGGTGGGCGTGACCCAGGCGTCGTGGACGACCTGTGCGGGAGGAACGCCAGGGGCGTGCAGCGGCGCGGACAACCCCAGCGCGCGCGCCAGTTCCTCGCGCGCCGTGGGGGCGTCGGGCAGGTCAACCAGGTGGGCGGCCAGTTCGGCCAGGACCCCAGCGCGGCCCAGGCCCAGCTCGCGGGTGCGGTGAACCGCGTCCACGAAGGCCAGCACCCGCGACACCGCCCCGCGCAGGGCCACCACGCCGTATTCCAGGCCGTCGCCCTGTTCGGCGCGGCGCGAGAACCAGCCCAGCAGGCCGTCCCACTCGCGCCCGGTGATGCGCCCGGCCTGCTCTGCGTCCAGCACACCCGCGCCGCGTGTCAGGCGGCCCGCTCGCACCCCGGCTACTGTATTCAGCAAACGTGAACGGAGATCAGGCGACAGCTCCTGCAAACCCGCGCGCAGGCGGCGACCCGGCCCGGCCAGCTCGGCGGCCAATCGCTCCACATACGAGCGCACCGCGTCCTTGAACTCCAGAAAATCGTCCAGGGCTTCCAGGCTCAGCTTGCGTTCCAGGTTCAGGGCCAGCAGCCGCACGTCGCCCGACAGCGCCACGAAATCGCGCACGAGGTTGGCCCAGCTCGCCTCCAACTCGTCGGGGTGCAGCTCCGGGGCGCTCAGCAATTCGGCCAGATGTGCCCACTGCCGCTCCATGCCGCTGACGATCCCGGCCCCCACCGCCACGGTTTCCTCGGCGGCGTCCAGACCCGCGTCCAGAAAGCCCTCGATGGCCAGGCCGCGCGCCGTGGCGTAGTACAGGTCGCGCTTGCGGGCGTACTCGGCCAACGAACCCACCCGGCGGGTGTCGCGCCGCCGCCCCAGGTTGCCCCAGGCCACTAAGGCGTCCAGATCGAGCAGCAGCGCTTCAGGGGTCAGGTCAAGGTCTGAATCCTCGATTCCCGCCAGCACCTCGTCGGGCGGCAGGGTGTGCTGCTGCTTGAGGTGCGCCTCGTAGAACAGCCGCATCAGCGCGCGGTACGTGGGGGCCGAGGGCGCGGTCAGGTACGCGAATTCACGCAGGGCAGACAGCATCGGGGAGGAGTATAGCGGCAGACGGAGAATCGGATTCTCGATTGGCCCGCTCTCCATGCGTTTTACACTCAGCCATGACTGACCCGCCCCCCACCATCCGCCCCGCCACTCCCGCCGACGCTCCGGCCATCGCCCGCATTCACGTCACCAGTTGGCGAGAAACCTACGCGGGCCTGATGCCCGACGACTTTCTGGACCGTATGACGGGCGAGGAAATGCGGGGGCGGCGCGAAATGAGCTGGGAACGCACCATCTCGCAAAATTCAGAAACGGTGCTGGTGGCCGAGCAGGACGGGGAGGTGGTGGCCTTCGCCTCGGCTGGCCCGGCCCGCGATCATCCCGGTTTTGAGATGGAATTGATGACGCTGTACGCGCTGAAATCGGCACAGGGCCGGGGGCTGGGGCGGGCACTGTTCGGGGAGATAGTGCGGACGCTGAAGGCAGACGGTTTCCACAATCTGGCCCTGTGGGTACTGGATGCCAACCCCACGCGGGGGTGGTACTTGCGCCAGGGCGGACGTGAGGCGGGCGAGAAGACCGAGGGGGAACTGCGCGAGGTCCGAATCGTCTGGGACACCCTGCCGGGCTGACCCCGCAGCCTGAGCGTTGTCAACCTCCGCCCCACCGATGTGTCAACATCATTGCCCAGTCTGCCCATGACCGATCCCTCCCTCCTCCAGCTCCCCTCTCCCAGCGTGATTGCCCTGATCGGCGCACCCGCTGCGGGCAAAAGCACCTTCGCGGCACAGCATTTCGGGCCTGAAGAGGTGCTGTCCGGCGATTTTCTGCCGGAGCTGGAGCGCCGACTTTCACGCGGCGAACTGACCGTGATAGACGCTCCCCTGACCCGCCCCGACGAACGGCGGCGTGTGCTGGAGGCGTCGCGCGCCCACGATCTGCCCGCCGTCGCCATCGTTCTTGATCTGCCCCGGCAGGTGCTGGAGGAACGGGCCGTGCATCTGGGAGTGGACCCCACCGCCATCCTCCCCGAATTCGCCGAACTGCGGCGCACGCTGGGCGGCTTGCAGAAAGAGGGCTTTCGTCAGGTGTACGTTCTGCGCTCGGTGGCCGAGATTGATGACGCACAGATCGTGCGGGTGCCGCTGCCGCCGGACCGCCGCGACCTGCCCGGCCCCTTCGATTTCATTGGCGACGTCCACGGCTGCCTGCCCGAACTGCTGGAGTTGCTGGGCAAACTCGGCTACAGCGTCAGCTATTCGGGGGTCAGGCCGCCAGCGGGCCGCACCGCCGTCTTTCTGGGCGATCTGACGGACCGGGGGCCAGACAGCGCAGGCGTATTGCGCGTGGTCATGGGCATGGCGGCGTCGGGCGCGGCGCTGTGCGTGCCAGGCAATCACGACGAGAAACTGGCCCGTGCGCTGGACGGCAAGGCGGTCAGGGCCATGCACGGCCTGGACGGCACGCTGGAACAGATGGACGTTGCGGGCGAGGACTTCAGGGCACAGGCCCGCGCCTTTATCGGCAGCCTGCCCAGCCATCTGGTACTGGACGGCGGGCGAGTGGTGGCGGCCCACGCCGGACTGCCTGGGAAGTATCAGGGCCGAATTGCCAGCCGGGTCCGCAGTTTTGCGCTGTACGGCGATGTGGACGGCAGCCGCGATGAACTGGGCCTGCCGATCCGCCGTGACTGGGCCGCCGAATATAACGGGCAGGCCATCGTGGTGTACGGCCATACACCCGTATCTGCGCCCGTCTGGATTAACCGCACGGTGGACATCGATACGGGCTGCGCGTTCGGAAATGCGCTCACGGCGCTGCGCTATCCCGAACTGGAATTCGTCAGCGTTTCCGCCCATCAGGTGTACACGCCCCCGCCCCGCCCTCTGCCCTTGCTGGGGCCGGGGACTGGGACGCCAGAGTTGAGTTAAATCACTCCTGGCACGAATCGCTTCGTCCGTTTGCGGTAAGCCGCGTAGTCGGGAAAGCGCACCAGCAGTGCCTTTTCCTCACGGGCAGATTTGAAATGGAACAGCGCAGCGAGGGCGGCAGTCCAGCCCAGCGCCCCCCGACTGCCCCGCAAGATGCCCCAGCCCAGGCCCAGCGCCAGCAACCCGCTGTAGATCGGATGGCGAATCTGGGCGTACAGCCCGCCGGTCACCAGTTGCGCCGTGTCCAGCGGCTCTGGCAGGGGGCTGAGATTGCGGCCCAGCGTGCGCCCGCTGCCGATCACGACTGCGCCGCCCAGTCCCATCAGCGTCAGACCCGCCAATTTCTGAAAGCTACCGACACTCTTGCGCTTCCGCCCGCTCAGCGCCACCAGCCCAATCAGCACAAATTGCGCGGCCACCAGATCGCCGCCGCGCTGGCGAAAGCTCTGGAGACGATTCTGAGGGGTCATGCGCGAATCCTACCCCGCCGTCACCACGCCGTCGCGCACGCTGAGGCGGTAATTCGCCAGCGCTGCCACCTCCAGATCGTGGGTGATCAGGACCACGCGGCGGCCCTCGGCGGCGGCTCCGGTCAGCAGGGACAGCACCAATTCTCCGGTCTTGCTGTCCAGGTTCCCCGTCGGCTCGTCGGCCAGCAGGATGCCGGGATCGCGGGCCAGGGCGCGGGCAATCGCCACACGCTGCGCCTCACCGCCCGAAAGCTGGTTGGGCAGGTGTCCAGCGCGGTTTTCCAGGCCCACCAGGGCCAGCAGCTCGCGCGCCCGCGCCCGGCGTTCTTTCGGCGGCAACCCGGCCAGCGTCAGCGGAAACTCCACGTTCTCCTGCGCGCTCAGGATGCTGACCAGATTGTGGTTCTGGAACACGAAGCCGTAGTGCGCCAGCCGGAAATCGGCCCGCGCGGGTTCGGAGAGGGTGGTCAGGTTCACGTCGCCCACCGAGACATGCCCGGTGCTGGGACTGTCGAAGCCCGCCAGCAGATTCAGCAGGGTGCTTTTGCCACTGCCGGACGGCCCCACCACTGCCGTCATGCCGGGCGGGAAGGTATGGGTAAAGGAGGCCAGCGCCTGAACCTGCCCCTCGCCGCTGGGATAGACGCGCGACAGGTTTTCAACGTGCAGGGGCGGCGTGCTGGTGGCCTGAGCCTCGGCTTTTTCTCTCGTTGCAACAGTCATCAGACCCTCCCCAGCGCTTCGGTGATGTTCAACTTACTGGCCGTGCGGGCAGGCAGCAGGCCCGACACCAGACCCAGGAACAGGCTGATCCCCAGTGCCAGCAGCACCAGCCGGGGCGTCAGCGCGGCGGCGTCGATTCCGGCCAGTTGCTGGGTGTACAGGTTGACGCCCCAGATGCCCACCAGCCCCACGATCACGCCGCCCACGCCGCCCACGAGGGACAGCAGCAGCGATTCGCTCAGCACCAGCGCCCGCACGAAGCCGGGCCGCGCCCCGATGGCCCGCAGCGTGCCAAATTCGCGAGTGCGCTCAAAGACGCCCATCATCACCGTGTTCGCCACCGCCAGCCCGCCCACGATCAGCGAGATCAGCGAGATGCCGAAGCGCACCGCGTCACTGATCTTCAGCGCCCGCTCCACGAAGCTCAGGAAATCCGACTGGGTGGAGGCTTCCAGATCCAGTTTGTCGGACAGCGCCGTCGCCACCTCGCGCGCCTGGCGGGGATTGTCCAGCTTGACGGCCACCAGCGAGACGCGGCCCTCTGCACCTTCAGACTTTTGCAGGGTGTTCAGCGGCAGAAAGATGAAGTTGTCCACCAGCCCGGATTCGGGGGCCAGCACACCCACCACCTCGGCCTGGTTGCGGCGGTTGAGGTTGAGGGTGCTGCCCACCTTGAGATTCAGGTTCTGCGCGGCCTTCGCGCCTGCAATTGCCACCCCCTTGCCCTCGTCGGCGGCAGTGAAGGCGCGGCCCTGCGCCGTACTGGAATTGGGAAACACCGCGCCGATGCCCTGCACGGCGGGCAGACCGTACAGCACCACGCTCTGCGACACGTCCAGACTGCCGCGAATGGTCATCACCACCGGGGTCACCGTTTTAATCCCCAGTTCGGGGGCCAGCGCCTGGATATCGGTCACGGCCTTGTCGGGCAGGTTGGGCTGCGGCGCGAAACCCTGCGTGAAGCCGCTCAGGCTGACCTGAATATCCGGGCCGATGCCGCCGAGCTGCTCCACAAACACCTTGCGGATGCCCTCGCCCAGCGACAGGAAAATCACCATGCTCGCCACCGCCACCGTGATCCCCAGCGCGGTCAGGCCCGTCCGCACCCGCCGCCGCGTCAGCCCGCGCCAGGCCAGTCCCCACAAATCCGTCCATTTCATTGCCCTCAAGGTACGCCCCAGGGGCCGGGGCAGATGGTACGCAGTGCGGAGGTGTGGGGAAAAGGGGGATTGGGGCGCAGGGGTGGGTGCTTGCGGTTTAACCCCTCAGTCAGCTTCGCTGCCAGCTCCCCTCAAAAGGGAGCCAATGCGCGCAGAAGACCATGCAGCAGACGAATCTCCTTGCCTCCCCTCAAGGGGAAATGCCCCGAAGGGACGGACTCGCAGAGCTGCGAAGCAGAGGGGTTAACCGTGGGAGCCACCCCAGAAACCCACCCCCCAAAACCCCTCTCATCCCCGCCCGTTACCCTTCCCCAATGTTGCGCCCTGCCCTCCTGCTTTCATTTCTGCTCGCCGCCCAGGCGGGCGCACAAACGCTGCTGCCGCTGGATTCACGGCCCGCGACACGGGTGCTGCCCGCCCTGATCGCGGGCCTCGGCGGCGGCGCACCCCACGTTCCGCCCGCCGTGCTGCTGGGCAACGCTGGACAGGAGGCCAACCCGGCGCTGCTGGCCGCGTGGCTCAACACCCAGCCCACAGACGGTCCGCTGATCGCCTCGCTGGACGCGCTGGCCTACGGCGGACTGGTGCAGTCGCGCAAGAGTCCGTTGACGGTGGCGCAGGCGCTGGCCCGGCTGGAACCCTTGCGCGAGTGGCACCAGCGGACCGGGCAGCCCATCCTCGCCTTCATCACCCTGCCGCGCGAGCCGGATGCCACGGACCGGGCACGCAATCTGGCGGTGGCGCGGACCATGCTGGACTGGGCCAGCTCCGGTGTTCTAGCCCAGTTGGACATCACCTGGGACGACGCCCTGCCCGGCAGCCCGGCCCCGGCGGAAGGTACAGCGCTGGTAAAGGAAGCGGCAGACAGAGGCCTGACGAACGTGCGCGTCTACCCCGGCGCGGACGAGGTGCTGTCCATGCTGGTGGCCCGCGCCCTGGCACCCCAGGAAAAGACCGTGCGGGTGGAATACAGCGACCCGAAAGCGGCGCAGGCGGTCATCAAGTACGAGGGCATTCCGCTGACGCAGAGCGCGGCCAACCACGCGGCGGGCAGCGGCTTTACCGTGGTGGAGTCGGACGCCGATCTGACCCTGTACGTGTTTAACGGCGGCGATCCCCGTAAATCTGCCCTGCGAATCAGCACCCTGCTGCGGCGCGGGCCGGTGGCAGTGGCGGATGTGGAAAAGGTCAATCTGGGCAACTCGCGGCTGTGGGCCGATCTGACCACGCTGCGCCAACACGCCAACCTGCGGGCGCTGGCGGCGTGGGGCACCCCCGGCAACAATCTCGGATCGGCTCTGGCCCACGCCAAGCTGGCCCTGAACAATCACGATCCGCTGCGGCAGGACGCCCTGCTGGCCCGCGAATATGCCAATGACGTGATCTACAGCACCGAACTGCGCGCCGCACTTCGCAAGGCCGTGCCGGAAAAGGAGCTGGACACGCCGCAGGGACAGGCCGAACTGCTCAGGCTGGCGCAGAATTATTTCCCGCTCAGAATCGGCAATGAATACGTGCTGGAGGACGCCGCCCTGCCCTGGGGCCGCTCGTTCGAGTGGGATTTCGATTTGCGGGCACGCTGAAGCTCTGGCCCAGGCGGACGGGACTCCTCAACCCTGCGGCCCCAGCAGCGCGCCCGGTCCGGCCCGCAGCAATTCCAGCGTATCGGCCAGTTCCAGGGGCCGGGCGAACAGGTAACCCTGGCCCCAGCGGCAGCCCAGGCGGATCAGGTGATCGCGCTGCATGGGCGTCTCGATGCCCTCGGCGATCACCTCCACATCCAGGGTGCGGGCCAGCAGCAGCACGGTCTGCACCACCTTGGCGCTGACCAGATCCTCGCCCAGCCGGGCGATGAAGGCCCGGTCCACCTTCAGGGCGTCCACCGGAAAGCGGTGCAGGAACGCCAGACTGGAATGCCCGGTCCCGAAATCGTCGATGTGGATTCGGACGCCCAGGCCGCGCAACTCGGTCAGGGTGCGGGCGGCCTCGTCGATATCCAGGATCAGGGCACTCTCGGTGACCTCCAGATGCAGCCGCGCGGCGGGAAAGCCGGTATCGTCCAGAATCCGGCGCACCGTTCCCACGAAGCCGGGGCGCAGGAACTGGCGGGTGGACACGTTGACCTGCAACGACGGGGGCGGGAAGGGCGCTGGACCAGCCGGGTCAGAACAGGCCAGATCAGGGCCGGACGCGGCCTGAAAGGTCCGGCAAGCCACCTCCAGCACGAAGGCCCCCAGCTCGGAGATGATCTCCAGTTCCTCGGCCAGCGGCACAAATTCGCACGGCGGCACCGCTCCAAGCTGCGGGTGCTGCCAGCGCAGCAGGGCCTCGTAAGCGCCGATCCGGCCCGTCTGGATGTCCACGATGGGCTGGTAGACCAGCCGCATCTGGCCGCGCCGCGCCGCCTGCGCCAGATCGGCCTCGAGCTGAAGCTGGCGCAGGGCCACCGCGTGCATCTCGGGCCGGAAGGTCACCACCGGGCGCGACGGGTCACGCTTGGCGCGGTACATGCTCAGGTCCGCGTCGCGCAGGATGTCGGCGGGCGAGGCGTGGTGCAGTTCGCCCGGCGCGATGCCGATGCTAACGCTGACCCCCACCGAGCGGCCCTGGACTGTGAACGGCGAGATCAATCTGGCGCGGAGGCGCGCGGCGGCGGCCTCCACCCGCGACAGGTCACCCGGCGGCAACCCGCACATCAGCACGGCGAACTCGTCACCGCCCAGCCGGGCCACCAGCGCATCGTCCATACAGGCTTTCAGGCGCTCGGCAAAGGCCTGGAGCAACTGGTCACCGGCGGTGTGGCCCAGGCTGTCGTTGATCACCTTGAACCGGTCCATATCCAGGTACAGCACCGCGTAGTCCGGCTGCCCGGTCTGGCGGGCCAGCGCCATCTGCTCTTCTAGGACACTGTACAGGCGGTCCCGGTTGAATAGCCGGGTCAGCGAGTCGTGGGTGGCCGCCCACAGCAGCCGCGCCTCGGCCTCCTGCCGCGCCGTGACGTCCCGCGACGAGGACAGGAACTGGTACGGAAGAGACGGGCCATCAGCCTCGGCCAGCCCATCCTGCTCGATCCTGGCGAGACTGACCTCCAGCGTCAGATAGTGGCCCTTCCGGTGGCGCAGCCTGAGCAGGATGGGGGGTCCCGGAGACTGACCCAGTTCGTGCAGGTCGACGCGGTCCTCCGGGTGCATCAGGGCCTCGGGAGAGGTGCCGATCAGCTCGGCTGGAACGTAGCCCAGCAGCCCGTGGACGCTGGGGCTGACATAGGTGAAGTCGCCGCCGGGACGGTGCAGACAGACCAGATCGTTGGTGTACTCGGCCAGCAGGCGGTACTGGGCCTCGCGCTCCCTGACCTGCGCGTGCAGCCACGAGCGTTCCAGCACCTGTTGCAGGTAGCCGCCCACCGAGCCGATGATCTGGGCGTCCCACGGCCCAAGCGGCTCGGCACTGCCGAAGGTCTCGACGTTCAGGACACCGATCACCTGCTGGCCGCGCAGCAGCGGCACGCACACTTCCGAAGTGATGCCGGGCAGGGCCAGCAGCGCGTCCGGGTCCCGGCTGAGGTCCTGGACCCACTGCGTCTCGCCGCTGCGGCAAGTCCGGCCCATCACGCCCTGGTCCAGCGGCAGGCGCTCGATCACCTCGGCGTAGCCCACCTGATCCTGCATGGCCAGCACGTCGCCGTCCAGCAGGTACACGCTGACATGCGAGTACCCGAAGGTCTCGCGCAGTCCCCAGGTCACCGTCCGAACGCTCTGGGCGGTGTCCAGTCCAGCGCCGAACGAGGTCCGCAGGCGGTGCAGCAGGTCCAGCGCCCGGCGCTGCCGCTCGGTGTCGGCGTGCAGCCGCTCGCGCTCCAAGGCCTGCCCCAGCCAGGTGCCCAGCGTCGCCAGGGGGCGCAGGTCCTGCACGCCCAGGTGCCGGGACTCGCATTCCACGTCCAGCACGCCCACCACGCGCGTGCCGTCCAGCAGCGGCACGCAGATCTCGCTGATCACCCCCGGCAGCAGGGAGATGTAATCGGGGTCCTGAGTCACGTCCGGCACCAGCGCGGGCTGACCGCTGCGGGCAACCCGGCCCGCCACGCCCGTGTCCACCGGGTGCCAGGTGTCCCACTGGCCCTGCCCGGCGCTCTCACGCAGCACCAGCACGCCCCCCACCAGCGCGTCTCCTTTCAGCACAGCCCCTTCCAGCACGCCGATGGCCACATGCTCGATCTCCAGCAGCTCGTGAATGGCCTGGGTGATCTTCCCGAACAGCTCATGCTGGCTGCCCGAGTACGCCACCGCCCGCCACGCCCGCTCCAGCAGTTCCACCTCGCGCTGCGCGGCGTTCAGGGCGCACTCCAGGTCCAGCCGGTGCAGCGCTGCGGCCAGCAGCCCGGCCTGCGCCTGTGCCAGGGCCAGCAGCGGCGCGGGCGGCACGTCCACGGGCTGGCCCACAGCCCCATCCACGGGTTCGAGGTCCAGATGCAGCGCCCCGCGCACCACCCCGCCCAGCTCGACAGGAACGGACAGCGAGAGGAAAGGCCGGGAAGACACTGCGCCGCTCAGGGCCTGCACGGCGTCCGGGGCCAGCAGCGCCGCGTAGAGACTGGGAGCATCGAACAGGCGCTCAGGCTGCGGCAGGTGCGCCAGCAGTTCGGCGGCGCGGCGGCACAGGGCCAGCGGCGTGGCCGCGATGGGCGCAGACTCAGCCTGGGTGGATACAGGGCCAGCCTGGGGAGCGACAGATTCAGCCTGGGCCGCCAGTGCAAAAGTGCCGCTCTCGCCGGTCAGGAACAGCCGCGCCGCCACCACCGATTCCAGCTCCAGCATTCCCGCCAGCGGCCCCAGCAGGACGTCTGGTGCAGACCCGGCCCCCGGTCCCGCCACAGGGACGGCAACGTCGGTCTCTTTCTGTCGGGGAGGAAAACTCGGCGGATGAGGGTGCATGAGAATCTTCATGTATGGTAGCGCACCACTCTTTCTGAACAATCACTGCCCTCTCGACAACGGTTGCCTGCCGAATGATCATTGCGGCGCGGGCAGGCAAAGCTCAGGACGCAGATCAGGAATCCACTGCTAGCGCCCGCGCGCTGGCACCTTGATGTTCACACGCTTCTCCACACTCAGCAGCAGCGCCGCGCCGATCACCAGCGCCGCTCCCAGCAGGGCCAGGGCGGCCAGCCGCTCACCGAACAGCAGCGCCGCCAGCCCGGCGGCCACCACCGGCTCCACGCTGGCGATCACGCTGGCGCGGGTGGCGTTCAGGCGGCGCAGGCCCGCGCTATACAGCAGGTACGCCAGATACGTGGACAGCACCGCGATCCCTGCCAGCCCACCCCACGCGGAGGCCGACTTGGCCGCAAATCCCGCCGGGGCCACGAAAGGCAGCAGTCCCAGCGCCCCCACCGGCAGCGCCACGCCCAGCAGCGCCGGGGTGCTGTAGCGGTGAAAAAACGCCTTGCCGTACAGGTAATACAGGCTATATGTAAAGCCTGCGGTCAGTCCGAAGGCCAGCGCGGGGACTGTGACATTCACGCCCTGCCCGCCGCCCAGGCTGATCAGGGTGATCCCCAGCAGCGTTCCGGCAATCGCCAGCCACTCGCGCCCGCCGGGTTTCTCCTTCAAAAAGGCCCAGCCCAGCAGCGCCACGAACGCCGGGGCGGTGTACAGCAGCACCGAGGCCAGACTGGCCCCGCCCGCCCTGACCGCCAACTGGTACGTGCCGTAAAAGATGCTGACCCCGGCAATCCCGAAAGCCGCCGTGATCCACAGGTCACGCCCACGCGGCAGGCGGCTGCGCGTTAGTAGCGCGTGCAGGGCGTACAGCGCCCCGCCCAGCAGCGCCCGCCAGAACGCCACTTCCAGCGGGGCCACGCCCTCGGCCTGCACGCCCTTGCCAAAGATGCCCAACAGGCCCCACAGGCACGCGGCGGCCAGGATCAGCAGCGGTGCGGGAATGGCGGACCGGGCCGGAATGGCAGCCTCCGCGCTCACCTGCGCCGCCACAGCGCCAGCGTCGCCGCCACGGTCAGCAGCAGGGCCAGCCCGCCCAGCGCCGCCAGAATCAGGCTGGCACGGTCCCGCGTGTCGCCCACCGGGGCCAGGGTGCCGTCGGTAAAGGCGCGGGTGTCCCCGGCGGGGGCCAGCACGTCCACGGGCGTGGGCGCGTCCGCCCGCCCGGTCTGGAGGCTGCCCGGCCCGCTTCCCCCGCTGGGTTTCAGCACGCCGCCCGCCGACAGCGGGGTATAGACGCTGCTGGTCACCCAGTACGCGTAACTGCCAGCAGGCACGGCGGCGTCAATGACCAGTCCGGTGCCGTCCAATCGCACAGTGGGCGGGGCCAGACGCTCAAGCTGCTCCCCGGTGTCGTCCGTCCGCTCCAGCGTGCTGCCGTAACCGGTCACGCGCAGGTGGTAGTGCCAGCCCCCACTGCGCGCCCGCAGCCCGGTGTCTGCCAGCGCCGTCCGCCCGCCGGGACCCGCCTTGATAAAAATATCGGTGACCCCCGCCGAGAAACCCGACGGCGCGTTCCAGGGGTTGCCGATCTGCCCGAGGCTGACGGTAAAACGCATGCCTGTCGTCTGTGTTGCCACGGTCTGCGGCGCGGCGCTGAACGAGCGCAGGTCCAGCGCGTCCCCGGTCACGGCGGGCTGGCGCGGCAGGATGTAACCGCCGTCCCCAAGCGCGTCCCCCGCCGGATCGGCAACGGTCAGCAGAGAGGCGGTGAGCAGCATCAACAACAGCACAGTGGGAAGTATAGAGGCGGGGTGTGGAATGCGGGGCCAGGACCGGGTAGCCGCGCCGTTATACAAAATGAATGGTGGTCTACTCAGACCGCCTGATGCGATTTTGTTGTCCAGCGCCTGAGGCGCGCTTCGCCCGCCACCCCCCTCTCCTGCGGAGCTGTACCAGTCCCAGCCTCTCGCGGTGCGAGCTGTACCAGTCCCCCGCAAGGAGGGAGGAGCCAAAAGCACCACGCTTTGGCACGTCCAGAAACCCCAACGAAACAGCAACCGAAGGCCGTCGGGCGCGAAGCGCACGGGCCACATTCGGCGTAACGGAGCAGGGCATCAGACCCGGATATCGCCGCCCTCTCCCGCCCAAAACGCCCATAAACTCGTGCCTAGCGCAGCGCTGCTCACCCTGCCCCTCTGGGGTAGGGGGCTGGGGGGTGGGGCTGCCCGAATGACCAACCCGGAATCTCCCCGCCCCCAGTTTTTTACATCCCAGCTTCTACAGCCGAACCAGATCGTCCCGGTGGACCGCTTCCGGCCCATAGGTAAAGCCCAGCAGCCCCTCAATCTCGCGCGAGTGATGCCCCGCGATGCGGCCCAAATCCGCCGAGGCATAACGCGTCAGCCCACGCGCCAGTTCCACGCCACCCGGACCGATCAGACGAATGGTCTGGCCGCGCACGAACTCGCCCTCCACACGCCGGATTCCGGCAGGTAACAGGCTGGAGCCACGCTCGGTCACGGCCCGCGCCGCGCCGTCGTCCAGATGCACGCGGGCAGGGGACACCTCGGCCAGAATCCAGCGTTTGCGGGCTTCCAGGCGTGATCCAGCAGCCAGAAAGCGCGTGCCCAGCGCCTCGCCGCCCACGATGCGGGCCAGCGCGTCCGGGGCGTCACCGGGAGCGATGACCACCGGGGTGCCGGCACGGGTGGCGATCTCGGCGGCCTGAATCTTGGTGTGCATCCCACCCGTGCCCCGGTGAGAGCCTGCGCCCCCGGCCCGCGCCCAGACCTCCGGCGTGACGCGCTCCACCACGGGAATCAGGGTGGCCTCTGGATCGGTGCGGGGGTCCGCCGTGTACAGGCCCGGCGCATCGGTCAGGATCACCAGCAGATCGGCGTCCACCAGATTCGCCACGAAGGCCGAGAGGGTGTCGTTGTCGCCCACCCGGATCTGCTCCAGCGCCACAGCATCGTTCTCGTTGATGATCGGCAGCACGCCCCGGCTCAGGCAGGCGTCCAGGGTGGTGCGGGCATTCAGGTAGCGGGTGCGGTCCCGAAAATCGTCGGCGGTCAGCAGCACCTGCGCCACGTTCACGCCGTACAGCTCGGCCAGCAGGGCGTACAGGTGCATCAGGCGGCCCTGGCCCACCGCCGCCAGCAGTTGTTTCTCGGCCAGCGTACGGTCACGCGGCGGAAAGGCCAGGGCCTCCCAGCCCGCCAGCACCGCGCCGCTGCTGACCAGCACCACCTGATGCCCGGCGGCCTGCACCGCCACCATGCCGCGCATCAGGTCCACCAGACGCGGGCGGCTCAGGCGGTCTCCCCCCGCCGTCAGGACGCTGGTGCCGAGTTTCAGGACGACGCGCATGGCCCAGAGGATAGTGCGCGGGCGAGGGGCCGGGGGGCCGCTGCATTGTTTTTGGGCACAGCATTGTTTCAAAGGACAGCGGAGCGCAAAATGGGCCGCACCCTTCCCCGACGCCCGCTCCATTGGAGGCCTCCCCATGTCCAGACCCGCTGCACACCCCCACCTGATCCTCCTGTGCGCCGCCCTGCTGTCCAGTGCCCAAGCGGGCGGCAGCGAGGCCGTCCAGACCTCAAGTTTTCAAACTCTAGCGCCGCCCCCCGCCGAGGCTGCGCGTCCGCTGCGCGAACTGCAACTGGCCGCCGCCCCGGACGGCTCCCTCGTGCTGGCGCTGCTGAACGACGCGGGGCAGGCCGACAGCGGCAAGGGCATGTACGAGTCGCGCAAGGTGCGGGTCTGGCGCAATGCGGGGGGCGGCTGGGAACCCCTGCGCGGCGGCCTGCCCGGCGGCGTGCTGAATTACGACGTGCCGCGCCCCGCCTCCAACATGGATCTGGCGCTGGACGGGCAGGGCACGCCGATCATGGTCTGGAACGAGAATTACGGCGACAACGACGTGGTGGTCTTCCGGGCGTATCAGGATGGAAACTGGACCGACTGGTTTCCGCGCTATCTGGGCGACGATCTGCCCTACGCGGCCCGCACCCGCTCGGTGGTGGCGCAGAATGGCGAACCCGTGCTGGCCTGGGGCGAGACCCTGCGCACCCCCTACGGCAGCCGCCTGACCGTGCGCCGCTGGGATGCGGCGACAAAGACATGGAACCGCAGCCCGGCCTTCAACACGATCAGCGTCTTCTCGCGCACGCCTGCGCTGGCCCTGAACGCGGCGGGGCAGCCGGTGGTGGCGTGGCTTCAGGGCGAGGTACTGGCCAGCAATGTCTTTGTGAAGCGCTGGAACGGCACGGTCTGGGAAGCGCTGGGCGGCAGCCTCAACCGCACACCGGACCGCTATCTGGCCGCCACCCGCCTCAAGCTGGACGCCCAGGGACAGCCCACCGTGGCGTGGCTGGAAGACCTGAACGGCAAGGACGCGCTGTACGTCTCGCGCTGGGACGGGCAACAGTGGCAGGCGCTGGGCGGCCCCGTCAGTGCGAATTACGCTTCTGGCCCGGCCCTGGCGCTGGACGCAGGCGGGCAGCCGGTGCTGGCCTGGGTGGAGGAACGCTCCGGCGTCGGCCAGATTCACCTGGCCCGCTGGAATGGTGGACGCTGGCAGGATTCCGGCGTGATCAATCTGGACCCCCGCAAAGACGCCCGCGCACCCAGCCTCGCGGTACTGCCGGACGGTGAAATCGTGCTGGCCTGGCGCGAGGACGTGAACGGCGTGTACGGGGTGCAGTTGCGGAAGATCGGAGGGAAGCCCTGATCTCAGAGCCTCTCCCTGACGCCTACTGCGTGTTCAGGAAATCCAGAATGGCCCGCGCCAGACCCTGCGCGATCTTCTCGCGGTAGGCGGGAGTTGCCAGCCGGGGTCCCTCAGTGGGGCTGCTGCCGAAGCCGATCTCGGTCAGGATGGCGGGGGTGGTGGGGTTGCGGATCACGTAAAAGGCGTCGGTCTTGACGCCCCGGTTGACGGCCCCGGTGTACTGCAACAGCCGAGATTGCACCTTCTGGGCCAGTTGGCGCGAGAACGACAGCTTGGCCTGCGCCAGAATGTCGCCCAGCAGGTTCTGGGCGCTGCTGGCCGCCTGCCGGGTCAGCTCCTGGCCCACGCTGCCGCCGCCGTTTTCCAGGACGGCGCGGCTGTTGCCCCCCACAGGCGGCTGCCCGAAGTAAAACGTCTCGATGCCCTGTGCCGACGCTCCGCCCGCATTGACGTGAATGCTGATGTACGCGCTGACCCGGCCAGTGGTGGCCAGCCGCGAACGGGCGTCCAGATCGCTGCGCTTGTCAGCGCTGAGCCAGTTGTCGGCAGTACGCACCATCACCACGTCCACGCCGTGCTTGATCAGTTCGGCGCGGGTTCGCAGGGCCACGTCCAGGGTCACGTCCTTCTCCTTGACCCACCGGCTGACCATGCCCGAGTCGCCGCCGCCGTGTCCGGCATCCAGCACCACGCGGGGGCGGGTCACGGTGGCCGTGGCCACGGGCCTGGTCACCGCCGCCGGCCTGGACGCCAGCGCGGCGGCAGAGGTGGGCACGTCGATCACCAGCCGGGCCGCCGCCGCGCCACTCCTGGGCAGCACGCTGACTCTGGTCTTTGCCGCGCTGCCATTCCCCGACAGGGTGACCGTGACCGTGCCGCCCGCCACCGCGTAGGCCGTGACGCCCGCCGCCTTCAGCACGCCCTGCTCGGCCCTGAGCCTGACACTGAGCTTGACGGTCACGCTGCGCCCCGCCGCGCTGACCCTGGACGTGGCGTTGCCCGGCAGGTCGAACACCAGCCGGGTGTAGCCGTCGTGCGATCCCACACGCGGGGCGGCGTCGGCGCGGGGCAAGGCCAGAAAGGCACACAGCAGGGCGACGATCTGAAGAAGCCGGAAAGAACGCGCCGCACCCCGGCGGAGTGGGAACGCAATGGACAGGAGAAACGAGGAGATCACTGTCCCGGAGTGTAACGCCCCCGTCCTGACCAGCGATTGAAACCCCATGAGAGCGCGGGGAGGGCGCGGGGGCACCTGAAGTGGATCTGACCGCGCCCCTCACGCCGCTCAGGCGTGGGCCGTTACGGTGAGAGGATGAAATTCTCCTCCTCTTTGCTGGGCACTGCACTGGGCACTGCAACCCTGGGCCTGCTGACCCTAAGTCCGTTCACGGGCGCACAGGCCGTGAACTTCGGCGGGCTGAACGTCACGCCACGCGGCCCCCAGAACCTGAATCTGGAAACCGGCGTCACCGAACTCCCGCAGGGCGGCACTGCCACCGACAGCAAGGGCGGCCTGAAACTGGTGGCCGGGGCCATGACCCTGAACCCCGGCAAGGTTCTGACCGCCCAGAACGCCGTCCTGACCACCAAACAGGGCGGAACGCTGCGGGCGGCGCAGGTGGTCTACGATCTCAAGTCCTCCACCGTGACCGCCACGGGGGGCGTGACCTACAACGACGCCCGCTTCAAGAACCTGAGTGCGCCGCGCGTGATCCTGAACGTGAACAGCGCCTTCGTGACCGCGCTGGGCGGCGTGAAGGCCGACGGTCCCGCCCTAAGCGGCGCGGCGCTGGTCTTTGACCTGAACACCATGCAGGCCGTGCTGACCGGGCCGTATACCGCGAAGCAGGGAACGCTGAATGCCTCGGCGGACGCGGCGGGCCGCCTGCTGCTGGTCTTCGGTGGCAATCAGGTGGTGCGCTCGTCTACCAGCCCGGACGCAGCCACGCTGGGCCGGTTCACGCCTTATCTGAAGTAAACGTCGGCAAAAAACGGTGCGCCGGGACGGCTTGAACAGCGTCCCGCACACCGTTTTTCGTATTTTCTCAGGCGTTCGGCTTCAGCAGATGCCCCAGACAGTGGCCGTAGCTGACGCCCTGGCGCGCGTCGGTCACCAGATCGGCCACGCTGAACTCCTGCAACACGCCCAGCATGGCGTCGCGCATACGGGTATAGACCGTGGCGCGGGCGTGGCAGCGGTCCTCCTCCGGGCAGGACTCGTGCCAGTTGAGACTGATGCAGCTCAGGGGCGCAACCGGGCCGTCAATGGCGCGCACCACCTCACACAGGCTGATCAGCGCAGCCTTGCGGGCCAGCGCATAGCCGCCGCCGATGCCCTTCTTGCTCTTGACCACGCCCTTGTTGCCCAGCGCCGCCAGGATTCGCACCAGATACGGGCGGTGAACCCCGGTGGCCTCGCTGATTTCCTCGCTGGACACCCAGCGCGTGGCGTCCCCTGTCCCCTGGTAGTGGGTCCCCAGGAAACCCAGGGCCTGAAAAGCGTACACGTCGGTGGCCGAGAGGCGCATCCGGGGAGTTTAGTGCAGATGCGGGGCGGAGGGGCCGCATCTGATACGGATTCCGTCTGCTTCACCAACAAACCGGGAAAGTGCCAGGGCTTTTGCCGCACGCCCGGAACCCACCCTGCCCTGCTGTTTCTCGCATCCGCCAGATCAAACCGCCTGTGCAGATGATTTCAGCGGAGTCGGTCTCAGCCCTGGAAGTGTTCGCGCAGGTAATCCAGCGCCACCGGATCAAAGCACCCACCCGCCACCCAGCGCTCTTCCAGATTCTCGGTGCCGTACAGCGCCCACGCGGCGGCCTCGGTGGCGGCCTCCCAGGAACCGTCCGGCAGGCTGGAGGCGTGGCCCTGGCGAATCAGCAGGGCACGCAGCCACTTCAATTCCCCGGCGGTCAGTTCACGCGTCTGCGCTGGCCTGCCGAACAGCAGGTCAAAGGTGTCCAGCAGGCGCTCCAGCTCGGCACAGGGTTCGGCGTGATCGTCGGCGCGCAGGTTGACCCAGTCGTCCGTAAGACCGCCATACCCCCGGCCCGGCCCGGCACACAGCAGCGCGGCGGACTGGCGGCCCCGTTTGTCGCCGCCCGCACGGTCCCCGGCACGCAACACGGCCAGCAGACGGCGCGGCAGGGGCTGGCCCGCCGCCGCGTTCCAGGCCGCGTGCATGGCTGGGACCACCTCCGGTCCGGTCAGGATGTTGCCCTGAATCGCCACGTCCACCCCGGCCATTCCCCCGGCCCAGGCGTGGCACTGCGGGCCAGTGAAGGTCACGCTCTGCCCGTCCGCGCTCACGATGCCGAACTGGCGCTGGGCGATGCCGGAATCCTCGGCCTGAAAACGGGCACTGACCTCCTGGGGTGACAGGCCCTCCGCCAGCAGGCGCAGCCCCTCGGGGCCAAAGTTGGGATTGACATAACTCTGGGTGGCCACCGCACCCACGCCCGCCCACACGAACGGCACCAGCGCGCCCACCGCCAGAAACCTGCTGGCCACCGCCACGCCGATGTCCCCGGTTGCCGCGTCGCGCCCCACGATGGAAAAGGTCATGCGGAAAGCTAGCAGGCTTTACAGTAACGGGGTGTTGAAAGCGGCCCTGAACGGCAACCGGACCCCCGACGAGCATCCCCGAATTCCCGTCACGCCCCAGCAACTGGCCGGGGCGGCGCATGAGGCGGTGGAGGCTGGCGCGGACGCCCTGCATCTGCACCCCCGGAATGCGGCGGGGGCGGAAAGTCTGGATGCAGAAGACGCCGCGCAGGCGCTGAACGCCGTGCGCGCCGCGTGTCCGGGCGTTCCCGTGGGCATCTCCAGCGGCTGGTGGATTCTGCCGGATTCGGAAAAAAGATTGGCTGCCGTCCGCGCCTGGACGGTGCTGCCCGATTTCGTTTCCGTCAACTGGCACGAGGAGCAATCCCCCGAACTGGCCGAACTGTTGCTTGAACGCGGCATTGGCGTGGAGGCGGGACTGTGGACGGCGGACGCGGTGCGGGGATTTCTGGACTGGCCCCGGCGTGACGAGGTGCTGCGCCTCCTGCTGGAAATGCCCGACAAACCCATCCGCGATTACAAGGCTGAGCTAGGGAAGATGTTCGCCCTGCTGGACGCCTCCGATCTGGACAAGCCCACCGTGCTGCACGGCCTGGGCGAGAGTGCCTGGCCCCTGCTGCGCGAGGCGGCGCGGCGCGGCCTGAGCGCCCGCATCGGCCTGGAGGACACCCTGCTGCTGCCCGGCGACTTTGCGGCTGCCAACAACGCGGAACTGGTGCGTGTGGCGCGGGAAATGCTGGGGTGAGGGTTGATGGGGGAAGGTTGACGGTTAATGGAGAACAGCCAGGAATCACCTGCATTACCTGTGGCCCCCCAAAGGAACAACAAGGCTCTCCCAGACTGTCTTTTCAGCCCTTAGACTCTCAGACCCTTTGACCCCTGGACACCGGCAAGTGTTACCCTCGCCACGATGCTCACCTTTGCCCAGGCCGTCACCGAGCGCACCCGCCGACTGAACACCCGCCTGTGCGTGGGCCTGGACCCGCGCCGGGACGCCTACCGCAACACCGCCCACCTGAAAGCCCACACGCTGGAGGTGCTGGAGGCGTGCGCCCCGTATGCCGCCTGTATCAAGCCGCAGTTTGCCTTTTACGAGGCGCTGGGGCTGAAAGGCTTCAGTATTCTGGAAGAGGTCTGCGCCGCCGCCCGCACGCTGGGATTGCCCGTGCTGCTGGACGCCAAACGCGGCGACATCGGCAGCACGGCGGGGGCCTATGCGCGGGCGTGGCTGACCGGGCGGCACGCAGGGGCGGCGCTGACGGTCAATCCCTTTCTGGGTTTTGAAACGCTGACCCCCTTCGTGGACACGGCGCAGGAAAACGGCGGCGCGGTGTTCGTGCTGGTCAAGACGAGCAATCCTGGTCAGGCCGACTTGCAGGGCAGCGGCGTGAGCGAACGGGTGGCGGTGGAGGTGGCCCGCCTGAACGCACAGGAACCAGAGGGCGAATACGCCAGCGTCGGTGCGGTGGTGGGCGCGACGCACGCGGCGGACCTCGCCACCTTCCGTGCCTTGATGCCGCGTGCGCTGCTGCTGCTGCCTGGGCTGGGCGCACAGGGGGCCGCCGCCGCCGATTTACAGGGGGCATTTCACACGGGCGGTACGGGCGCACTCGCCAGCGCCAGCCGGGGCGTGCAGTACGCGGACGGGCTGGATGTGGCAGCCAGTGTGGAGGCGGCGAAAGGGTTCAGGGATGAGTTGAATAGCGTTCTAGACGCTTAGTTTTGATGCCTTCCCCTCTACCCTCGTGGGAGAGGGAGGGAGGAGCGCAGCGACGGAAGGGTGAGGGGGCCACCGAGCAGGCCACTACCACAAACAGAATGCCAAATGCCGCCTTTTTCTCCGCCCTCAAATCCCTGCCAGCAGCCGCTCCACATCCTCCAGAGTCGTGTAATGCGCGATGCTGACGCGCACGACGCCCTCGGGGTACAGGCCCAGGTCCTTGAGGGGCTGCACGGCGTAGAAATGCCCCGCTGCCACATCCACCCCGGCAGCGGTCAGGCGGGCAGCAGTCTGATCAGCAGATTCGCCGTCCACGCGGAAGGCCGCCGTTCCCACCCGGCCCGTCATGTCCTGCGGGCCGTAGAGGGTCACGTTTTCCATCCCCGCCAGCCCGGAGATCAGGCGCTCGGCCACCGGCTTTTCCAGTTCGGCAATCCGCGCGTAGGCGGACACCAGGGCGGCCCGCGTCAACTCTTCCGACTCCCCCAGCTCGCGCAGGTAATCCAGCGTTCCCAGCCAGCCGGCCAGCAGTTCGTACTGCGGCGTGCCGTGTTCAATGCCCGTGATGTCGCCGTCCGGCACAAAGCTCAGCTTGGGCCAGGGCAGGTGGGCGCGGTGTTCGGGCCTGATCCACAGTGCCCCCAGATGTGGGCCGAAGACCTTGTAGGGGCTGAACATCACGAAATCCGCGCCCCACGCCTGTACGTCCGGCAGCGTGTGCGGCGCGGCGTGGACGGCATCTATCATCGTCCAGCCACCTGCCGCACGCACCTGGGCCGCCACGGCGGGAATATCCACGGTGACGCCCAGCGCGTTGCTGGCCGCCGTCACCGACACCAGACGCGTTTTATCCGAGAGCAGTTCCGCCAGATCGTCGGCGTGCAGGCGCATTTCCGGCGGGCGGGCGTGCCAGACCTTCACGGTCACGCCCACGCGCTCCAGCTCGCGCCAGGGGCTGGCGTTGGCCTCGTGTTCCAGGCCCGACACGATCACCTCGTCCCCCGGCCCCCACAACCGGGCGAAGGCGGCGGACAGGCGGAAGGCCAGCGCGGTGGCGCTCTGCGCCAGCGCCACATCCTCGGGCTGGGCGTTCAGGAACAGGGCGGTGGCCGCGCGCGCCCGGTGTTTGAGGGCCAGAATCTCGGCTCCCGGCAGGTGCCCAGGCATGGCGTTGGTTGCGCCGTAGCGCATCAGGTGAGCGGTGATCGCTTCAATGGCACGCAGGGGCAGCAGCCCGCCCGCCGCGTTGTCCAGATACGCGCGGCCCGCAGCCAGCGGGGGAAACTGTTCGCGCAGACGGTGGGGCAGGGTCAATGTCGCGGGGGTCATGTCCAGAGTGTAGGCCGGTCTGAATGCCCGGAGGTGATGGAAGCTCTCACCGCTCCTGCTCAGATGGGCTGCACGCCAGCCGGAACCGGCTCACCCCCCCTCAAAGCCTCCACAAACGCTCCGAATTGCACCGCCAGCGCGTCACGAACACTCCGCCAGCGCTCCAGCGATTCGCCCGAGGGATCGGGAAAGGGATAGTGCAGGCGCGTCGTCTGGCCCCCATACGCCGGACACGCCGCATCCGCCGAGTCGCAGACGGTGATCACGTAATCGAAGTTCTGTGCGTCGGGAACGTCCCACAGCGTCTTGCTGGTGTGGGCTTCCAGGCTCAGGCCCAGTTCGGCCATGACGGTGCGGGCCTCGTCCTTGACGCGGGTGGCCTCGGTTCCCGCCGAATGCACGTCCAGCGGCAGGCCCACGCGCCCGGCAGCCGCGCGGGTCAGTGCCTCGGCCATCTGCGAGCGGGCCGAATTGTGGGTGCAGAGGATCAGGACGCGGGGAGTGAGATTCATTGACCCACCATAACCGCGCCTCTGCCCAGGCAAATCAGCGGGAAGTCAGGGCCGGGAGGTCAGAGTCGGAGACTGCCATTAACCCCCACTTGCTCACTCTTTGGTGTGATGCACCATCTCATGCACCCCCCCTATCCTTTACCGATGAGTTTCGTCCGCAAACCCCGCCCGTATTCCTCCGGTCTGCCGTCGGTGGGGCTGCCCGGTGCAGCCAGGGCCAGTGCGGCGCGGGAGGCTCCCAGACCCGAGAAGGCGAGGAAGGCCAACCGCCCCCCACGCGGCCCCCGTCCGGCCATGAGCTGGGCCGGGGCGGTCACCGGACTGGCGGTGCTGGGCACGGCGCTGGTGATTCTGGTGGGCGCGTCGGGCCTGTGGAACAGCGTGGCCCGCGACTGGCAGTTCCGCTCGGCGGCGGCGGGCGTCACCGACGTGGCCCGTTAAGGCCGTGAACATGAGACAGAACAGCTTGAAGCAAAAGCTCACCTTCTGGCGCAATCCCTGGCCGCGCACGCCGTTCGTACAGCGCCCCAAATCGCGCTGGACGCTGCGGCGCACTTTGCGGGCGGGGCTGGCCACCGTGGGCGTGCTGACGCTGGGAATGATGGGGCTGGGTGTGGCGGGCGCGTGGAGTACCGGGTCCTTTACCCGCGTGTGGAACCTGCGCTCGGAGTTGCGGCCCATTGAAGTTCAGGACCGCCGGGGGCAGCCGCTGGGCGTGATTGACCACTGCCGCGAGGGCCAGACCACCAACGCCGTGCCGTGCCGCGAGTCGCTGAGCGTGCCGCTGACCGGGGTTTCGCAGGCGTTCCTGCTGGCCTACGTGGCAAAGGAAGACGTGCGTTTCTTCTCGCACTCCGGCGTGGACCTGGGCCGCCTGCCCCGCGCCCTGCTGAGCGGCGCGGGCGGCAGCACGCTGACCATGCAACTGCTGAAGAACAACGTGCTGGCCGGGCATTTTGACTACGACACGCAGCGGCGCGGGCTGGGGCTGGTGATGGCGCGCAAGGCCACCGAGTTCGTGCTGGCCCCCCTGGTTACCCTGCGCTACGGACGGCCCGAGGTGCTGGCAATGAGCGTCAACAGCCTGCCGTGGATCGGCATCGGCCAGCGCAAGGGCGTGTACGACGCGGCACGGGCGGTCTTTGGCGTGGACCCGGCAGACCTGAATCTGGCCCAGAGTGCCTTTCTGGTGGGCCTGCTGCCCGCGCCAGGGCGTTATCTGGTGGCGGCGGACACCCCGCCCGAAACGGCCACCGCCCGCTTTCGCTGGATGCGTTCTCAGCAACTGCTGACCCTGCGAATCCTGCGCTCCCACGGCCTGATTTCGGAGAACGATTATCTGGCGGCAGCTTCCGTCCCCCTCCAGCCCCGGCTGTGGCGCACCGAGTACGCGGGCAGTGGCGGCGATTTGCGGATCGTGAGCGCCACGCGCAATCCCGACTACCGCAACGATCCCGAACCCGTGTGGGCCATGCAGGAACTGGTGCGGCGCGAGCTGAGGGCGGCGGGCCTGAATCCCAGCAAGGTCAGCCGTGTAGTTCTGACCATTGACGCGCGGGCGCAGGCCGAACTGTCGCGGCGCGTGAGCGGCGAGGGTGCGACTGGCCCACGTCCACCCGGTATCGCAGAGGGCGCAGCGGTGGTGGACGTGCGCGGCGGCGGCATCGTGGCTCTTGCCAGCAGTACGGGCGGCAACGAGAGCAGCGACGCCGGGCGGCAGTGGGCGGCCTACGCGCAGCGCCCGGTGGCCAGCACGGTCAAGCCGCTCCTGTATGCCACGGCTTTCGGCACCGGGGACGGGGACCTCAACCAGTTCTCCACCTTCACGGATACAGCCACCCGTTACGGTTCGCAGGCCATCGCCAACAATTCCGGCACCTTCCTGGGCCGCGCCGTCACCGTGCGTGAGGCCAACGCCCGCAGCCTGAACACGGTGGCCGTGCAGGTGGGGACCGGGCGGGAAGCAGCACTACGGAAAGTCCTGGCAGGCGTGAACTATCAGGAGGACAGCGCCAACCGCTCCAGCCCGGCGCTGGGAACGTTCCGGGCCTCGCCGCTGACGGTGGCGGCGGCGTACGGCAGCTTCGCCAACGGCGGGACGCTGTGCCAGCCGCATCTGCTGGCCGAGGTCTACGGCGCGAACGACAGACCGCTGCCCCTGCGCCGCCGCGACTGTCAGCCGCTGTGGGACCCGGTGGTAGCGTACGAGACCTTTGACATGCTGACGGGGGCGGTGGGCGATTCTGCCGGACACGTCCAGTTCCTGCGCCCCAGTTTCTTTCAGCGCCTGAACGGCCAGAACATGCCGCTGGGCGCGAAGTCCGGCACCACCGACGACATCAACGACATGTGGTGCGCGGGCGTGACCCCGCAGTACGCGATGGCCGTCTGGATCGGTGACCCGGATGGCCGTCAGAGCGTGCCCGTGGGCCTCTACCGCGAACAGGCCGCCTGCCGCGAGATCGGCCTGCTGCGCGAGTTGCCGCACGACATCAAAAACGTGGAAGTCCCGCCTGGGATCACGCAGGTGGGCGGCGTGGCCGTGCCGATTCCGGGGCTGAATCCGAGAAACCCGGTGCCGCCGGGGTGAGGGGTGAGCGGGAAAAGCCAAGCGGACTTGCGTTTTTCTTCGGCCTGCCCGGTGGACCCCCCTCCCCAACCCTCCCCCGCAAGGGGAGAGGGAGCAAAAAGCCCCAGAACTTTGCTTCGCTCCACCTTCACGCCAACCAAAAAAACCTTAGAGCGCGTTTATAAAGGGTCAGACCCGGTGGCAAGCTTGAGGTGTGAAACGCAAGCCTTACTCGTCGGACCTGACCCAAGCCCAGTTTAAGCGGCTCGAACCACTCCTCCCCTCTGCCAAGCCAGGAGGGCGGCCACGCACGGTCGATCTCTACGAGGTGCTGTGCGCGATCATGTACGTCTTGCAGGGCGGCATTGCCTGGAGAAACCTGCCGCATGACTTTCCAGCGTGGCAGACGGTGTATTCGTACTTTCGCCGTTTTGAAGCTGACGGTTCATGGGAGGCGATCAATCGCGTCCTGGTGCGGGAAACTCGGCAGGCA